>JAEYGD010000452.1 GCA_023402505.1 Actinomycetes bacterium
CGGTCCGCCGCCGCCGGGTGCGCCGGGCCGTCGCCAGCGCACGCTCGGCCAGGTCGTACGCGGGCACGTCCGCCGCCGCGGCGTGGAGCACCTCGCGGAGCCGGGCGGTCATCGGCTACTCCTCTCCGGTGCCGCGTCGACCAGTTGCGGCGCCGACGCCCGCAGCCGGCGCAACGCCTCGTGCCCGTGTCGCTTGACGGTCCCGACGGAACAGCCGAGCACCGCGGCGACCTGCGCCTCGGTCAGGTCCTCGTAGAACCGGAGCACGACCACGGCCCGCTGCCGAGGGGTCAGCTGCCGCAGGGCGGCGGCCAGCGTCAACCGCAGCGCCGTGGCGTCACCGTGGTCGGGCTGGCCACCGCCGCGCCGCTCACCGGGTTCGGCCTCCAGCCGTTCGGTGAGGCGGCGCCGTCGCCACCGGGACACCTGCTGGTGGTACATCACCCGGCGGACGTACGCCTCCGGGTCGCCGTCGCGGATCCGCCGCCAGTGCCGGTACGTCCGCGCCAGGGCGCTCTGCAACAGGTCCTCGGCGAGTTGGTGGTCGCCGGTGAGCAGGTAGGCGGTCCGGGACAGCGCCGGCGAGCGGTGCACCACGAAGTCGTGGAACGTGTCGGTCATCGCCACCCCCTCGGCAGCAGTAACGCCTCCCCGCCCACGAATGGTTGAGGGGCCGCCCGCGGTCAGCCGAGGCGGTCGGCCACCCAGGGCAGCAGCGCCTCGCCCTGGGCGCGCTGGAACGCGCGGACGGTGGGGATGCCGGGCGGCGGTGGCCGCCGGGCGCCGTCGAGGAAGAAGCCGGCGAGGCCCGCGTACAGGCCGGTCAGCGTGTCCCGGTCGACGTCGGCGGTCACCGGCAGCCGGCGCAGCAGGGCGTCGGTGTCGTGCCCGCCGTGCAGCCGGACGTTGACCAGCAGCAGCGCGGTGTCCAACCAGGCCGGCCCCCGGCAGGCCCACGGCCAGTCGACGACGGTGACCGTGCCGGCCGCGTCGAGGAGCAGGTTGTCGGCGCGGATGTCGACGTGGCAGAGGGTGTCGCCGTCGAGCGCGGCGAGGGCGAGCCGGGCGGCGTCGACGAGTTCGGTCAGGTGGGCCGCCGCCCACGGGTCGAGGTCCGCCGGCGGGTCCGCGGCGATCCGTTGCCAGCCGGCGAAGTCGTACGCGAGGTGCTCGGCGGCGGTCGGCACGTGCGGGACCGGGTTCGGGGTGAGCGACGCGGCCAGGTCGGCCAGCGTCGCCAGCACCCGGGTCAGCTCGTCGGCGCGCCACGGCGTGGCGGGGTGCCGTCCGTCCACGTCGGTCAGCACCAGCGCCACCCATTCGCCGTCGTCGTGCAGGCCGAGCAGCCGTGGCGTCGGGGCGTACGGCGGAAGGGCGGCCGTGTTGCGCGCCTCCGCGCGGTGCAGGCGCACGCTGTCGGTGTTCTGCGCCGGGCTGACCGCCTTGACGAACGCCCGCGCGCCCCGGGCGGTGCGGACCCGGTCGGCGGTGCCGGGCGAGTATCCGCCGGGCTGCGACACGGCCTCGACCACCCGGTCGCCGAGGACGTCCTCCACGGCGGACCGGACGTGGCCGG
Source organism: Actinomycetes bacterium (assembly GCA_023402505.1). GTDB lineage: Bacteria > Actinomycetota > Actinomycetes > Mycobacteriales > Micromonosporaceae > Micromonospora. The sequence continues at coordinate 1,577 of JAEYGD010000452.1, forward strand.
GCAGGTCGGCCCAGCCGATCCGGGTCGTGGTGCGGGTGCTCACCGGATCACGGTGCGGGACGCCGGGCCGGCCGGCAATCGGTTTACCCGGCGTCGTCGGTGGCCGGGCGGGTGTAGTGGAGGACGACGACTCCGCTGGCCAGCGGTCGGGCCTCGGTCAGGGTGAACCGCCGGGGGTCGAAGTCGCGGGCGGCGAGCGGGACGCCGCTGCCGGCCACCAGCGGGTTGAGCTTGACGACCAGCTCGTCGACCTCGGGCAGGAGTTGGCCGGCGAGCTGCCCGCCACCGCAGAGCCAGATGTCGCCCCCCGCCTGGCGTTTGAGGTCCTGGACGAAGCCGACCGGGTCGCCGGAGACGATCTCCACCTCCGGGTCGGGCGCGGGCGGCAGGGTGCGGGAGAAGACGTACTGCTTGAGGTGGGCGTACGGGCTGGTGACGCCGATCTCCAGGGCCGGGTCGTAGGTGGCGCGGCCCATCACCAGGGCGTCGAAGCGGCCCGTCGGGCGGTCGATGCCGAACTGCGCGTGGGTGAAGGTCGGGAGCGTCTGCGGCCAGTGCGTCGCGAGGTGGGCGGCGACGTCCGGTTCGACCCCGAAGAAGTCGGCGGATCGGTCGGGGGCGGCGATGAAGCCGTCGATGGTGGCGGCCACGAAGTACACGAGCTTGCGCAAGGATCTCCTCAATCACTACTGCTGTCGTGGTTACGAGAGTTAAACTACAACACCTGTCGTGGTTTGGCTAGAGTGTCCACGTGGCGAGGAACGAGGCGCGGCGGGCGGCCCTGGCGGACGCGGGGCTGCGGGTGCTGGCGACGACCGGCGCGCGGGGGCTCACGCACCGCGCGGTCGACGCCGAGGCGGGGGTGCCGACCGGCACCGCGTCCAACTACTTCCGCTCCCGCGACGCCCTGCTCGGCGCGCTCGGCGAGCGGATCATGGAACGGTTCGCGCCGGACGAGGCGGTCCTCACCGAGCTGGGAGCCCGCGAGCCGTCGCTGGAGCTGTTCACCGACTACCTGCGCTACATCGTCGAACGCACCACCCGCCAGCCGGACCTGACCCGGGCCCTGATCGAGCTGCGCCTGGAGGCGGCCCGCCGCCCCGACCTGGCCCGGATCCTCGGCGACACGCTGCGCCGCGGCTACCGCGACGACGTGGCCTTCCACACCGCCTCCGGGCTGCCCGGCGGCGCCTTCGAGATCGCCCTGCTGCACTACGCCGTCGACGGGCTGCTGCTGGACCTGCTCACCACCGGCATCGACGCCGGTTTCGACCCGGACGAGGTGGTCGCAGCGCTCGTCGCCCGCCTGGTGCCGGCGTCCCCCTCCCGGTGACGCCCGCCCGGGCAGGACTGTTCCCCGCCCGATCGGGAAACCCGGCCGAGACGCACCTGGGGAGGAGCGACGGATGACGCGTGGCGCCGGTTTGACCATCGGTGTGCTCGGCTCGTACGGCGGTCGCAACCTCGGTGACGAGGCGATCCTCACCGGTCTCCTCGCCGACCTGCGCGAGCAGGAGCCGAACGCCCGGATCATCGTCTTCTCACGGAACCCGGAACACACCCGGGTGGCGCACCCGGACGTGGAGGCGGTGCCCTGGGAGGGGGTGAGCCGTACCGACTCCTCGCTGGTCCTGGCGCAGCTCGACCTGCTCATCCTGGGCGGCGGCGGGATTCTCTACGACCGGGAGGCACGCCGCTACCTGCGGGTCGTCCGGGTCGCCCAGGAACGCGGCCTGCCGCTGCTGACGTACGCGGTGGGGGTCGGCCCGCTCAGCGAGACCGTGGACACCGGGATGGTGCGCGAGACCCTGGCCGGCGCGACCCAGGTGACGGTGCGCGACCAGGAGTCCCGGATGCTCCTGGAGGAGGCCGGCCTGCTCAACCCGATCACGGTCACCGGTGACCCGGCGTTCCTGCTCGAACCGGCGGACTTCCCCGCGCACCTGCTGCGGGAGGAGGGGGTGCCGGCCGGCAAGCCGCTGGTCGGCATGAGCGTCCGCGAGCCGGGCCGGGCCGCGGAACGCCTCGACGTCGACGGCTACCACCGGCTGCTCGCCCAGATCGGCGACTTCCTCGTGCACCGCATCGACGCGTACGTGCTGTTCGTCCCGATGGAGCGGGACGACATCCGGCACTCGCACGGCGTGCTGTCGCACATGATCGCCGCCGAGCGGGGGCGGATCCTGCACGGCACCTACTCGCCCCAGCAGGTGCTGGGCCTGATGCGCCACTTCGACCTGGCGGTCGGCATGCGCCTGCATTTCCTGATCTTCGCCGCGATGGTGGGCACCCCGTTCCTGCCCCTGCCGTACGCGGGCAAGGTGTTCGACCTGGCCCAGCGGCTCGGCGTCCCGGCGCTGCGTGGCGTGGAGCGGGAGGTCGAGGGCCCGCTGCTGGCGGAGGTGGACCGGCTCTGGGACGAGCGAGAGCAGCGCGCCGAGGCGACCGCCCGCCGGGTGGCCGAGGTGTGCGAGGAGGCGCGGGGCACCTCCCAGGTCACCAGGGCGGTGCTGGACAGCCTGCGGGCCCAGTCGGCGATCCGCGTCGGTGCGTGACCCCGGTCAGACCGCCGGGCCGCGCCAGCAGTACCGCCACCCGTCGGTCTCCGTCACCGACTCCAGTTCGTAGATCTCCGCCTCGGCCAGCCCGCCGTCACCCACGTGGTGGTGGGTCAGCGGGGGCCGGCTGTTCGGGTCCAGCTCGACGGTCACGGTCTGCCCGTCGGCCGCGCCACCGACCAGGGGGATCTCCACGGTTGATGCCATGCGCCCATCCTGCCCTCCGCGGCGCACCCGCGCAGCGGAAGCGTCCGGGGCCGGGCGGGCGCGCTCAGGCGGGTGGCGGGAGCAGGCCGGGCGGGTACTCCATGCCGTCGCGGGTGCAGGCGGCGGCCGCCACCCGGGCCGCGTACGTCGAGGCTTCGGGCAGCGGCGCGCCGCGCAGGCGGGCGGCCACGAGTCCCGCCGCGAAGGCGTCCCC
>JAEYGD010000482.1 GCA_023402505.1 Actinomycetes bacterium
CCGACTCGAAACCCAGCACCAACACCCCGCCACCGGCCACCACACCGGCGTTGATCAGCGCCTCCGCCGCGTCCAGCAGCCGGCAGTTGCTCGGGTGCAGCCCCGACTGGGCCACCGCCCGCGTCGCCGCGACCGCCGCCTCGTGGTCGTCGAAGTGCACCGCCGCGTCCGCCCGCCATCGCGGCCGCTCCTGCAGCCGCACCCACGCCTCGGTGATGACCCCCAACGCGCCCTCCGACCCGAGGAACAGCCGGTCCGGTGACGGCCCCGCGCCGGAGGCCGGCAGCCGCCGCGACTGGCTGACCCCCACCGGCGTCACCACCCGCAGCGACTCCACCAGGTCGTCGACGTGCGTCAGCACCGTCGCGTAGTGCCCACCCGCCCGGGTGGCCAGCCAACCGCCCAGCGTGGAGAACTCGAACGACTGCGGGAAGTGCCGCACCGTCAACCCGTGCCCCCGCAGCTGGTCCTCCAACGCCGGACCGAACACACCGGCCTGCACCCGCGCCGCCCGGCTGGTCCGGTCCACCTCCAGCACCCGCCCCAGCCGGCCCAGGTCCAGACTGACCGCACCCGGATAGCCGTCACCCACCCGCGGCTCCACACCACCCACCACCGACGAGCCGCCCCCGTACGGCACCACCGCCACCCCGTCGCGCGCGCACCAGTCCAGCACGTCCACGACGTCCCGCTCCGACGCCGGCCGCACCACCAGGTCCGGCGGGTGCCGCACATCCCCGTGCAGGTTACGGACCACGTCCCGGAACGCCTTGCCGTGCGCGTGCCCGGCCCGGTCGGCCGGCTCGGCCGAACACAGGTGCGCCAGCGCCGCCGGCGGCGTGACCCGTACCGGCCGCAGACCCAGCTCCGCCACCGGCGGCGGCGCGTGCACACCCAGGTCGGCCCCGGGCAGCAACGCCCGCACCCGCGCCACCAGCGCCTCGGCCTCCGCGCCGGCCACCGCGTCCTCGACGTTGCCCCAACCCCACCACGAACGCTGCTTCCCGGCCATCGGCCCTCCCCGGCGCCTCACCCGACCCGGCCGTAACGTACCGCTCCCGGGTGGCGGGGGAGAGCCACCCGCGCTCCGACCAGGCCCGACGTAGGATCACGCCTGTGACCGCCAGACCCGCCACGACCCAGCACCTGCGCGACCTCGCCCTGCTGCGCCGCGTCCGCGACCGCATCGACCGCGAGTACGCCCAGCCGCTCGACGTCGAGGCGCTCGCCCGCGGCGTCAACATGTCAGCCGGCCACCTCAGCCGGCAGTTCAAGCTCGCCTACGGCGAGTCACCGTACGCGTACCTGATGACCCGCCGCATCGAACGCGCGATGGCCCTGCTGCGTCGCGGCGACCTCAGCGTCACCGACGTCTGCTTCACCGTCGGCTGCTCCTCGCTGGGCACCTTCAGCACCCGCTTCACCGAACTCGTCGGAATGTCACCCAGCGCCTACCGCCGCCACGCCGCCGCCGCCACGGCCGGCCTGCCGGCCTGCGTCGCGAAACAGGTCACCAGACCGATCAGGAATCGAGAAGCCGCCGTCCCGGCCGGCCAACTAGCGTGACCGCCATGGACATCACCATTCACGCCAGCTTCCTCCCGCACACCGACCCGGACGCCTCCCTGGCCTTCTACCGCGACGTCCTCGGCTTCGAGATCCGCGGCGACGTCGGCCACCAGGCCATGCGCTGGATCACCGTCGGCCCCGCCGGCCAACCCGACACCGCGATCGTCCTGCACCCGCCGACCGCCACCCCCGGCCTCACCGACGACGAGCGCCGCACCATCCTCGAAATGATGGCCAAGGGCAGCTACTTCGGCGTCAACCTCGCCAGCACCGACCTCGACGACACCTTCAGCAAGATCGAGGCCAGCGGCGCCGAGGTCGTCCAGGAACCCACCGACCAGCCGTACGGCGTCCGCGACTGCGCGTTCCGCGACCCCGCCGGCAACATGATCCGCATCCAGGAGCGGAACTGACGGTGACCGCCGCCCCCCGCTCCCGCGCCCAGCGCCGCCACGACACCGAGCACCGGCTCACCCACGACATCGACCTGTGGGTGGCCACCGCCTCGGCCGGCGACGCACCCCACCTGGTGCCGCTGTCCTTCGACTGGGACGGCGAGGCGCTGCTGCTGGCCACCGCCTCCAACAGCCCCACCGGCCGGAACCTGGCCGCCACCCGCACCGTCCGGCTGGGGCTGGGCGACACCCGCGACGTCACCATGATCGACGGCGACGTCGAGATCATCGACATCGGCGCGCTGCCGCCGCAGCAGGGCGACCGGTTCGCCGAGCGCACCGGCTTCGACCCCCGCACCCTGACCACCTCGTACCACTGGTTCCGCGTCGTCCCACGCCGCATCCAGGCATGGCGCGAGGTCAACGAGATGACCGGCCGCGACCTGATGCGCGACGGCGAATGGCTGGCCTGATGCCGCCAGGCGTCAGACCCGCCCGGTAGACAGGGCCCGCGGTGTCGCGGACGCGCCGCCGACGAACCCGAACGATGGAGACACGATGAGCACCGCCAACCAGCAGCCGCACGCCGCCGACAGCCACGACCTGATCCGCGTGCAGGGAGCCCGCGAGAACAACCTCAAGGACGTGAGCGTCGAGATCCCCAAGCGCCGGCTCACGGTCTTCACCGGCGTGTCCGGCTCCGGCAAGAGCTCACTCGTGTTCGGCACCATCGCCGCCGAGTCCCAACGCATGATCAACGAAACCTACAGCGCCTTCGTGCAGGGCTTCATGCCCACCCTGGCCCGCCCCGAGGTCGACGTGCTCGACGGCCTGACTACGGCGATCATCGTCGACCAGGAACGCATCGGCGCCAACCCACGCTCCACCGTCGGCACCGTCACCGACGCCAACGCGATGCTGCGCATCCTGTTCAGCAGACTCGGCACACCGCACATCGGCCCACCCAACGCCTACTCGTTCAACGTCCCCTCCGTGAAGGCCAGCGGCGCCATCACCGTCGAACGCGGCGCCGGCAAGACGAAGACCGAGAAAGCCACCTTCACCCGCCTCGGCGGCATGTGCCCACGCTGCGAAGGCATGGGCTCGGTCACCGACATCGACCTGACCGCCCTCTACGACGACACCAAATCCCTCAACGAGGGCGCCCTCACCATCCCCGGCTACAGCATGGACGGCTGGTACGGCCGCATCTTCCGCGGCTGCGGCTGGTTCGACCCGGACAAACCCATCCGCCAGTACACCAAGAAGGAACTCGGCGACCTCCTCCACAAGGAAGCCACCAAGATCAAGGTCGACGGCATCAACCTCACCTACCTCGGCCTCATCCCACAGATCCAGAAATCCTTCCTGTCCAAGGACATCGACTCACTCCAACCACACATCCGCGCCTTCGTCGAACGCGCCGTCACCTTCACCACCTGCCCCGACTGCGCCGGCACCCGACTCAGCGCCGAAGCCCGCTCCTCGAAGATCAACGGCCGGAACATCGCCGACCTGTGCGCCATGCAGATCAACGACCTCGCCGACTGGATCCGCGACCTCCACGAACCCTCCGTGGCACCCCTGCTGACCACCCTGCAACGCACCCTCGACTCGTTCGTCGAGATCGGACTCGGCTACCTCTCCCTCGACCGGCCCTCCGGCACCCTCTCCGGCGGCGAGGCACAACGCACCAAGATGATCCGCCACCTCGGCTCCTCACTGACCGACGTCACCTACGTCTTCGACGAACCCACCATCGGCCTGCACCCGCACGACATCGCCCGGACCAACAACCTGCTGCTCCGGCTACGCGACAAGGGCAACACCGTCCTCGTCGTCGAACACAAACCCGAAACCATCGCCATCGCCGACCACGTCGTCGACCTCGGCCCCGGCGCCGGCACAGCCGGCGGCGAGGTCGTCTTCGAAGGCACCGTCGACGACCTGCGCGCCAGCGACACCCGCACCGGCCGGCACCTGGACGACCGCGCCACACTGAAACCCACCGTACGCACACCGACCGGCACCCTGCCCGTACGCGGCGCCAACACCCACAACCTGCGCGACGTCGACGTCGACATCCCACTCGGCGTCCTCTGCGTCGTCACCGGCGTCGCCGGCTCCGGCAAGAGCTCACTCATCCACGGATCGGTCGCCGACCGCGACGGCGTCGTGGCAGTCGACCAGACCGCCATCCGCGGCTCCCGACGCAGCAACCCCGCCACCTACACCGGCCTGCTCGACCCGATCCGCAAGGCCTTCGCCAAAGCCAACGGCGTGAAACCCGCGCTGTTCAGCGCCAACTCCGAAGGCGCCTGCCCCGCCTGCAACGGCGCCGGCGTCATCTACACCGACCTGGCCATGATGGCCGGCGTCACCGCGCCCTGCGAGGAATGCGACGGCAAACGCTTCCAGGCCGCCGTACTCGAATACCACCTCGCCGGCCGCGACATCAGCGAGGTGCTCGCCATGTCCGTCACCGAGGCGGAGGACTTCTTCGCCACCGGCGACGCCCGCACCCCGGCCGCCCACACCATCCTGCGGCGACTCGCCGACGTCGGCCTCGGCTACCTCAGCCTCGGCCAACCACTGACCACCCTCTCCGGCGGCGAACGGCAACGACTCAAGCTCGCCACCCACATGGGGGACAAGGGCGGCGTCTACGTCCTCGACGAACCGACCGCCGGCCTGCACCTCGCCGACGTCGAGCAACTGCTCGGCCTGCTCGACCGGCTCGTCGACGCCGGCAAGTCGGTCATCGTCATCGAACACCACCAGGCCGTCATGGCACACGCCGACTGGATCATCGACATCGGCCCCGGCGCCGGCCACGACGGCGGACGGATCGTCTTCGAAGGCACCCCCGCCGACCTCGTCGCCGCCCGCCGCACCCTCACCGGCGAACATCTCGCCGCCTACGTCGGCGCCTGACCCGACCCGGGACCTGCTCAGCCCGCGGCCACCCCGAACCACCGGGGCAGCCGGCCGAGCAGGTGCCGCTGGTCGTCACCGACCCAGGCCACATGGCCGTCCGGACGCAACAACACAGCGGGCACAGCCAACTCGGCACCGGCGTCCACCACGTGGTCGACCCGGCCCGCCCAGCCCGCCACCGACAGCCGCCCGGTCCGGTCGAGCAGCAGGCCACGCCCGCCGTGCAGCAACCCGTAGAGACGCCCCCGCGTGAGCCGTACGTCCCGCAACCGGCGACCGACCAGGTCACCGCCGTCACCGAGGTCGTAGCGGAGCCCCGTCGCGGTGACCTTCTCGACCAGATGCCGGTTGACGTCCTCGAAGTCCATCAACTCGGCCAGCAACCGGCGTACCGCCCGCGGACCCGGCTCCGTGGACAACAGATGCATCTGCGCGCGCGTGCTGTCCAGCACCGCGGCCGCCACCGGATGCCGCTCCGTGTGGTAGCTGTCCAGCAGCCCCTCCGGCGCCCACCCGCCGACCTCGGCGGCCAGCTTCCACCCGAGATTGACCGCATCCTGGACACCGAGGTTCAGACCCTGCCCACCCGTCGGGGGATGGACGTGCGCCGCGTCACCGGCCAGCAGCACCCGCCCGACCCGGTAGCGCTCGGCCTGCCGGGTGGCGTCGCCGAAACGCGACAGCCACCGGGGGGAGTGCACACCGAAGTCGGTGCCCGCGACCGCCCGCAGCTGCTGCCTGAACTCGTCCAGGGTCGGCGGCACCGTCCGGTCCCCGGCGAGCCCCGCGGCCGGCACGACAACCCGGTACACACCGTCCTCGAAGGGCCCGACGCCGAACCGCTGCTGCGTCCGGCGGACCTCCGCCACCACAGCGGCCACCGTCTCCGGCGGCACCCCCACCTCCATGTGCCCCAGCAGCGTCTCCACAGTGGCCGGCTCACCGACGAAGGCGACACCGAGCAGCCGGCGCACCGTGCTACGGCCGCCGTCACAGCCCACCAGGTAACGGGAACGCAGCCGCGTACCGTCGGCCAACTCGACGCTCACCCCGGTCGCGTCCTGACTCAACCCGACCAGCTCGGCGCCACGGCGGATCTCCGCACCCAGCTCGACGGCCCGCTCGGCCAGCAGACGGTCGACAGTGGGCTGCGGGATACCCAGGACGTAGCCGTGCGCGGTGTCCAGCTCCGGTGCCGGCTTGTCGATGCCGGCGAAGAAACCACCGAGCGGGTACCGCCGGCCGTGGGCGAGGAACCGCTCCAGCAGGCCCCGCTGGTCCATCACCTCGATGCTGCGTACGTGCAGGCCGAGCGCCCGCACCTGCCGGGTGGGTTCGGCGTCCCTCTCCAGCACGACCACGCCCACACCGTGCAGCCGCAGCTCAGCGGCCAGCATCAGACCCGTCGGTCCGGCACCGGCGACGATCACATCGACCATGGGAAACCCCCGTTGTTGTCGGCAAAGGCCGCGTACGTCGTAAAACCTCTGTGCTCGGACGATCCGGCACCGACCGGAGATTCTGCGGCAACACCGGGGTCTTGCCGCAAGACCCCGGGTGCGGTATACGTTGATAGTGGCAAGGAGATCGGTCTCCTTGCCTTTCTTTGTGCCGTCGCCTGGTCGGCCCGGCGGTCGTGGCGTCGCACCGCCGCTGCGGCGACCAGACGGCGATCCGAGCGGGGCCCGGCCGGAGGGCGAGGACAAGCGGCCCGGGCGGATCCAGGCAGGCGAGTGGTCGCGTGACCGGTGCTGGCGGCCCGGTGCCTCGCGCTTGTGCGGCGCATCGAGCACGGGCCGCTACGGCGAAGCTGCCGCCCGCACACGCCACCTGACAGGCGACGCTCCAGGAGCAGGTACGCATCGCGGACCGCGTCCGACCGCGCCTCCTGCCGGCCCGTCACAGTAGGTTCGATAATGTACATTATGTCAAGTCGACCAGGCGGACCCTCCTCCCGAGACCCGGGCGCCCCTCCGTTGCAGGAGCCACTCGACGGGTAATGTCCGGCGTCCGTCGGGACTCCCTGTTTGCCTGCGCTGCGCAGACCGGACCCCGACACACGGCCCACCAGTGGCCGACCGGCCGCCCGGATCACGAGCCGCCGCGCCGCGACCGCACGCCGGCGTCCACGCCGTGCCGGCTCCGGTCGCCGCCGGGCGCAGCCGCGGGTGTCCGGGGCGCGTCCGGATCGAATCCCGGCGCGAGCGGCTCCACGTCCGCACCGGGATTCGACTGCTCCCTCCCCCTCACTTCCGGCAACATGAAAACCATGCATAATACTGCTTATGCATGACAAACAGGACGAATCGGTACAGCGGTTGATCGAGGAGTTCCTGACCGACCGGGTCACCCGGAAGCACTCCCCCCACACGATCGAGGCGTACCGTCGGGACCTGCGTACGGTGGCGGCACTGGCGGCCGAGGAGATCACCCCTCCCCTCCCCCTCGACGAACTGCCGCTTCGTGCCCTCACCCCCCGCCTGCTGCGGTCGGCGTTCGCCCGGTTCGCCGCTCCCCGCTCCGCGGCGTCGGTGCACCGGGCCTGGTCCACCTGGAACAGCTTCTTCACGTTCCTGGTCACCGACGGCGTGGTCACCGGCAACCCGATGCCGGCCGTGGGGCGGCCCCGGACGCCGCTCCCCCGGCCCAAGCCGCTGCGCGGCGCGGACACGCCGGAGGAACTGCTCGCGGCGGTCGCGCGGGCGGACGGCCGGCAGCGGGATCCGTGGCCGGAACGCGATCTGGCGGTGCTGGCCCTCGCGTTGTGCGCGGGGTTGCGGCTGTCGGAGCTGCTGGCGTTGCGGGTGGCGTCGTTGGCGGGACGCGCCGGTGAGCGGCGGCTCGATGTCGCCGGCAAGGGTGGCCGGCCGCGGGTGGTGCCGGTGGAGCCGGAGCTGGACCGGGTGGTGGTGGACTACCTGGACAGTCGGCGGCGTCGCTTCGGCGCGCGCACCGTCGGGCCGGACTCGCCGCTGCTGGTGGACCGGCGGGGTGAGCCGCTGCGTCGGGGTGGGTTGCAGTATCTGGTGGACTCCTGCTACCGGCGGGCGGGCATCGGTGACCGGGTGCCGCGTGGGGCGCGGTTGCACGCGTTGCGGCACACGTTCGCGACGCGGCTGGCGGAGGACGGGGCGAGCGCGGCGGAGATCATGCGGTTGCTGGGGCACGCGTCGTTGGCGTCGTCGCAGGCGTACATCGAGGTGACGGCGGGTCAGCAGCGGGCGGCGGTGCGGTCGAACCGGACGTACCGGGCGTTGGCGGGGTTGCTCGGGGACGGTTGACCGGGGCCTGGTCCTGCGGGCTGTCGGTGCCGGCGGCGGTGTGCGCGCCGGGGCGGGATGGTGTGGCAGGCTGGCGTGGACGCGACTGGCGGCACCGGGGATGGGAGTGACCATCGGGGAGCACGTCGCGGGAGGTCGACCGCCTGGGCCTGCCGTGGTGCGAGGTGAGCCATGTCCGGTTCCCGGTCGACGCGCACGGCCCGGTTGTTGCCGGGTGGTCCGGTGGCGGAGCGCATCCTGGCCGAGGTGGCCGAGGGGGTGGCGGCGCTGCGGGCGGCGGGTGTGATCCCGGCGTTGGCGACGGTGCTGGTGGGTGACGACGCCGCGAGCGTCGGTTACATCAGGATCAAGCAGCGGCAGGCGGCGGAGTTGGGGTTCGTCTCGCCGCACGTGCGTCTGCCGGCGTCGGCGTCGCAGGCGGACCTGCACGCGGTGCTGGCGGACCTCAACGCCGACCGGGGTGTGCACGGGGTGCTGGTGCAGTATCCGGTTCCGGGGGGTCTGGACTATGGCCGGGCGTTGCAGGTGCTGGATCCGGACAAGGACGTCGACGGGATGCACCCGGTGAACATGGGTCGGCTGGCGTTGGGCCTGCCGGGGCCGTTGCCGTGTACGCCGGCGGGTATCGAGGCGTTGCTGGCGTACCACGGGGTGCCGGTGGCGGGTCGGGAGGTGGTGGTTCTGGGTCGGGGTGCGACGTTGGGCCGGCCGTTGGCGATGTTGTTGGCGCAGAAGCGGCCGACGGCGGACGCGGCGGTGACGGTGGTGCACACCGGGGTGGCGGACTGGCCGCGGTACACGCGGCGGGCCGACATTCTGGTGGCGGCGGCGGGGGTGCCGGGGATCGTGCGGCCTGAGCATGTGCGGCCGGGTGCGGTGGTGGTGGGTGGTGGGGTGCGGTACGAGGGGCGGCGGTTGCTGCCGGATGTGGACGAGTCGTGTGCGCGGGTGGCGGGGGCGATCACGCCGCGGGTGGGTGGGGTGGGGCCGACGACGGTGGCGATGTTGTTCCGTAACGCGTTGCGGGCGGCGGTGTCAGCCGAGGTCGACGACGAGCGGTCGGTGGTCGGAGATGCTTGACAGCGGGGTGGCCACGGCGGTGACCGGCGGCAGCAGGTCCAGGCCCTGCCGGTCGGCGAGGACGTGGTCGAGTTGTACGCGCGGCTGCCCGGCGGGGTAGGTGGGGCGGCGTCCCAGGGCCCGCCAGCCGGTCAGCAGGCGGGCGGGGCCGGCGGGCAGGTTGAGGTCGCCGAGCAGGATCCGTGGGGCGGGCAGGGTGCGGAGCGCGCGGACGGTGCGGCGCAGTTGGTGGGCGTTCCAGCCGGGTACGAACGACAGGTGGGTGGCGGCGACGGTGATCGGGCCGCGGGGGGTGTCCAGGACGGCGGCGAGGACGACGCGGGGTTCGTCGCGCAGCAGGATGAGTCCGCCGCGGGGGCCGGGGACGTAGACGGGTGAGCGTACCGGCGCGGGTTTCAGGCGGGTGACCTGCCAGGAGGTGACCGGGTAGCGGCTGACCAGGCCGACGCCGTAGCAGGGTTCGCCGTGGCCGTCGTCGTCGTGGGTGAGGGGGCGGAACCGTTCGCCGGGGGTGCCGACGACCGCGGCGGCGAAGCGGTGCTCGGAGGCGCCGAGGGCGCGGGCGGCGACGGCGGTCTGGTCGAGGTTGCCGCTGCGGCCCTGGTCGCGGTCGACCTCCTGGAGGGCGAGGACGTCGGCGTCGAGGGCGGCGACGGCGGCGGTGAGCCGGTCGGGGTCGACCAGGCCGTCGGTGAGTGATCGGCCGTGCAGCAGGTTGAAGGTGGCCAGGCGCACGCTTGCACCCTACGTCGCCGTGGCACAGTTGCCGGGTGCTCAAGGTGTTGCTGTGTTCCGCGTTGGTGTTCTTGGCGGTCGGTGTGGCGGCGGTGCGGTTGCGGCGGCGTCGGGGCCGGTGAGCCCTGGCGCGGTGGCTGGTGAGGCTGGCCACAGAGGGCGTTGCCGGCCGGGGTGGGGTGGGCAGAATGGCCGCCCGTGGACCTGGAGCCGTCGTCGCTGATCACCCTGCTCGTCGTGGCCGCGATGGCCGGTTGGGTCGACGCGGTCGTCGGCGGTGGTGGGTTGCTGTTGCTGCCGGCGTTGCTGGTGGGTGCGCCGGGTGTGCCGGTGGCCACGGCGTTGGGCACGAACAAGTTGGCGGCGATCGCGGGCACCACGACGGCCGCGGTGACGTACGCGCGGCGCACCACGCTCGACTGGGCGGTCGCCGGGCCGGCGGCCGGGCTGGCGGTGGTGTGTGCGGGGTTGGGTGCGGCGTTGGCTGGCAGCGTGCCGGGGTCGGCGTACCGGCCGGTGGTGTTGGTGGTGTTGCTGGCGGTGGCGGTGTTCGTGGTGGCGCGGCCCCGCCTCGGTGTGGTGGCCGAGCCGGGGCGGCGTACCCGGGGGCGGGTGGTCGCGGCGGTGGCGGTGGCGGGTGTGGGTATCGCGCTCTACGACGGGCTGATCGGGCCGGGCACGGGCACGTTCCTGGTGTTGGCGTTCACGACGCTCGTCGGCGCGGATTTCGTGCACGGTTCGGCGATGGCCAAGGTGGTCAACGCGGGCACGAACCTGGGGGCGCTGGTGGTGTTCGGGTTGACCGGGCACGTGTGGTGGCTGTTGGGGGCGGCCATGGCGGTGTGCAACATCGCGGGGGCGGTGCTCGGGACGCGGATGGCGTTGCGGCGGGGGTCGGGGTTCGTGCGGATCGTGTTGTTGGCGGTGGTGCTGGCGTTGGTCGGCAAGCTCGGCTATGACCAGTGGTTGGCCGGTTGACCCGGACGCGGTGGCACGTCCCGGCCGTGTGATCATCGGCGGGTGGCGGTGCGGGCGGAGCACGACCGGGTGGTGCTGGCGGAGTTGCTGGGTCGGGATCCGGTGCTGCACGCGTACCAGTTGGGTGATCTGGACGACTTCTTCTGGCCGTACACGTCGTGGTTTCGCCGGGGTGAGGCGGTGGCGTTGCTCTACCACGGTGCGGTGCCGGCGACGTTGCTGGCGTTCGCCGCGACGGCGGACGGCGGGGATCTGGTGGGCCTGCTCGGCGACCTGGCGCCGGTGTTGCCGGCGCGGCTGCACGCGCACCTGTCCCCTGGTCTGGAGGCGGCGCTGGCGTCGGTGTTCGCCGTCGGGCCGGCGTTGGCCCATCACAAGATGGCGTTGACCGACCCGGCGCGGTTGGCGGCGGTGCGGCCGGCGGGTGTGGTGTTGGGCGGGGGTGACCTGCCGGCGCTGCGCCGGTTGTACGCGGTCGGGTATCCGGGGAACTGGTTCGACGAGCGGATGTTGGGCACCGGCCAGTACGTGGGTGTGCGGGATGGCGGTGAGCTGGTCGCGGTGGCCGGGGTGCACGTGTTCTCGGCCCGCTACCGGGTGGCGGCGGTGGGCAACGTGACGACCCATCCGCGGGTACGCGGGCGCGGTCTGGGTGCGGCGGTGGTGGCGGCGCTGTGCGGGCGGCTACGGGAGTCGGTCGAGCATGTGACGTTGAACGTGGCGGCGGACAATGTCGCGGCGGTGCGGCTCTACGAGCGGCTCGGGTTCACCCGGGTGGCCGATTACGGCGAGTTCACGCTGACCGCGCGCTGACTCCCCCGGGCCGCGCCAGGTCAGGTGGTGCGCCGTCGTGGGGAGTCGAAGCGGCCGGCGCGGATCTCGCGTAGTGCGCGCCGGCGGGTTTCGCCGCGCAGCGTGTCCACGTAGAGGCGGCCGGCGAGGTGGTCGGTCTCGTGTTGCAGGGCGCGGGCGAGGAACCCGGAGCCGGCGATGGTCAGTGGTTCGCCGTGCTGGTCGAAGCCGCGCGCGGTGGCGTGCATGGCGCGGGGCGTCGGGAAGTACAGGCCGGGCACGGACAGGCAGCCCTCGTCGTCGTCCTGCGTCTCGTCGGAGAGCTCCAGGGTGGGGTTGACCAGGTGGCCGCGGTGTCCGTCGGCGTCGTAGACGAACACCTGCGCGGCGACGCCGATCTGTGGGGCGGCCACCCCGGCGCGGCCGGGCGCGCCGAGCAGGGTGTCCATCAGGTCGGTGACGAGGGCGCGCAGTTCGGCGTCGAAGCTGGTGACCGGTTCGGCCGGGGTGCGCAGCACCGGGTCGCCGATGATCCGGATGGGGCGCATCGTCATGCCCTCAAGATTATCTTGGCCGGGGGCGGGTCGGCGGCGCACCGGCTGCGGGTGGCAGCCGGCTGTGGGTGGGTCGCCGTGGTCAGGTGGTGGGGCGGTCGCGGACGAGGACCTCGATGCCGTCGAGGATGCGGGCCAGGCCGAAGTCGAAGGCGCGCCGGGGGTCGCCGGCGGCCTGGTACTCCTGCCCGGCGGTGGTGCCGACCCGGGCGGCGAGCGGGAACCGGCGGGGGTCCAGGGCCTTCTCCAGGTAGGGGGCGTGGGCGTCCCACCACTGCTGCTCGGTCATGCCGGTGTGGGCGGCGGCCTGGGCGGCTTCCACGGCGCTGCGGACCGCGCCGTGGACGAATCCGTCGACCAGGGTGATCACGGCGTCCATCTCGAGGTCGGTCAGGCCGATCCCGTCGACGGCGCGTAGCTCCTGCTCGTAGCGGGCGATCACGCGGGGGCCCAGCGGGGGGCGGGTGGTGGCGACCTGGAGCAGCCACGGGTGGCGCAGGTAGCGGGCCCAGTTGTCGCGGGCCACCTGTTCCAGGCGTCGGCGCCAGCCGGCCGTGGGGTCGTCGGTGGCGGCGTCGACGGTTTCCCCGTAGACGGTGTCGAGCATGACGTCGAGCAGTTCGCCCTTGCCCGGCACGTACGTGTAGAGGCTCATGGTGCCGACGCCGAGGCGTTCGGCGACGCGGCGCATGGACAGCGCGGCGAGCCCTTCGGTGTCGGCGACGTCGATGGCGGCGCGGACGATCCGGTCGACCGACAGGTCGGGGCGGCCCTTGCGGCCGACGCGTTCCCGGGTGCGCCACAGCAGGGCGAGGCTGCGCGCGGGGTCGCCGGTGCCGCTGTACTCGGTCGTCACCGCCCCACCTTAACCGTCCCGTGTACCGTATGGTGTACGGTACGGCGTACGGAAACGAGCGGGATGGGGGTCGCGGATGACGGACCGGACAGCGGCGATCGAGGCCGAGGGGCTGCGCAAACGTTATGGCCGCACCGCCGCGCTCGACGGGCTGGACCTCAGCGTCCCGGCCGGCGGCCTGTGCGGGCTGCTCGGCCCCAACGGGGCGGGCAAGACCACCACGGTGCGGGTCCTGGCCACCCTGCTGCGCCCCGACGCGGGCCGCGCCGTGGTCGCCGGCGCCGACGTGCTGCGTCACCCGCGGCGGGTCCGCGAGCGCATCGGCCTGGTCGGCCAGCACGCCGCGGTGGACGAGCTGCTCAGCGGCCGGCAGAACCTGGTGCTCTTCGCCCGCCTGCACCACCTGCCCGCGGCGCGGGCACGGGACCGGGCCGCGCGGCTGCTCGACCGGTTCGGCCTGACCGACGCCGCCGACCGCCCGGTCGGCACGTACTCCGGGGGCATGCGGCGGCGCCTCGACCTGGCCGCCGGGCTGATCCTCGACCCGCCGGTGCTGTTCCTCGACGAACCCACCACCGGGCTGGACCCGCGGGCCCGCGCCCAGGTGTGGGAGGCGGTCCGCGCGCTCGCCGCCGCCGGCACCACCGTGCTGCTGACCACCCAGTACCTGGAGGAGGCCGACCAGCTGGCCGACACGCTGCGCGTCGTCGACCGGGGCCGGGTGATCGCCGCCGGCTCGCCGGAGCAGCTCAAGACCGCGCTCGGCGGCGACCGGGTGGACGTGGTGCTGTCCCGCCCCGAGGACCTGGACCGCGCGGTGCCGGTCGTCGCCGCGGCCACCGGCGCGACCCCCGAGGTCGACCCGGCCGCGCTGCGGCTCAGCGTGCCCGTCGCACACCGGGTCACCGCGCTGGCCGCCGTGCTGCGGGCCCTGGACGACACCGGGCTGGCCGCCGCCGACGTCGCGGTGCGCCGGCCCACCCTCGACGAGGTGTACCTGCGGCTGACCGCCGCGCAGCGACCGGCGGTGGCCGCGTGAGCGCCCTGGCCGCCCGGCGGCTGCGCTGGGCCGTGTCCGACACCGCCGTCCTGACCGGCCGCGCGCTGGCGCACTGGGCCCGCCGACCCGCCGAGCTGCTGGTCGGGCTGCTGTTCCCGGTGCTGCTGGTGCTGATGTTCGGCTACCTGTTCGGCGGCGCGATGACCGTGCCCGGTGGCGGCGACTACCGGGAGTTCCTGCTGCCGGGCATGTTCGCCATGACGATGGTCTTCGGTGTCGAGGCCACCTACACGGCGGTGGCCACCGACGTCGCGCGGGGCGTCACCGACCGGTTCCGGTCCCTGCCGATGGCGCCGTCGGCGGTGGTCGCCGGCCGGGCCGCCGCCGACCTGCTGCACTCGGCGCTGGGCCTGGCCGTGATGCTCGCCTGCGGGCTGGCCGTCGGCTGGCGGTGGCACGAGGGTGCGGCCCGGGCCCTGCTCGCGGTCGGGCTGCTCCTGCTGCTGCGTGTCGCGCTGATCTGGGTCGGCATCCAGCTGGCGCTGCTGCTGCGCCGCCCCGAGTCGGTGGTGGCGCTGCAGATCCTGGTCTGGCCGGTGGGGTTCACCTCGAACGCGTTCGTCGCACCGGACAGCATGCCGGGATGGCTGGCGGCGGTCGCCGAGTGGAACCCGCTGTCGGCCACCGTCGCGGCGTGCCGGGAGCTGTTCGGCAACCCCGGCTGGGGCGGCGAGTCGTTCGCCGCCCAACACGCGCTGCCCCTGGCGGTGGCCTGGCCCCTGCTCTTGATCGCGGTGTTCCTACCCCTGTCCACGTACCACTACCGCCGCCTGTCCCGCTAACCCCTCGCCGCCAGGGCGGCGCGCAGCGGGGCCGCCTTCGCCGCCGCCTCGGCGACCTCGGCGTCGGGGTCGCTGTCCCAGGTGATGCCACCGCCGGCCCACACGTGCAGCCGGTCGGCGTCGACGGCGGCGGTGCGGATGGTCAGCCCCAGGTCGACCCGCCCGGGGGCGACCCAGCCGAGCGCCCCCATGCCGGCCCCCCGGCCGACCGGTTCCAGGGCGGCGATGCGCTCCAGCGCCGCGAGCTTCGGCGCGCCGGTGACCGACCCGCCGGGACAGACCGCGCGCAGCAGGTCGGCCAGGCCGAGACCGTCGGCGACCGCCGCCGACACCGTCGACTCGGCCTGCCACAGGTCGCACCAGCGGCGTACGGCGAACAGCTCGTCGACGCGGACGCTGCCGGTGCGGGCGACCCGGGCCAGGTCGTTGCGTTCCAGGTCGACGATCATGATGTGCTCGGCGCGTTCCTTGGCCGAGGCGAGCAGGTCGGCGCGGCCGGCGGCAGTGGCCGGGCGGGTGCCCTTGATCGGCCGGGTGAGCATCCGCCCGCCGGTCACCTCGACCAGGGTCTCCGGGGAGGCGCAGCCGATCGCCCAGCCGTCACCGCGCAGGGTGCCGCCGTAGCGGGCCCCGGGCAGCGCGCCGAGGCGGGCCAGGGCGGGCAGCGGGTCGCCGCTGTAGCGGGCGGCGGCGTGCCCGACGACGTTGACCTGGTAGACGTCGCCGCGGCCGATGGCGTCGCGGACGGCGCGCACGGCCTCGGCGTGCTGCCGGGGTGTCCAGCTGTCCACGAAGTCGCCCAGCCACCAGCCGCCGTCCCCGGGCGCACCGCCGGGGGCCGGGCGGCGGGGCGCGTGGCCGTAGAC
>JAEYGD010000528.1 GCA_023402505.1 Actinomycetes bacterium
CGGGACGACTGCGCCAACGCCGAGGACCTGCGGGCGCAGAGTGAGCGGGTCGTCGAGGTGAGCTGGAAGCTGACCAGCGCGTCGACGTTCCTGGTCGCGATCCAGGTCGAGGCGCTCGACCGGCACAGACTGCTGGCCGACGTGACGCGGGTGCTCTCCGACGAGCGGGTTAACATCCTCTCCGCCACACTCTCCACAAGTTGGGAGCGGGTGGCGGTGAGCCGGTTCAGCTTCGAGATGGCCGACCCGAAGCACCTGGGCCACCTGCTGATCGCGGTCCGCAAGGTCGATGGCGTCTTCGACGCCTACAGGGTCACATGACTCCTGCATGGCGGACGGCCGCAGGGGGATCCCAGGATGGCAGTGAGACCCGGAAACCGATATTCCGGGCGGGAGCCTCACCCGCCGAGATCGCCGATGCTCTTATGTGATATATGCGAAGAGGACATTGTCCGCAGTGATCAGTTTTGGCCCTGATGGTTAGGCTTCGGCGAAGCGGCCGGAAGTCGGACTCTGGGCACGAGACTATCTCGCCCTGTGGCACTGAGTCCTACCGAGACAAAGCCGTCGGTGACAGCCCGTCGGGGTTGGGAAAGCGAAGTCGCGAACCTCACCGTGGCCCCTATGCAACAACGACGATCCGGCGGATCGCGGCGATCTGGATGAGCCAGTTGCCCAGGCGGGTGATCTTCACGACGTCGCCGGTTTTCGGGGCCTGGATGATCAGCCCTTGGCCGAGGTACATGCCGACGTGCCGGGGGTTGGACATGGTGCCTTGGCTGCCGGGGATGAGGATGAGGTCGCCTGGCAGTAGTGCGGCCGGGTCGGTGACCGCAGTTCCGGCCTTCGCCTGGTCGGTGGTGACGCGTGGGATGGAGACGCCGGCGGCCCGGTACGCCTGCTGCATCAGGGAGGAGCAGTCGCACTGCTTGTCGGGGTCGCCGGAGTGCGGGTCGGTGCACGATCCGCCGAAGTGGTATGGGGTGCCCAGCTGCCCGACCGCCCAGAAGATCGCGGTCGTGACCTGGGGCGGGGTGTTGATCGGCAGGGTGAATCCGTCCGGCAGGGCAGCGAACGCGTCGGTGGCGCAGTCGGTCAGGGTGCTGGTCAGCTGTTCGACGAGCTGGATCGCGTCGTCGGCCCACTTGGCGTACGCGTCGGGGTAGGCCGACACCTGGACCGCCTGCGCGGCCTGGGTGAGGGGCATCTGCTCCCAGCCGGTGACGGTCAGCAGCTTGTCGAAGAACTTTCCGGCCTGGTACTCCGGCTGGGACAGCTGCTCGACGGTGCCCCAGCCCTGGCTGGGCCGCTGCTGGAACACGCCGATGGAGTCGTGGTCGTTGCGGTTGCCGAGGTGCGGCAGATTACGCAGGCCGGACTCCTGCATCGCGGTGGCGAGACCGACGATCCACCCCCAGCGGGGCACGCCCTTGGCGACGCCCACATCGATGATGGTCGCGGCAATCTCGAGCTGCTCGGTGTCCCAGTTGTCGATGTCGGGTGGCTGCCCGGAAGGTCGTAGCGCGGGCACGGCGGCGACGCCGCACCCGCCGGGGCCGCCGCCTGTGACGGAGGACAGCAGCAGCATCGGCAGGCCGAAGCAGCCGATGATGACGACGGTGACGATGCCGATAATGGTTTTGGTCATGGCGAATGCCTCCAGGTGAAACAAGAAAGGGCCGGGTGTTCGCGCGGGTGCGCGGCCGGCCGGGGACGAGACGGGATGTTCGGCTACATGCGGTGGATCTGCGAACCAGCTCGGTGTGGGTCTGGCGGAGGAACTCGGCGATCAGGTCGGCCGCGTCGAACAGCGGGTGGCCGAGGTCGACGGGGGCCGCGTTGCGCCAGTCCCAGTGGCCCGGTTCGAGAGCGGGCACGAACCACAGCGCGTCGTGGTAGTTGAGGAACAGCGCCCCGCCGATCTGCGGGGCGAGCAGGGTCATCGGCTGGCTGGCGCAGGTGGTCAGGCAGTGGCAGCCGGGGTCGTTGTAGATCGAGCGCGGCTGGCCGTGGTGGGTCGGGCAGGTGCAGTCGCAGGAGCGTTGGTAGGCGTTGCGGTAGGTGCGGTACATGCTGTCTGCCTGGTGAGGTCGTGAAACGCAAAAAGGGCCGTGGGCCGCCCTCGCGGGGCGGCCCAACAGGCCCATGGGTGTGGGTGAGTTCGGAGCGACTACGCCTGGCGGCGCTGCTCGTAGGGGTTGCGCAGGATGGTGAAAGTCTGGCGTAGCTGCCGCTCGATGATGAGGCTGGCGTCGTAGAAGTCGTGGTGCTCGTGGATGTGGTCGGCGTTGGGCCAGTCCCATTGGCCGCCGGGGAGCCGGTTGACGAACCAGAGGTCTCCGCCGTGGTCGAGGAACAGGGCGCAGTTCCAGTGCTCGGTGATCCGGGTCGCGGCTGGGTGGCGCAGGTGATCGCGCAGGCGCAGCGGTCGTCGTTGTAGGTCGTGCGCTGGTGGCCGTGGTGCTGCGGGCAGGGGCAGTCACAGAGCCGCTGCCACGGCGGCGTGTAGGCCATGTGGTCCTCCTGAAGGGGTGGCATGGGTACGCCTCGGGGCCGCCGGCGTGGGCGGCTTGCCGAGGCGTACGCGGGTGGGAAGGGTGACGGCCGCGGTCAGCGCGGCGGGGCGAGGCGGGTCCGGCCGGGTCCGAGGCGCACGTCGCGCTGGACCTGGCGGGTCTCCTCGTCGGTGAGCAGGTAGGCGGGCAGCTGTGGCACGCCTTCGCGCCACGCGCGGTAGAGCCGGTGGGTGCCGTCGATGAGCAGCGGCGAGGATGGCTGGCCGCTGATGAGGAGCTGCGCGACGATCACGGGCTTGGTCAGGTCAGTGGTCATGGCGTAGGCGCGGTCCAGGCCATCACGGGCCGGACCGATGAGGCCGATCGTGGAGCTGTCCGGGTTGTCGAGGTGGGTCAGGCCGTACGCTTGCGCCCACGTCGCGACGTCCAGCGGCCGGGTGTCGCGGGGTGTGGCGGCGATCAGCGCCAGTGCGGCGTCGACCGAGAACACCCATGGGCCGAAGTGGAACCACTGGTGGGTCGGCTCGGTCATCGGCCGCCTCCACCCGTGATACGGGAGTAGATCGCGATGCACCGCAGGATCAGCTCGTGTGACGGCAGGGTCAGCAGCTGCTGCCGGTGCTTCTCCTTGAGGTGGTCCCAGATTTCGATGGTGACGCTGGCCGACCACAGGTCCACCAGCACTCCATCGATCTTGGCGTGCTGCCGTTCGGCGACGATCCGCCGCAGCGACTCGATGAGCGTCGGGTCGCCGGGTGGGTGGTTGTAGTCGTCAGGCCGGACGGCTTCGGGCAGCAGGGTCAGGCAGTCCTCGCAGGTGCGGTCCACGCGAGGCAAGTCCTCGGTCTCCCACCGGGTCACGGCGGTGGCGAGCAGGCCGCAGACGGCTTGCCGCTCGTCGCGCGGGTGACGGATGTGGCCGATCATCAGCGGGTCCTCCGATCCGACCGGCACGCAGTGCGTCGGGTCATGGGGTGGCTGGCTCCCGTTCTGACGGGCCGGGGCAGCGGTCGTGCGACCGCCGCCCCGGCCGATGGGTGGGCGACGGTCAGACCTTCAGCAGGTCGAAGGCGGCCACCTTCAGGTCGCCGACCTTGCCGGTCACGACCCGGTTGGCGCGGGTGGTGGCGTCCTTGGCCTGCTGGTAGTGGTCCAGGTACTCGGTGATGGCCTGGTATCCGGCCCATCGGGTGCCGGCGATGGCGCGCTGCGTGTCGGCCTGGGTGATCAGGTACTTGAGCGTGCCCAGCCGCTCCTTGGCGTTGTTGCGGGTTTTCTCCGAGGCGTTGTCCTTGACCGGCCACACCTGCGCGACGATCTGCTCGAACTCGCGCATGGTCATTTCCGTCTGGAGCATCCGCTCGGCGGCCTTCTCGAACGTGTCCATGTACTTCCACATCAGGCCCAGCGCCTCGCGGGCCTGAGCGATCTGGGAGTTCACGTTGCTCGTGTGCCGGAACGTGTAGTGGCCCATGGTGTGGGCGAAGGCCGCGCGCTGGGTGTTGGCGCACACCACCCGGATCGGGCTGGCATCCACGCGCAGCGCGGCGGTGCCGTCGTGAGAGGTCGTCCCGATCAGATAGAGGTCCATCCGGTCGACCCCGGCGATCTCCATCGCCGTGGGCAGCTTCATCGTGACGAACACCGACTTGCCGTTACGGAGGCTGCCTGCGGTCTCGAAACGGGCGCCACCCACCTGGTCCACGAGCCGGTCGAGCATCTCGGCGCACTGCTCATTCTGGACCACGGTGTAGTCGGTCCCGACGATGCCCAGATACTCGGTCGCACCCGTCACGGGGTTCTTGCGCACGGTCATGCGCTTGTCCTCGGCCGGGATCGGAACCTCGACGCCGTTCACGATGTCGATGCCCTGGACGCGGATCGTGCGCACGCCCCAGTCGCCGAGCAGGGCGGCACCCATGATCTCCTGGGCGCTCATGGTGTTCTGGGTGACGGTGCCCAGCTGGTGCCAGGCCGACAGGCGGGCGCTGGCGAAAGCGGTCTGCCCGTTGGCGAAGGTCTCAAGTTCGTGCGGCACAGGGGTTCTCCTCTCGACATGCCGCGGGGGCCGAGCCGCACGGCTCGGCCCCCGAAGGGATGGGATGGGTTACTGCTGCCCGGCGTCGCCGTCGGCCCGCGCGGGATGCGCGAACGTCATGGGCGCCGGGTCGACCTGGGCGAGGCGGCCGTGGGCGGCCGTCAGGACTGCTCGGCCGTGGCGTCGTCGGCCTGGTCCGCGCTGCCGTCCTCGGCCTGCCTCGGGTACTGGAACGCCCACGGCGACTCGGAGACCATGACGATACGGCCGGCGGCACCGAGCTTGCCGCAGTTGTTGCGCACCGCTCCCGAGCTGACCGCCCGGCCACCGAGCTGGTTGCTGATCGCGGTGGCGATCTCTTGCGGCGTCATCGTCCGGCCCGGGTTGGCCTTCAGCGTGTCGAACGTCAGCCGCTCCAGCTCGCCCTTGGCGAACGGCTGGCTGCCGTCCGCGTTGACCGTGACGTCCGTGCGGCGCGCCCCGGTCGTCGCGAGGCCCGGCGTGCGGGTGGGCAGCCGCTTGGGCAGGGCCACGGTGTGGACCGTGCCGTCCTCGGCGACGATGTGCAGCGTCCCGTCCGGGCGGATGAGGGGCTGCATCTGGGCTACCGCCTCCGGCGACTCGGACAGGCCCCTGATCACCTGGAAGCACAGCGGGCAGCGGGGCGGCTCCGGGTTCGGGTCGACCTCGCTGGCCTTGGTGGGCCCGGCGATCCACCGCGCCGGGACGCCGGGCAGGCGGCGGGCGGCATCGGCCTGCTCCATCGCGGTCAGCAGCCGGGAGACGGTCGCCTCCCCGATGCCGCTCTCGGCCACGATCTCGCCGATGGTCGCGCCGTCGTCGCCGTGCTCGCTGAGCACCGCCTTGATCGTCATGACCTTGCGGTCGCCGGGACGGCTGGGCTGGACCACGGTGACCTGGCCGCCGTTGCCCTTGTCAGAGTCCTCGTCGTCCGAGTCTTCGTCGTCGGAGCCGTCCGCGTCTTCGTCGGAGTCGCCCGGGTCATCGGTGTCGTCGGTGTCCTCGCCCGTGTGGTGGTCGTCGGCGTCGCCCTGGTCGCTTTCGTCGACCTCGGCCGGGTCCTGGTCGGCGTCGGCGCCGTCCGGCGCGGCGCCGGGCTGCGCGTCGTCGCCGTTGGCGTCGACGTCCTCGGCCTGGCGGTCCTCAGCCGGGTCGGTGTCGGGCTCGTCGGTCTCGGCGATGTCGGTGTAGTCCTCGCCGCCGGCCGGGTCGCCGTCGCCGAGGTCGGCGTCGGTGCTGAAGTCGTGGTCCTGGGCCTCGGCCGCGACGCCCTCAGAGAGGGTCCACCGGGTGGGGGTGCCCTCGGCGGGGTCGGCGTCGGTGTCTACCGGCACGATCAGTCCGGCGTCGGCCAGGGTCTTGATCGCCCTGTCGGTGGTGGACCGGGCCTTGCCGGACCACTCGCTCAGCTCGTGGACGTTGCCCTGGCCGAGCGTGATCAGGGCGTCGAAGACGGCCCGCGTGGCAGGCGTCATGGTGGACAGGTCGTACTGCATGGGTTCCCCTCCTTGGGAACTGGTGGGTTGGCAGCCCGGCACGGTGCCGTGCGGGGCTGTGGTGCGCCGGGTCGCGGGCAGCCGTCATCGCGGCAGGCGCGTGGAGCTGGGCGCTGCCGTGATGTGGTTGCTGGGTGCGGCCCGGTGGCCGTGGCGATGGCCGCAGGGGGTTCAGTCGCTGGAGGCGGTGGGCTCGTTGGCCGCGGGCTCCAGGACGTAGAGGGTGCCGTGGGCCGGGTCGTGGTAGATGCCGGCGTCGTGTGGGACAGCCGCAGTGGGTTGACGCTGCCGGGCGGGCGGAGCCTGGCGTCGGACGTGCCGACCCGTATGTGGGTGGCGTGTCCGGCGAGGTTCTGTCTGCGGCAGGAGTCGGTGTGCGGCAGGGTGACCAGGACGGTATCGCCGGGGTTGACGTAGCGGCGCCGTACCACCTGGCCCGGGTGCGCCTGAGCGTACGCGGCCCGTGCCTGGTCGGCGATGAGGGTGTCGATCCGGTCGCGGGCGTGGCGGTACTCGCGGGCCAGCTGGGTGATGGTCTCCACCGTGCCGGCGACCGTGGCGACCGTTCCGGTCAAGTCGTCGGTGTTGATGAGCAGGGTGCGGAGCCGGTCGACCGCGAGCAGCAGCTCGGTTCGCAGGTGCCGCAGGGTGGCGGCGGCGTCGGGCAGGTGCGCGGCGGCGGGGATGGGGTCGGCGGCGTGCTGGTCGAGGGTGCGGCCGGTCGTCGCGGTGATCCAGCGGCCGACCGCGTCGAGGTGCAACATCGAATCCCCCCTTAGCTGGTGAGGTGGGCGAGTTCGGCGGGGGTGAGCTGATCGGGAGTGCGGCTGCGCCAGGCGGCGGAGTGGCGCAGATGCCACCAGCGCAGCAGCGACCGGCAGGCCGAGGCGAGGTCGTCACACGCTGGCAGCGGGTACCTCACACCGGGCGGGGTCCGGTGATGCAGCGGGGCGATGTACGCGGTCGGCGTCCAGCCGTGCTCGGTCTCGGTAACCTCGCCGACGACGCGGTCCGGGTAGGGGATGTCGAAGGCGCTGGCCGCCTCGGTGTCGGGCACCACCAACCACGTGCGCGCCTCACGCCGTCGCAGGGTGGCCACACCGCGCGATGGGTCACTGACGTGCAGGAGCAGGTGCCGCTGGTCGCCCTCGCCGAGGATCGGCCGGTGGTTGCGCCAGGCGCGGTAGGCGGTGATGAGCGTGACCCCGAGGACGATGTGCCGTTCGCGGGCGGCGAGCGCGTCGGTGAGGGCTTGGTGGTAGCCGGCGATGTGCATGTCGGCACGGACGGCCAGCCCGTGTTGGGCGTACTCGGCAAGCTCACCGACCCGGGCGAGGGCCTGGTCGAGGTCGGTGGTGCTGTCGGTGAACGCGCGGGCGGTCTTGTGCAGGATGCGGGCGAGGTCGCCGATCGGGTCGAGGGTGGCGGTGTCGTGGCGCCACAGGTACTCGGGCAGGACGTCGTTGGTGTCGGCGGCGATACGCCGCAACGCGGGATCGGTGAGGAACACCGGGAATCTCCTTCGCGGGCGAGGGTGTGTGGGCATGGCGAAGGCCGGTCGCAGCGGTGCTGCGACCGGTCCTCGGGTGTTTCAGGCGATGGGGGCTAGGCGATGGCGACGGCGCACAGCCGCGCGGTGGAGCGCAGGCCGCGTACGTAGGCACAGGCTTCGTTGAGGAAGCGGAACCGGTCAGCCACGGAGTCGCTGGCCGGGGAGAGCAGCCGGCCGTCGGTGGTGATCAGCGCGTCGCCGATCAGCGCGATGCGCCAGTAGAGCCCGACGTAGGTGGCTTCGCCTGCCTGGTAGACCGGCAGCTCGTAGGGGTCGAAGGAGTGGGCCAGCATCGCCAGGACGCGGGGCTGTTGCTCGAAGCGGCGGCGGGCCTCGTTGACGGTGACCTTGGTCGGGTCGGCGTGGTGCTGGGCGAGGTAGTCCTCCCAGGGTCGGGCAGGCTTGGTGGTGGCGGCGACGTGGGTGTTCCAGGCACGCCACCGCAGGGCGGCGTCGTGGGCGGCCTTGGCCGCGGTGCCGGTCAGGTCGAGGCGGCTCTTACGGCCTCCGGCCGCCATGGTGACCGCGCCGAACCGGCGGGCCGCGTCGAGCAGGTAGTAGCCGAAGAACCGGGTCAGCCAGCCGAGGAAGCGGCGGTGGCGCACGTGGTAGCGGCGGGCCGGGGTGCCGTTGGCGTGCAGAAGGTCGTTGACCCTTTCCGAGGCGGCGAACCAGTCGGCGTCTTCGCCGGGGGCGAAGCAGACGGTGACCACCTGGTCGGTGAGGGGCTTGTTGGCGGGCATGGCGGGGTTCTCCCTTCGCGAAGGAGTGGGCATGGGATGGCGTTGCGGGTGGTGCCACCGGATCGCGGCGTCTGGACCGGGAGTCCTGCCGTGGATGGCGCGGGCGTGGATCACGAGCCGACCGAGGGGTGGGCTATGGGTGATCCCGCTGGCGCGGGCAGATCCAGGAGGGAGAGACGGGCGGCGGTGCGAGCAAAGAAGAAAGAAGAAGCTGCACCGTAGCCTCGTGACCTGACAGCACAACCTCTGTCAGGAACCGGGATTATGCCTGTGAACTGCGCTGACAGGTTTGGCCGCCCGGCTGCCAGGGCCTGTCAGAGTACGAAGACGGTGTCGTCCTCGAAGTTGGGGTTGTCGGCCACCGGCTGGCCGTGGTCGGTGGGCAGCTCGGCGAGCCCGACGCGGCCGGTGGCGCCGACCGGCAGCCACACCGCTTCGGCCGGGCTGGTCTCGTAGGTCGCGGTGGCGACGGCGACGTCACCGCGCCGGCCGCGAAGGAGCCGGTGCAGGTGTTCCTCCCGCTGGGCGCTGCCGAGCCAGAACAGCACCGGGTACCGGACTCCGACCCGCCGGACCAGGTCGGCGTAGCGGTCGAGCTTGGCGACCAGCTTGCCCAGCGGTTCGGTGCCGGTGTCGGCCTCCAGCCAGAACCCCACGGTGGTATCGGCGATGCTCCACAGGCCGTGGCCGTCGGCGGTGATGGTGCGGAACTGCTTGGTGGTGGTGCTCTCCGACCACCACCGGTCCAGCCGCGCCTCGGGATGCCGGCGCGTGTACGCCCGCAGCCGCACGAAGAACTCGTTGACCGTGAGCAGGTGTGCCAGGTTCGGGCTGGCCGACACACGCTGTACCGTCTGGCGGCTCGACCGGGCGGTGGGCTCGGGCCGGTTGTGGGCGGCGGCCTGGAAGCGGTGCCCGTTGTGGCCGAGCGTCCAGTGCCATGGCTGGCTGCCGCCGCCGGTGCGGGCGAACCGGAACCGGTCCAGCAGGCCCAGCCCGTACAGCTCGCCGAGGCGGATCTGGCAGGTACGCCGGGCCAGGAACAACAGGTGGTGGATCTGATCGGTGGTGAGGACCTGGTGGTCGTCGAGCAGTTGGAGCAGCTGACGGTCGCGGCTGGTGATGTGCGGATAGATGGCCAGCAGGCCAGCAGAGCGCGATTGCGGCATAGGTGGTTACCCCTGGAGAGAGAGTCCCGATAGGGAGTCTGGATAGATTGATCTTGATGCCGGGTCGGGGACCGGCCACGTTGGGGCAGCTCAGGCACCTGACAGGCCGGTAGGGGAGGGCTCGCTTGAGGTCTCGTGTCGCGGACACCCCCAAGCGAGCCCCCGGTGCCGCACCCGGACGAGGCCCGGAACGAGCGGCGGCGATCAGCGTCCGGTCATGCGTCGTTTCATCGCCGTGCGGGCGAGCTGCTGCATCGGCGGCTCGTCGTCGGTGCGGCTGTGCGCGGCGGCGCATTCCTGCCGGATCGCGGTCGCCTCACCCACGATGTCGGCCGGTGGGTTGGTGGTGAACGTGAACGCCGGCAGCTCCCGGTTGCCGACGAGCAGCCGGGCGGCGGCGGTGTAGACGTCGAGGTGGCGGAGGTCGTGCTCGTCCAGCTCCGGCCTGGTGTGTCGCGATAGCTCCCTCGCGTCGGCGGGGTCGACGGTGAAGAACACCTTGCTGCGCGCGTTGGCCGATACCGCGGCGGCGATGTCCTTGGGCAGTTGGGCGAGGTCCTGGTGCGCCAGCACCAGGCCCAGCCGGAACCCGCGCGCCTCGGCCAGCATGTCCCCGACCGAGCCGGGCAGGGTCAGGAAGTTCTGGCACTCGTCGGCGTACAACACGGCGTCTTTGCGCTGGGCTTCGGGGATCGAGGCGCGGGCGATGGCGGCCTGCCAGACGCGGGCGACGATGAGTGAGCCCAGGATGCGGGTCGTCTCCTCACCGAGGATGCCCTTGGGCAGCCGGCACAGCAGCACACCGCCGTCGAGGATCGTGCCCATGTCGAACGAGCTGTGGGCGTTGCCGATCACCGACTTGACGAAGTCCCGTAGCAGGAACGCCCGCAGCCTCGCGAGGACGGGGGCGATGACCTGGCCCCGGAACTGCTCGTTGATGCCGTCGTACCAGACCCAGAACCCACCGAGGCCGTCCGGGTCGTCCAGGCCGTGGGTGAACCGTGCCCGGAACTGCTTGTCCTGCAACAGGCTCGGCACGAGGCTCAGGGTCGGCTTGGCGTGGCGCATCAGCGTCAGGCAGGCCACCCGCATCGTGTCGTCCATCCGCGGACCCCACTGACCCTGGAAGATCTTCGCGAAGATCCCCACCAGGTTGTCGACCGCAAGATGCGGATCACCGCGGTCGTCGAGGGGATTGAAGCAGCCAGGATTCTCCTGGTCCGGGTCGATGATCACGATCTTCTTGGCGTACGAGGCGGGGAGCCGGTCGAGGATGTCGGTGATCAGGTCCCCGCGCGGGTCGATGACCACGGTGCCCCGTCCGGCTTTGATGTCGCCGAGGATCATGCTCAGCAGCAGGGTGCTCTTGCCGACGCCGGTCTTGCCGACCACGTGCACATGCTGCCGCGCGTCGGCCACCCGCAGCCCGACGCTGTGGTGGCCGATCTGCGAGCGGCCCAGCACCTTCACGCCCCGCCCGCCGGCGGGCACCTGCACGGGCGCCGGCACCGCCTTGGCCCGTGCCCGGTCCAGGCCCGGCACCGCCAGGTCCTGTGGCAGCGCGGCGAGAGCCGCGAGTTCCGGCACAGTGGCCAGAAACCCGCGCCGCAGCCTGCGCCCGGCGAGGGTGGCCACCGGCTGCGGCATCTTCATCCGCCGCAGCCGGTTCGGGCCGGTGTACGTGGCGGCGGCTGAGGCGATGGTGTGCCCGAGCCCCGCGAGGCGTTCGCGGATCTGCGTGGCTCGCTCCTTGTCCGGTGGCGTCTTGTCCGGGTCGGCGGCGACGGCGAAGCGGACCGCGATCTCGAAGTGCGGCACCCGCACCGCCTTGTCCACGACCGTTCGGGCCTCCGCGCTGGCCACTGGGTCCCGCTCGGCCATCCGCCCCGCCGTGACCGGTGCGCGCGCCGGTCGGGACGGGCCGGGGGTGAACACCTCGAGCAGCCACAGCAGCGGCTCGATGGCCAGCCGCGCCGCGCCCGACACCGCGCGGGCGGCCAGGTCGGGCCGTCCGTGGGGATGGGTGCTGGTGGCCGCCGCCCGGCGGGCGGCGCGGACGCGGCGTGCGGGTGCCGGGCGGGCGAGGATCTGCACGCACGCGTGTTCGCGGTGGCGGACCTCGGCTCCGGCGGCGAGCAGCGCCCGTAGCGGGTCGGCGTCGTGCTCGACGCGCAGCGGCAGCCCGTCGGTGTGCTGCGGCCAGTGCGCACCGCCCACCTCCTCGCCCACCTCTGTTGGGATCGGCGCGGCAGCGTCGGCGGTGGTGAGGGTGGCGGCGGGCCAGGCCGCGCGGACGGCGGCTTCGACCGCGCCGGGCGGCACGGTGCCGGGTACCCACACCCGGATGGTCAGGGCGCGGCCGGTCCAGGTGTACTCCCAGCCGACGTGCGGGTAGCCGAACACCCTGCGCCGCCACACCGACGGCGTCAGGACGCCCATGAGGGTGGTCCAGAACGCGGCGGCGGCCTCGGCGGTGACCTCCGGTGGGGCGGCGATGGTCAACCACCGCGCCCCGGCCGCGAACCGGTGGTTTCGCCAGGCGAGAACCTGGTCGTGGCCGAACACGGCGGTGACGATCGCGGCGGCGGCGATGAAGCCGAGCCACGGCCGGGCGATGACCCAGTGGCCGAGGTCGGCGGGCCAGGTCGACGTGGTTGTCATCCGGCCTCCCCGATACCCGTTACGGCGATCTTGTGCTCTGCGGATGAGCCGACGCTGCGAAAGGGGATTCGTGACCGCCCCGCGACGAGGAGGCCCTCGCCCCTGGGCGCCGACAGCAGGAGCCGTGACTCTCCAGCGGTGAGGCTGAACGCCTCGGACACCGCGTCGATGGACTGGGTGCTCTGGCGCATCAGGACCTGGGTCGCGGCGTTGGACACCACGGCGAGGCCGAGGTCGGTGGAGAGCACGTCGGCGGCGTCCTGGGTGATGACGCACAGCCCGGCTGACCGCTTACGGGCGGCTTTGGCCATCCGGAACAGGAACCGGGCGCCTTCGCCGTCGCGCATGAGCAGCCAGGCTTCGTCGACCACGACGAGTTGCCGCCGCCGGGGGGTGCCATTGGCAGGTGTGTCGATGCCCGACCAGATCGAGTCCAACGCGAGGAGGGTGCCGACGGTGCGCAGCTCGTCGGGCAGGTGCCGCAGCGACCACACCACCAGGTGCCCGCGCGGGACGGTGGTGGTGGGCCCGTCGAACAGGCTGGCGAAGTTCCCGACCGTCCACGGGGCGAGCCGCGCGGCGAGCTGCGCGGCGGCCGGGTCGTCGTCGGCGGCCAGGGTGCCGGCCAGATCCCGCAGCAAGGGTGCGGGTGTGGTCCAGGTGGCCGGGTCGCTGGTGATCCCGGCGTTGGCGTAGGCGGCGGTGATGGCCCGGTCCAGGGCGGCGCGTTCGGCCGGGGGTGGGGCCGCGCCGAGCATGACGGTGATCAGCGTGTGCAGGTAGAGCCCGCGTCGGGTCAGCGTGTCGGGCCGGTTGTCGGCGGGCAGGTCGAGCGGGTTGATCCGCATGCCGGGCTGGCCGAGTTGCACGACGGTTCCGCCGACGTGCTCGGCGAGGGGTGTGTACTCGTCCTCGGGGTCGATCACGCTGACGGTCGTGCCCTGGTACAGGTTCCGCAGCACCTCCAGCTTCACGAAGTACGACTTCCCGGCGCCGCTGCGGGCCAGGACCACGCTGTTGTGGTTGTCCTGCGCCCACCGGTTCCACAGCAGCACCCCGTTGCTGGTGGTGTTGACCCCGTAGAGCACCCCGTCGGGCGGGGAGACGGTGCCCGGGGCCGGGGCGGCCAGGTCCGCCGACGCGAGCGGAAACGCCGCGGCCAGGGCGGTGGTGTCGAGGATGCGGCGCATCCGTAGCGGGTCCACCCCGACCGGCAGGGTGGAGATCCAGCCCTGCTGGTGGCGGAACGTCGCCGGTTGCAGGTCCAGCAGCACGCTGGCGGCAGCCGAACGCACCCCAGCGGCGACCCTGTGCAGCTCGTCGAGGGTACGGGCGTGGATAGTGACGTAGATGCCAACCTCGAAGAGCTTCGCCGCGCCGCGGGCGACCCGCTCGGCGAGGTCGGCGGCGTCGGCTGCTGCCGCCTCGACCATCGGGTCCCCGAGGCGGCCCTGGTCGGCGTCGAGCCGGCGGGAGGATTCGAGGCGGGCGCGTTGGCGCTTGAGCATCGGCGCGGCAAGCTGCGGCGGCACAGGGTCGAGGTGCACGGCGACGTCGACGCGGCCTGGGTAGGACAGCAGCGGGTCCAGCCACGCCGGGCCGACCTGGGCCGGGTAGCCGCACACGGCGTAGGTGGCGGCGTAGCCGTCGCCGACCTGCACGTGCGAGGGGGTGACCGACAGCGCGGCCGGGGCGGGCATCCCCTCCCGGGCCGCGACGTTCTTCTTGGTCTTCAGCAGGTTCATGATGTGCTCCGTAGGGTGATCGGGGCGCCGGGCACCGCTCGTGGGCCGGGCACCGGTGGGGAGAAGGGATCGACCGCGCTCGCGAGGGCGGCAGCGATCGCCGGCCCGTCCAGCGCGGTGGCTTCCACGCCGAGGCCGGACAGGGCACGCACGGCGGTGTCGGCCGCGTGCTCGCCGGTGACGACCGCGAGCACCTGACGCCGCAACGGGTCGCGCTCGCTGTCGAGGTCGAGCAGGAACTCGGCGTAGTCGTCGGCGGCGGCCTGCAACGCCGGATGCGGCAGCCGTGGCGCGTGGTCGACGATGGCCTGCGCGTGCACGGTCAGGTCGTGCCGTTGCGCGGCCACGACGATCTGCGCCGGCCCGGTCAGCGAGTTGAGGAACCGGCCGAATCCGTCCAGCAGCGCGCTCTGCTCGCCGCCGGTGCGCAGGTGGATGTTCGTGGTGCCGCAGGCGATCAGCACCCGGTTCGTGCCCTCCGAGGTGAGGACTCCGGTCGGGCTGACCGCCGTAACCGGGGACCGCAGCGGCGCCGGGACGCTCGGCGTGCTGGCCATGGCCGCGACCGCGCTGGCCCGAGGCGCGCCCGGCGCGAGCGTCCGTGGGCTGTGGGACAGGGCCAGACCGTGCCGCAGCCACACATCCAGCGGTAGGCCGTCGCGGCGGCCGAGCGCGATCACGATCGCGACGGCGAACGCGATGACCCCGGCGACGATCCACGCGACCGGCGGGAGCAGGTGCCCGACGGCGCGGTAGATACCGAAGCCGGCCAGGCCGGTACCGCCGATGATGCCGAGCTGCCGGAAGGTCAGGCCGAACGCGATCCGGTCGGCCTCGCTGGTGTTGGCCGGTACGACGGCGCGCCGAGTGGTGTCCTCGCTGCTCATGGCGCGCCCCGCAACCGTCCGAGCCGGCCGAGCGGCAGGCTGCGGGTGATGCCCTGCATGAACACCGCGCGCAGCAGCAGCCCGCCCATGTTCGGCGAGCCCGCGCGGGTGACGTACCGGCGCATCATGCCGGGGATCTTGACCGTGACCCACAGCACGACGATGACCAGCAGCAAGTTGAGGGTGTCCGAGCCGGGTAGGCCGAGCAGGATCGGCAGGTTGGCTTCCGGGTCGATCAGCAGGCTGATGCCCGCCGAGAACGCGACCGCCTGCAGCGTGGGTGTGGCCAGACAGCCCAGCAGGGTGCGCCACCACAGGTCGGCGGCGCCCTGCGTCCACGGGGTGGCGTAGCACGCGAGGGCCACGGGCGCGATCCCGGCCAGGACGATCAGGACCCCGATGCGCACGAGCCAACTGCCGACGAGCATGAACATCAGCACGACGATGAGCAGTCCGATGATGGCCATCAGGAGGGCGGCGCTCTCGTCGGTCATCGCCGAGGCGATACGAGCCTGCACGAAGGTGACCGCCTCGGTGGTCGGCGCGGACTGGCCGGCCAGCGACACCGTTAGGGCGTTGGCGACATCGATGATCACACTGGTCAGCGGGACCGCGAACGCGGACAGGACGAACCCGACGACGAGCCGGGGAGTCAGGTCCTTGACGGTGTAGCGCATCTGCATCGAGTCGCCGACCATCGTGGCGACGCCCACGGCGATGATCGCGAGGATGAAGCAGGCGTTGACGACCAGCGCGCTCTTGCCGGCGATCGACTGCACCTGCGGCAGGACGGTGACGTCCGGCGAGACGAAAATCGAGGAGGCCAGGAAGGCCAGCAGCCCGCCGAGAAGTTCGACGACCTTCTCGGCGAGCCAGCTGACCAGGCCGTTCATCAACCAGTCGACCACGACAGCCGCCTCAGCCGCCGACGATGCCCTGCAGCACCTGCAGGATCACCGGGGACAGCACCGCGAGGGCATAGCCGACCAGCGCGGACTTGACGTTGCCCTTCGCCTGCTCCACCTGCGCCGGGTCACCGCCGGCGGCCATGTAGCGCAGGCCACCGATGACCAGGAACATCGTCGCGACCAACGCGATAATGCCCATGATCCAGCCGGTGACGTTCGAGATGACCTGATTGATGCTGTTAGCCGCCATCGGCTGAGACGCGGCGAGGTCGGACAGCACGGAGAAAGTCGTGTGCATTGCGGCGCTCCACAAGGGATATGCGGCCGCCGCGGTGGGGACCAGGGCGAAGGACCGGTGCGGTCCGGTCGGGGGCGCTCCTCCCTTGCGGGTGGCGAAGGGATCGCGGTGTCAGGACGCCGCGCCAGCCATGCCGGACCATTGGCCTCGCCGGATGGGAGGTCCCCACCGCAGCGGGCATGCCGTGGATGACATGCACCGCTCAGATCCCGGCTGTCAGGTCGATCGAACCCATCGTTCGCCTGTCACGCCCTAACAGGATCGGTCAGCGACTCGCATTGCCGCCTCGCACGGGTGAGACCGCAACGGAGGCCGTCTGGGCGTTTGCCCGAGACGGCACCAAGCCGAGCCGAATGGCAGGCGCGTCCAAGCAAGCTGGCGCTGGCGTAGGGCCGGCGCACCCGTTGCGAGTGGCCATTGTGGCCGGCCGGATGGTGGCGCGATGACACCAGCCGACGGTAGGCATGGAACGTGAAGCGTGATCAAGCTGAAGGCGACAGGGTGCTGCGTGCATACAGGGAGGCCGAAGGCCGGCATAGCTCGGCGGTCCGGTTGTGGTGGCCGCGATGACGGGATACGGGCGCGACGACGACGAGTGGGACCGGTTGACTGAGGCTGGCCTGGCATTTCTCATCGAGCGGGCACGGCTCAAGAAAACGACGACGTACACCGAGCTCAATGCCACGCTGTGCCGCCGGACCGGCTTGCGCGGATTCGACTTCGAGCAGGACAGCGAGCGTGCCGCCATGGGGCACCTACTGGGGTTGATCGTGGATCGTAACCGTCCGACGACCAAGCTCATGATCTCCGCGTTAGTGCAGTACCTGAACGCCAATGACGCCGGTCCGGGGTTCTACGCGTTGGCGGCCGAACTCGGCATGCTGCCGCGTCGCCCATCCGCCTTGGCGAAGCAGGAATTCTGGATCAGGCAGCTCAACGCCCTGTACGCCTACTATGCGCCTGACCGGCGGAGCGCCTGAGCTGATGGACTCGATGCCCGTCGGGGAAGCCGTTCCCAGCAAGCCCAAGCACTGTAGTCCGACGTCAGCCTGAGCGGATGACGGAGAGCTACTGAGGTTGGCGGGCGACGTCATCGCCGTCATAGCCGCGGGCTACCCGCATCCCGATCTGCCGCGGCCCGCGTGCTCCATCGGTATGCCGACAGAGCGGTGTTGTCAGGCCGCCGTGGCGGTCTCGCGGTGACCGGACGAGCGGATGGGGCCGGACAGGTCGCCTCGCACCACGGCGGCAGCCACGACACGCTCGGCGCGGCGGCGGCGCATCCGTAGCGCCGATGCGGTCACGCCCTGCTCGGCGGCCAGGTGCTCGATCAACGCGTCGCCGAAGCGGGTCGCGCTGATCAGCTCGGCGGCGTCGGCGGTGATCAGTCCGGCGGCAGCTGCCCGGCCGAGCAACAGGTCCGGATGCCCGTAGGGCATCCTCGGCGACCGTGACCCGCTCGGCAGGTCCGGCGGGAGTTCCTCGCCGTCGTCGGCCTTGATGACGCTGATGCCCGCGCGCCAGGCAGCCCAGCACAGCCGCAGCCACAGCCGGGGCGCAGCCAGGTCCGCCGTGCGTAGCGCGTGGAGGAACCCGGCCATGACTTCGGAGTCGACGTCGTCGGCGTGCCGGGCCCGGCCGCGGCTGATCTTCGCCGCGAGGTGGGTCAGCGCCGGCAGCGCGACGCCGATCGCGCCGACGACCCAGGCCGGTCCCCATTCGCGGGCGTGGTGGGCCAGTTGCCGCCACAGGGCGTCGGTGGTGGTGCTGTCGTAGCGCTCGAACACCAGCAGGTTGCGCAGCCCGTCCAGCGGCATCGTGGTGTCCGGCAGGCCCGGTATCGGCCGGGCGTCGAACACCAGCGGCGCAGGTTCGCAGGTCAGGAGCGTGAACGCCCGCTCGGCGGTGGTCAGCGCCGTCTCGGCCGCCCTGGCGTGGGTGGTCGTTGCCATGGTGATGTCTCCCTCGACATGGGACGCGTCGCCCGGTGCGACGCCCCCGAGGCCCCTGATTGGGACAGCCGGACCTGACACCAGGGCCGCTTTGTCAGGCCGGAACAGGTCGTGTCAGTCCTGTCAGGTTCACCGCCGTCAGGGCGGCCCGCGCGCCCGCCGATGCGGTTGTCAGATGGACGGGGTGACGGGTTCTGTCAGACCGGGGGTGGGTTCGATCGGGCTGTCACCGCGGCCCTGGGGATCGTCAGGACGCCCGCCGGTCCGGGGGCCACCGTGCCTATGACCGACCGAAACCCGCGCCGCGCGCCCGTCCCTGTGGGGGATGTGGTGCCCGGCGAGCCGCCCGTGCCGATCACCGTCTGGCCGGTCCCCGCCCCACCGCCGGACGAGACCATGTCCAACGCGATGGGCGTGCGGCTGGTCCACAACCTCACCCACCCGTCTGATCTGGTCATCGACCTGACCGTGGGGCCGCAGCTGGCCCGCGCGGTCATCGCCGCGCATCGCCGCAGCCACCAGCATGGGGCCTACACCGGCGGGTGGGGTCGGGAGCCGGCGACGCTGATCGTCACCGGCTGGCCGCCCGAGGCCTCGCCGGGCGAGTTCTTCGCCCGCTGCCGCGCGAGCCTCGTGCCCGGCGGCTGCGTGGCGGTCCTGCTGCCACACGGCGACGTGACACTTCCGGTCGACGTGGTCATCGCCGCCAAGCGAGCCGGGCTGGCGTATCTACAGCACGTCGTGGCGGCTGACCGGCCGCCCCGCCGGGGCCAGCGAACGCAGCTCGACATCCACACCGATGTGCTGATCATGACCCGCAGCGCGACAGAGACCGGCGGCGCAGATGCCTGAGGCCCTGCCGATCACCTCGGTGTGGCTGACCTGCCAGCAGCCGGCCCGTGACCAGCGGCGAGGCCGCTACGTCCCGGAGACCTCCGGCCATCCCGGGAAGATGCTGCCGCACCTGGCGGCGCACGCGATCGCCGCCTACACGGGGCCGGGGGAGCTGGTGCTCGACCCGATGTGCGGGTCGGGCACCACTCTCGTCGAGGCCGTGCACCTCGGCCGGCGCGCGCTCGGCGTGGACATCGAACCGCGGTTCACCGCTCTGGCGGCGGCCAACGTCGCCCTCGCCGTGTCCCAGGGCGCCGCCGGCGCGGCGACGGTCATCACCGGCGACGCGACCCGCCTGCTCGATCTCGCACCCGCGTCCGCGGTCGGCGAGGTCGGGCTCGTGCTCACCTCACCGCCGTACGGGCGGTCCACCCACGGACTTGTCCATGTCGCCGGCGCCAGGGTCAGGAAGCGGGCGCACCTGTACGGAGACCGGCGGCGCGGCAATCTCGCCTACGCCGGATGGTCGGGGCTACTCGACGGGTTCGCCGCGATCCTGGCCGCCAGCTACCAGCTGCTGCGCCCCGGCGGCACGGTGGTCATCACCTGCCGGCCGGTACGCCGCCGCCCGGACGACCTCATCGACCTGCCCGGTGAGCTCCTGGCGGTCGCGCAGTCGGTCGGGCTGATACCGGTGCAGCGGTGCGCGGCGCTGCTCGCCGCCGTCCGCGACGGCCAGATCGTGCACCGCGCCTCGATGTTCGGGCTCATGGCCGTCCGCAGGTCCAGGGCCGAGGGCCTGCCCGTGCACCTCGTCGCGCACGAAGATGTGCTGGTCCTGAGACGAGGCTACCCAGGCTCAGGCAAGGGCTGATGCCAGCTGGGCTGTCAGGTCGTGCCAGACGGCCGGATCTGACAGCCCAGCGCTCACCAGCGGCAACACCGTTAGCCTGAAGGCTCTTTCCTTTTCCATGTGCTGATCTGACGCGTTCGCGACGGCCTCGCGCCCACCCATTCGGTCGGCTGCCGTCGGTCACCTCAGACCCCCAGCACATCCCGCCCTCGCCCCATCTGCGGCCAGGGCACGTCACCCCTATCCCGTCCGGCGGCCACCACCAGTGGCCGCCTCTTCTGCATCTCCAGAGGAGGACACATGCTTCATTCCACCCGGCAGCCGACAGACGCCACACTCCCGAACCAGATCCGTACCCTGCGCGCCGACACGATCGCCGCGATCGAGCAGCGGCAGGCTCTGGCCGTCGAGGCCAGGGCTGCTCTCATCGGCGCGCTGCGCGACAGGCTGATCTGCCGGCCCGGCTGCGAGGACGCCCTCGCCACCTGGGGTCTGGAACCGTTGCCGCAGCGATGGACCGTCTCCGCCCAGGCGCAGATGTCGTACACCCGCCCGCATGCCGACCTGGGGGAGGCCCGCGAGCAGGCACGCTTCGGCGTGCCGGACGAGCTGCGCGAGCTGGATCCGGCGGTGGCGGTCTACCCGAGACAGGTCATCGACGTGATCCCTGACGGCGGGCCCGATTCGCGGCGGTACCGAATCACCGTGCAGGTCACGCTCCAGACCTGGGTCACGGCGACCGGTGAGGCCGACGCGCTGACCGCCGCCCGCGCGGCCGTGGAGGGACACCTGCTTGCGCTGGCGAACGCCGGCATCACGCTGACCGGGCTGACCTGGCAGGGCACCGACGGCGCCGACGACGTCCCGGCCGACGACATCGACCCCGAGGCGCGGCCGGTGGCCGGCACCGTGCAACTGACCGACATCGACGACCTCCCTGCTGCGACGGCGGCACATGACAAGGCTGTACAGGCCCTCGCGGACCTGCGACGCAGCATCCGCGCCCGCGCTATCAGCGCCCTGCTGGACGACGAGATCGGCGGGGTCTATCAGCACACCGCGCAGCGCGTCGACCGGTTCCTCGTCGACCTGGGGCTTGACCCGCTACCTCCCGCACACCACGTCACCGTGGTCGCCGACCTGATCCTGCCCGCCGGGACCGGCGCCGCCCGGGAGGCATACGACGCGGTACGGGACGCGATGCGGGCGGCTACGACCAGCAGCCCAATCGAGTATCGGCCGTGGACCGCCTATGGGTGGACGGTTCCCGAGTACGCCACGTACGAGCAGGACGGCTGGCGGATCCTCTGGCGCCACGAGTACGACATGCAGCTGCGCGGCCACGCCACCACCGCCGACGCGATCACCGCAGCCGAGGCCCTCGTCCGCGCGGATCTGAGCCGGGCCCTGACCGGCGTGGAGCACACCGTCGTCACGGTGACCGTGACCGTCGAGGGCTTCGGCGTCGACCTGTACCTGGACCCGGACCGGGACTGAACCCCGTCATGCGCGGCGACCAGTGGGTCGGCGCGCATGCCTCCGCAAGACGCTGCGGCGAGCCCAGAGCGCGGGCAGACCGGCTCGCCCAGCTCGCCCGCCTTCCGCATCCTGCCGAACCTCAACACTTGAAGTGGAGATCATCATGTCGGTTCCCGACACCAAGCTGACCGTGCGATCCCCGGCCGACCTGGCGGCCGCAGTGCCCTACCTGCTCGGCTTCCGCCCCGCCGACGGCAGCATCGTCGTCATCGCCAGCAGAGACCGGCGGATCGTCTTCGCCGCCCGAGCCGACCTGCCCACCCCCGCACACCAGCGCGCCGACCTCGTCGCCTCCCTGGTCCCCGTCGTGCGGCGCCAGCAGCCGATCACCGACGTCATGCTCGTCGGCTACGGGACCGCCGACCACGTCGATCCGGCGCTGCCCGCCGTCGGTGAGGCGTTCACCGCCAGCGGCATCACCGTCCGAACGCTGCTGCGCGTCACCGGTACCCGGATCGTCAATCTCACCTGCGACAACCCCGACTGCTGCCCTCCGCAGGGAACCCCGTTTGACCCGACCGCCTCCCTGGTCGCCGTGCAGGCAACCGCAGCCGGACTGGTCGCGCTACCGGATCGGGCGGCCGTCGCCGCCCGGTTCGCGCCCGTCGACGGCGCCGCCCGCGACCGCATGGACCACGCCACCACCGCGGCGGCCGCTCGCCTGAAGGCGGTGACCGCAGCCGGTGCCGCCGTCCTGGACCAGGTCGGCGCGCA
This sequence comes from Actinomycetes bacterium, assembly GCA_023402505.1. Classification (GTDB taxonomy): domain Bacteria; phylum Actinomycetota; class Actinomycetes; order Mycobacteriales; family Micromonosporaceae; genus Micromonospora. Next base: position 21,927 of record JAEYGD010000528.1, read on the forward strand.
CGCGGTGCGCGACGCGCTGCGACGGCACGACGCCGGCGGACACCTCACCGACGACGAGGTCGCCTGGCTGACCCTGCTGCTGACCCGCACATCGGTGCGGGACCTCGCCGTCGACCTCACCCAGCCACACGACCAGCACGTCACGTTCTGGGCCGACATCACCCGCCGCGCCGACGAGCCGCTCGTGCCGGCACCGGCCACCCTGCTCGCACTCACCGCGTGGCGCTGCGGCGACGGCGCCCTGGCCGCCATGGCAGCAGACCGCGCCCTACAGGTCGACCCCGCCTACCAACTCGCCGACCTGCTGCGCCAAGCCCTGCACGCCGGACTCCCACCATCGGCGTTCGAACAGACCACCGCCCGCACCAACCCCTCGGCCCAGTAACAGGTAGTCCCTCACCAGCAGGAGGACCACAGTGGATCCCACCCGCAGAATGCTGCTTGCCCTCGCCAAACACGCCGAAGAAGCCCGGCTGCGCTGGAACGCCGAACGCGCCGCCGTCCGGGCTCGCGGCGAAACGCCCGCCCGCACCGAGACGTACGCCTACCATGTGCAGGCCAACCTGTGCCTGATCACCGCGATCGGCGCCGCCGGCCTACCGGCGAGCTTCCGCATCTACGACATCACGCTGTCCCGCGACCCCCTCATCGCGGCCGAGCAGCTCCGTCAGATCGTCGTCGCCTACGACCACAGCGGTTCGATCGAGGCCGCCCACGAGGCAGCCCGGCTGGCCTACAAGGCCGCATATGCCGAACCCGTCACCGCAGCAGAGCAGCAGTACGTCGACCTGCTCGCCGGCCTTCCCGCCGCCCGCCGCGACAAGATCACCGAGCTGGCCGAGGACCGCGCCCGCCACCCCACGGCATGAGAAGCCCTTCCGGTGGCCCTACCAGTCCTTCTGCTGCCGTACGGGCGATCCGATCGTGGCGCGGCTGCCGCGAGGCAACGCCCGCTGCCGCACACTGCCTGTGAGAGGAACCGATGAGCCTCTACACCCTCACACCGAAACCCGGCTGCGAGCGCTACACCATCCAGGTCGGCTGGAACCCACACCGCACCTACTTCGCGACCGTCACCGACCACGCCTGGGATCCCGCCGCCGACCCCGACAACCCACCCGACACCGTCCGGGTCGGCCTGGTCGAGACAACCCTCGACCCCACCGACGTGCTCCGGGCCGTCGAACCCTACGCCACCATCCCGGCTCACCTGGCCGCCACACTGCGCGCCGACCAAGCCGTGCACCCGGGCCGCAGCCAACACCACCCGAGCCGCCCGTAACCCCGCAGGGAGCAACAGGCGCCGGCCGGTCGCGTCGCGCGAACCCCGCGTGCTTTCCCGAGGCACGACCGACCCGCCGCGTCCAGTCCCACCACGGCGCACCGGGGCCGCCCAGATCCCTGCCGCCGGACACATCACCTGACCGAGCGGCGCCGGCGTTGCCACCGCCACGGAGGGCAGCCACCGCCGTGCCGCCACAGGAAGGCACACAAACGGCCCGCCACACGGCGGGCCGTCGTCGCATCCAGGACCCGGGACGCCCGCCTAGGAAACGTCGCGTCCCGGGTTCTCCAACGAACTGGAGGAACCCAGTGTCCCTACCACTGATCATGATCGCCACCGCCATGGTGGCGTTCACCATCGGCGGCCTCACCGCATGGCCCACCATCCGCCGACTCCGCAACCACCTCGACACCGCGATCTGGCAGCTGCAACACGATCCGGTCACCGGCATGCTCAACCGCACCGGCCTGCAGGCCGCACACACCGCCCTCACCGGCACGGACACCGCTGCGCCCATCGTTGTCGTCCTGATCGACCTCGACGACTTCAAACCGGTCAACGACACCCACGGCCACGACCGCGGAGACCACGTCCTGGCCGTGATTGGCGCCCGCATCACCGACATCGCCGCCCTCCACGGCGGCACCGCCGCACGGCTCGCCGGCGACGAATACGCCGCCCTGCTACCGGCCCGCGCAGGCGACCTGGCCCGCGTCGCCGACACCTTCGTCGTCTTGATCTCCCAGCCCGTCCACCTCACCACCGACGGCGAACCCATCACCGTCACCGCCAGCGTCGGCCTGGCGCTTGCCGAAGCCACCGACCCGTTCGACGAGGTGGCGCTGCGCCGCGCCGACATCGCGATGTACCACGCGAAAAAGAACGGCCGGAACCGCCACGCCGTCTACGAGCCCGGCATGGCGATGCCCGCCGCGCAGCACCGCCGCGGGCCACGCCTGCGCGACCGCCGCCACAGCGACGAGGTGACGGCATGACGGCCGCGCCTGAGGGATGGCCTGCCAGGTCTGTCTGTCCCCGCTGAACACTCTCGGCGTCCCGCCCGCCTACGTACACCCGGTCCAACTCGCCACTGACGGACACGAGCCCGTGCCCGTACCGGTCAGCCAGCTCGACACCGTGCAGCGCACCTGCGACTTCTGCGGCGACCCGTACCCGACATGGACCCTCGTCGGCGGCGAAATCGCCGCCGTCGCGATCAGCGCCACCGGGGGACTGGTGCAGAACTTCGGCCAGACATGGGCAGCATGCGCGACCTGCCAGACCTACATCGACGACGGCAGAAACAACAAAGTCGTCGACCGGGCCGTGCGGACGCTCGAGCTCAGCAACCACCCCGAGGCACGAGAACGTATCGAGCGGCTGCATCTCGCGTTCCTCAACGCCCGGGTTCCGGGACGAACACTCATCACCACGACCGCCTGGCCGGCCACCCCCATCGCCGCCCGCGACCTGCCCAAGGTGCGCTACCGGCTCACCCGCTTCTACCGAGGCAGCGACAACCTCCCCTTCGCGTTCGCCTCCACCGACGTACGCCAGCAGATCGCCGACGGCCTGGACCGATCACGCCTGTACTGGATCGACGACGACTTCACCGACCTCGCCGAGTACGCCACCGAGAAACTGCCCGACGTCGCCGTCAGCCGCAACCTCACGCCCTCGACGGACGGACTACTCGTGTGGTCCCGACCCGTCACACGTCGGCAGATCACCGCCGCATCCTGGACCGCCACCGGAGACGGTTGGCACCTTGTCACCTACCGCACCATCGGCGGCGGCCTGCACGGCACACCGCTGCAGCGGCTCCGCGAACAGGTCGGATGGCTCGCGCCGACGCACGCCGCGCACGTTCGCGGACAACACCTGCTAACCAGCGGCCACCCAGCCGCAGTGCTGGTCGCCGCATGGTTGCTGATCGCGCAGCAAGCCGCGGACATCACGACAGCAGGCGTCGACAAGGCTGTCCGCAAGACCTACGCCCGCCATAACCGGCCCGCGCCAGAGGTGCGCGTCGTCCGCATCCGCGCCACCCACGACACCACGCCACCCAGCCGACGATCAACGCCGGCCGGCCCGCACCGTCCCACCACCAGCCGATTCTGGGTGTCGGGCCACTGGCGCAACCAGCCATACGGACCCGGCCGAACCCTGCGCCGGCCCGTCTACATCAACCCGTTCCTCCGAGGCCCCGACGACGCCCCAATCAAACTGAGCACCAGCGTGCGCATGCTCAAAAGCCACAGGTCCAAGCCAAAGGAACAGGACTGACGGCGGTAACCACGTGGTGGCAGGGAGCGGCGTCCCTGCCACCACCGGCGACGCGCCTCGACTGGACCCGGCGGGCGCCCTGGATGGGTACCGATGGGCGGCTGTAAGCGGCGATACCGCGACCGGACGGACCCGCTGGTGCCACTGCCGTTAGTTACCGCTGCACACCCCGTCTGGGCTGCCGGCCGTCGGCCCGCGATAGGAGTTCGGCAGTTCGCGGGCTGCAATCGGCCTGCTCTTTTGCCGGTCGGCGTCCCGGAAGACAATGAATGCTGTTCACCTCCAACAAGGGGAGGATCGATGGGTACTGCGCGACCTGCGGCAGCGATCAGCAGTACCGGATAGGATTGACGAGGGTGGCGTGCCACATGGAAGCCCCGGCCACCAGATCATGTACCGATAGACAGATCTGTATGCCTGTTTACGCTGTTGTTCCGGAGTGCTCGTCCATTTCGTCTGTGAAGTTTGGTCAACGGGTTGCGCCGATCCTGAATCGTCTCGGCCGCCCGACCAGGTCGCTGGATGCTGGAAGGCTGGACTCCAGCGCAGTTAGTAATGCAGCATAAGGCCGATGAGGCAAAGTCCGGCTATGGCGGACATGATTAACGGGACGCCCACGCTAATAATCCTACGTATCACTAAGACGGCACCAGCCAGTGCCATGGCGCCAGCGAAAGCCAAGCCGTACCAGAAGCGAGCCTGGATGTCTGCGAGATGCACCTGTTCTGTGTAGCCATGTCTCGCTCGGCCAAGCGGGTCCACAACCGGACCGCCATTCATCCAGAACCACAACGCGATGTCACTGGCAATTCCTATCGCGAACCCTAGGAGCACCCCGCCAAGAGCGGAGGGCGCTGCTTCCCGTGGCCCGGGCTGTGAGTTCGACACGCCTCACCACCTCATCGGCACATCTCGACAACCTGTATCTCACGATAGGAGGGCCACCGGAGGGCGCAAGGTCGCCTGAGCGTACAGAACGCAGCCGTAACGTCCGGATCTGGCGCAATCCGGGTCGGCCGACTGCGTGCCGGGAACTGGTGACCCGTTCCCTGGATCCCACCGGAGCAGGCAAGACCCGATGGACGATGCGCTGGAAACCGCGTTGAACGAGGCGGTTCGCCGCGCCGAGGGGAAGATGGTCGGGTGCGTGCGGAAGAGGCGATCGATGCGGTGACGCTGGCAGCCACTGGAGCGGGTCTCCCTGTTGACGACGCCAGTGTGGTGCGTGTTGGGGAGAACGGTGTGGTCCTGCTGCCGGTCGCTGGTGTGCTAGCGCGGGTGGTGCCAAGGGCGGCCGAGGACAGCGATCCTCATCGGGAGATCGAGGTCGCCGATTGGTTGGCCTCGCGGCAGGTGCCCGTCGTTCACCCTGCACAGCCGGAGCCGATCATCGTCGGGCAGTACGTGGTGTCGCTGTGGGAGTATCTTCCCGATAGCCGCCCGGCCGACTTGGTCACCCTCGCCGAGTGCTTGCGTCTGCTTCACCGAGTCCCTATCCCGAGAAACCTTTTGCTGCAGTTGTCGCCGTTTGACAAGTTCGAAGAGCGGCTAGAGGCTGGCGCTGGTCTCGATGTCCGGGACCGTCTTTTCCTTCGCCAGTGCCGTGATGACGCCTCGGCGCAGTGGAACACCGCGGAATTCATGCTAGGCGAGGCGGTGCTCCACGGTGACGCGCACATGGAGAATCTTCTGGTGACGGCCGACGGCCGGAAGGCCTTCGTGGATCTGGAGACAGTGAGTATCGGACCCCCGGAATGGGATCTGACTCTGACGGCCCTCTACTTCGTGTGCGGTTGGTTCTCCGTAAAGGAATACGCTTACTTTGTCCATGCTTATGGATTCGATGTCCGCCGCAGCCCGTCGTGGCCGGTGCTGCGGCTGATTCGCATGCTGCGGATGACTCTATGGCTGGCCCAGTCAGCGGACAACGAACCGCAACGACTTCGGCAGCTACGGCATCGCCTCGACACGCTGCGCGACGGAACCGCTCCCGCCGGCTGGACAGGTTACTAGATCTGCTGGCGTACGGTCTCGGCTACGTGCGCCCGCGCTGCCGCGAGTTCACCTGCAAGGCTCGGCTCCGGTTCGGAGTTTGCGAGGATGGAATCCAGTGCGCGAAGGTCATGGCGTAGACGGCTCGAGTGGACTCCCCGAGCATCTGTCAAACCAGCCCGTATCGAGCTCAACCCGCTGGCGAAATCGCCGCTTCGAAGCTGGAGGCAGGCAATCCTAATCATGGTGAGAGCCCGTGATCTGGCAGCTTCCATCGGGTGGTAGGAGTACGCCGAGTGCAGTCGATCGATGGTCATAGCTATCTGGTTGCGGTCATGGCTGGACATAGCGATGTCGAACAAGGCATGACCGGCGTCACCGAGAATCTGTCCGGCGTCGGCGTAATAGCCCCAAACCGGATCTTCTGCCCCATCCAAGCCGCTGGCCGAGAATTCCTCATCGCATAGAGCGACCGCGCGGGTGCAGGCTCGCCCATCGTGGCTCCTTGCATAGGCGCGAGCTTCTACGATCCGCACCGCCGCACGTCCCAGCGGAGGTATCTCACGCCAATCCGAGTGGACGAGACCAATCACATCAAGAGCGTCCGAGACCTGCCCGACATACGTGAGATGCCGTCCCAATGTGGTGGCGGTGTGGGCCCGTTGCTGCACGTTATCGGCTTCGCTGGCCAACTGGATCGCCGTAACGAGGTACTGCTGGGTGGTCGTGGGTTCATCGCCTGAATCGAAGCACGCCCATCCGGCAAGGTCAGCAAGTCGGGCTGCCGTCGACAGCCAGGTTCGGCGTACCGTCTCGGTGGCCGACGCCTGACGGGCGACCCGGCAGGCCCACTCGAGCTGCCCGGCCATCGCCGCGCGGGCGAGTCCACCACCATGTTGGTGGTCCCACTCTTCGAACAAAGCGATGCTGCGTTGAAGTGTTTCGACATGAGGCCATTCGATCCTGGCCGGTGCCTGCAACCCGAGTCCGGACGCCCACGGTCCCGGAAGCTGCGCAAGGTCGCCTGGCAGTTTGCCGAACCACGCAGCCGTCACCTGCCGGCGATTAGGGATCGCGCGGCCATCGGTACGTCGAGGGCTGTAGAGGCCGATGTCGGCGTCTGTGGCGGCGTCGAGTACCTGGCGGAGGGCGGTGCGGCGTTCGTGGCTGGGCCAGCGGTGCTCGCCGCGTTCGAGTTTGCCGACCCAGCGGTGGTCAACGTAGTGGGCGGCGAGGCTTCGCCCGGGGTAGAGGCGATCGAGGGTGGCGTTGACGGCGTCTGCCAACTCGGATCGGGACAGGTGCTGGCCGGGCCGCTGCGGTGACGTCAGGCGCTGGCGGGCCCGGACGAGCAGTCGGTTGGGCGTGATGACGGTGTCAGGGTGCCGCGGCATTTACACCTCCCTCGTGTGCAGGCGCGTTCGCCGGGCCGGCTGGCGCCTAAGCCTCGCGTGACCTGCCGCCGCCATCGTGGTCGCGGGCACACACACAGTCAAGGAAGTCCCGGGCGGCGTCGCCGTGAGGGCAGCCGATACCGGCCCCCCGCATGCGGATCTCAGCCTGGGCCGTGACGCTACCGGCCAGTGTCTGCAGTCGGAGATGCGAATCCACCATGACAAGGACCTTGAAGGCGTGCCACTGTGTCGGGTCGAATCGCAGCACAGGCCCGGTGCTGTTTCGAGCCGCGCACGAGGACCGGTTCGTGGGTGTAGGCAACCTGAACGCAGTTGCCATCGTCGCTGTAGCTGGAGTTGCGTCAGGTGTACTGGGATGTCCTGTCGCCTGCTACGTCGCCGCAGCCGCCGTTGCGACGTTTCCGCAAGTGATCCGATGGTCGGACCGTAAGTCGGTACGGGAAGTCGGACCGGAAGTCGGTATTCCCAGCTCCGTGCCTATGCGTGATCGTTAACTCGCAACGACCTACTAGTCGATGCCCGGCACTGGAGACAAAGGGGGGTGGATGCGCCGGATGAAGTGGTTTCTTCCGGCCGACGACCGGCCGTTCAATCCGTTCGGCTGCCCTTCTCCTGGCCAGTACAACCGCGGCCTCCCGGGCAGCCGTGTGGAGCCGACGCCAGAAACAGCCGGACAGGATCCGAAACCGTCGTTGGCGATGGTCCTCGATGCGCATGACCGCGCCGTCGAGGAGAACTCGGTGTCCCGGATGCTGGTGAGGCAGGTAGCGCCGGGCGATCTGCTGTGGTTGGGGCCGGCGGTCGATGCCGGATGCCAGAGGGATGAGCCATGACGCCGATGGACGCGATTGTGCGCCGGGCGTCCGGCGAGGACACGGCGGTGCTGGTGCCGATCGTCGCGGATGCGCTGATGGCTGGTGGCTTGGGTGTGTGGTTGGTGCCGGACGCGGCCGATCGCGGTGAGGTGCTGTGCCGCTATGCACGGTTCGTGCTGGAGCGCGGGTTGGCGCATGGCCGGGTCGACACCACGGTTGACCGGTGTGCTGTGGCGGTCTGGTACGGGCGGTTGCGGCCACCGCCGCCGTCGTCGGTGCTGTGGCGCTACGAGCTGCATCGGCTGCTCGGCCCGTACGCGCCTCGGTTTGCGTTGCTGCACGCTTACCGTGACGCGGCGCATCCGCACACGCCGCATCACGATCTGGCGCAGGTGGCGTCCCGCCCTGGTCAGGACGCTGCTGCGGCGGTGTTGCTGGCCAGTCATCACCGGGTGCTGGACGGTGGCGGGCTGGCGGCATACGCGGAGGTGTGCGGTGATCGGCCGCGGGAGGGCCTGCTGGCCCGGCTCGGGTATGTGCCGCGCTCGCCGATTCTGCTGGAGCCGGGCGGGCCGGCGTTGTGGCGGATGTGGCGGCCCGCGGCCGGCGGCGGGCACCTCGACGGCCTTCCCCGACGGATCCGCCTCGGCCGAGCCATAACGCCGCGCGCGAGCCCGGTGATGCCGGTGTCACCGCGTTCTCCCTGACCCCGGCCCGTACCGAAGCGATCACCTGCGGGCGATGACCTCGCGCCCGGCGGGCTACCTCGTTGCGCCCCTGATTCCGAAGGAGGCACCCTCATGCTGCCTGCTATTACCCATGTGCGCACCGTGGCTCCACCACGGCAGCTCAACGCCGGACGGTGGTGGCCGGCACGGTTGACCACCGCCCGCACCGGTGCCGCCGTCACGGACGCGGGCGACGTGACGCCGGTCGAGTTCGCGTGGGGATACGCGATCCGACGCGAGTGGCCGAACGGTGCTCACGACCTGTTCGGGTTCACACCGGACGCTCACGTCGCACGGCGGCGGCTCGACCGTGACCAGGGCTACTGGCGGGCCGGCCCGGTACGGCCGGTGGCGGTGTACCTAGTGGCCGCCAGCGCCGCCGACGTGGACCGGCACCCGGTGGATGGCTGCCGACGCTCTGGCTGCCCGGACGCTGTGGAGCGGGGGCAGCGGTGAGGGCGACGCACGCGCAGGTGGCTCTGGCGCGGCGGACGATGACTCCGACCGGGTTGTGGGTGTTCGGGGCGGCGGCGTCGGCGCCGATGGTGGTGCTCGCCGGAGGCATCGTCGCGACGTATGCCACTACGGGGGTGACGGCGCTGCCGTTGACGTTTCTCCTGGTCTCGGGTGTGGTCGCGCTGTTGGCGGTCGGGTACACGGCGATGGCCCGGCAGGTCGGTCACCCGGCGGCCTATTACGGCATCCTCGCCGGCGGGCTGGGCCCCGGCTGGGGTGTGGCCGCCGGCGTGGTCGCGCTGGTGGCCTACAACGCGATCCAGATCAGCCTCTACGGGTTGTTCGGGGCGACCCTGGCCGCGCAGCTGGGCGGCACCTGGTGGGTGTGGTCGGGCATCGCGCTGGCGGTGGTCGGGGTGTTGGGGGTGCGGGCGATCGTGTTGTCGACCCGGGTCCTGGCCACGGTGCTGGCGGTGTCGCTGCTGATCGTGGTCGTGTTCATCCTCGTCGGGCTCGGCCAGCCGGCCGAGGGCGGGTTGTCCTGGGACGGGTTCAACGCCTCCGGGCTGGCGGTCAGCGGCATCGGCGGTGCGGTGGCGTTGTGTGTCGCGGGGTTCATGGGTGTCGACGCGCCGGGTTCGTTCGTCGAGGAGGCCACCGATCGGCGGTCGGTTGGTCGGGCCACCATCGCCGGGGCGCTGGTTCTTGGCGGGGTGTATGCGGCGGCGGCGTGGGCGATGGGGGTGGCGGTCGGCCCGGACGTGGTCGCGGCGGTCGCGGCGGATCCGGCGGGTGGGCTGCCGTTCGTGGTCCTGGAGCGAGCCGGTGGCTGGTGGGTTTCCCTGGCGGGCGTGGTGCTGGTGTTCGCGGTGCTCACCTCGATGCTGGCCTTCCATTCGGTTATCGCCCGGTATGTGTTCGGGATGGCCCGAGAAGGTGTGTTGCCGGCGGGGCTGGCGCGGGCTGGCAGCGGCACGCGCGTGAGCGCACCGCGCGGCGGCTCCTTGACGCAGACCACGGTGGCCGCGCTCGTGGTGGCCGCGTTCACCGTCGCCGGCGTGGACCCCCTCGCGGTGGTGTTCACGTGGTTGTCGACGCTGGGCGCGATGGGCTTGTTGTGCCTGCTGCTGGCTGCGTCGGTTGCCGCGCTGGCAGCGCCAGCGCGGGTACGCGGTGACCGGGCGGGGGTGTGGCAGTGGCGGTTGGCGCCCGCCCTCGGCCTGCTCGGCGGGGCGGTGGTGCTGGCGCTGATGGTGGTCAACGTCGGCTCCCTGCTGGGCGCGGATGCCGGGTCGCCCACGCCGTTTCTGCCGCCGGCGATCCTGGCCGGCGCCGCCCTGACCGGTGGGGCGTGGGCAGGTCATTTGCGTCAGTCCCGGCCCGAGGTCTACGCCGGTATCGGTCGTGGCACCCCGGCCACGCATGCCGTTCCCGACGCCATCACCGTCTCGATCTGACAAGGGGAACCGACCTTGATGACTCACGCGGCCATGCCTGCCGGGCGGTACGGCCCTGACCCACTACACCCCGGATGGCGGCCCGAGCAACCCGCGGCGGCAGCGCCGGCCGGCCATCGGCCTCCGGCCGCCCAGATGCCACCGCCTGGATACGGCCCGCTCTCCGGCCAGCACCCGCACCAGCGCCCGCCGGGACCGCCGATTCCCCCTCCACCGCCAGCCCCATCTGAGCCGTCGTACGGGGTGGGGGAGGAGCCGGACGGTGAGGCGGCTTCTGCCGATGCCCGATGGTGGGCGGATGTCCGCCGCCAGGTGGCCTACCGGTGCAAGCGCCTCAACTCCGGTCACATGATCGAGGCTGACCAGCGGTTCGACACCCGCGACGCGCTCGGCCCGCACGGCGTGGCGTTGTTCTTCACCTCCGAGGCGCCCAGCGAGCCGCACGGCTACCGGCTGCATGCCGCCTACCGGCTGTTCCTCGCCTCACCGGAGTCCAACAACCTGCCTCGACTGCTGGCTGACCTGACGCAGGTCGCCGCGTCCAACATCGCCCGCGCCGTGGCCGGCCGCCACCGGTGGCATCCGCTGGGCCCGGACGGGTCGATGGTCAACGGCGGCGACATGACCCTGCCACCCGACGCCGCTTACGTCGGCGTCGGGGTGAGCACCCTGGACTCCGAGGAGGGCAGCTGGTACCAGGTCGCCCGGAGCCTGCGCGAGCCGGCCGCGACCGGACGGTACCGCTCGGCCTGGGACCTGCGCGGCCAGTGCTACGTGCTGCTGACCGACGGAACCGCCATGCACATCGACCGCAACCCGCACGCCCGCCTCGGTGACGACGGCATCCGCAGCACCAAAACACTCGACGCGGACCGGCCCGTGCACTGGCACAACCCCCACGCCGACCTCTGCGAGCGGGGCGACTACACGATCCGAGACGTGTGGCGGCAGCTCACAGTCCTGCACGACACCCTGACCACGCATCTGCGCGGGGGAGGGCAGCCCGCGTGACGGACACCGCGCTCGACCTCGCCGTGGCCGCAGACCTCAACACAGGTCCGATCGACGTCACCGCCGTCCTCGACCACCTGGTTGGCGAAGCCGATGCCGCCGCGCCGACGAGCATCGGCTACCCGGGCGCGGTGGACCTCGACCACAGCACGGTCATGACCCGCCTCGGCCACCGGTTGTGGAACAACATCGGCGACCCCGCCGACACCGGCGGCGTCGCGCACATCCGCGTGTTGGAGCGGGCGGTTATCGCCTGGGTCGCGGACCTGCTCGCTATGCCCGCCGACGACCGGTGGGGATACGTCACCACCGGCGGCACCGAAGGCAACCTGTCAGCCCTGCACACGGCCTACCGCCGCTGGCCCACCGCCCGCATCTACTTCTCGACCGCCGCCCACTACTCGATCCCGAAGATCGTGGACATGCTCGGCGCCTACAAGGCGATCGTGCACGCGGGCCCGGACGGGGAGATGGACTACGCCCACCTGGCCGCGCAACTGCGTCGCCGACGACGCTGGCCGGCAATCGTGGTCGCCACCGCCGGCACCACGATGACCGAAGCCGTCGACGCCACCGACCGCATCCGCGCCTTGCTCGACCAGTACAACATCGCAGGGCACCTGCACGTCGACGCCGCACTGTCCGGAATCCCCCTCGCCCTCGACGGCCGGCTACGCCTCGACGACACCAGCGGCATCGGCAGCGTCGCGATCTCCGGCCACAAGTTCTTCGCCACACCCACCCCATGCGGAGTGGTCCTCATCCGCGACAGCGTCCGCAAACCGGCCTGGCAGGTCGCCTACACCAACAGCGCCGACACCACCATCACCGGCTCCCGCTGCGGTCTGTCCGCCGCGCTGCTGTGGCACGCCATCGCCACCCACGGCCGCGAAGGACACCGCTGGCGCGCACTCGAAGCCCGACGCCTGGCCGCGTACGCCGTCGACCAGATCAGAGCCACCGGCTGGCCCGCCTGGCGACACCCACACGCCTTCACCGTCGTCCTACCCACCCCACCGGAATCCGTCCGCACCAAATGGCTGCTGGCCACCGACGGCGCCACCAGCCACATCATCTGCATGCCCGGCATCACCCGCGGCCAAATCGACGCCCTCGCAACCGACCTCGCCACCGCCCTCAACACCGCGGCAGCGGGACCGGTACCGCGATCCCGCCTCCCCACAACCTGCCAGACACCCGCCGCACCACTGCTCACGGCACCGCCAACCACCCGACCGAGGCACCTGTCATGAACACACCCACCGACCCGACGTCCCGCCGGAGCAGCCCCATGGACTCCGTACCTCGTATCCGCGCCGCCCGCTGGACGGACAAGGACCCGGTCGTCGCGCTCATCGCCGACGCACTCCACTTGAGCGCCCTCGCGACCTGGCTCGTCCCCGAGACACCACACCGGCGGCGGATCCTCACCGACGTCCTCGCCATCTGGGTCGAGCACGCCATGTTCTTCGGCGACATCTACCTCACCGACGACCTCACCGCCGCCACGGTCGGCTTCCACCGCTACCGCCCCATCCCACCACCGGCCAACTACCGCATCCGCCTGCAGGACGCCGCTGGCCCGCACGCCGACCGCTTCCACCTGCTCGACCAGATGCTGTCCGGGCCGCGACCGACCGAGCCGCACTACCACCTGGCAGTCCTGGCCGTGCACCCCGACGCCCAGTGCACCGGCCGCGGCGCTGCGATGCTCGCCCACCACCGTGCCCGCGTCGACCGGGTGGGACTGCCGTCCTGGACCGACACCATCGACGGCACCGGCGACCTGTATGCCCGCTACGGCTACACACCCCGGCCGCCGATCACCCTGCCGGACGGACCGACCGTCCATCCGATGCGCCGCAACCCCGACAGCGTCAGCGGCAGCGGCGCGTGGCCGCTCAACACCCTCCATGCCAGCTGGGGCCAGTTCCGCAAGCCGGTCATCGGGCACCTGTGATGGTGCGCCACCGCTGGCCAACGGTGAGGGGCCCTCCGTGCAGCCGTGCGGCGAGCCACCCGCACCTTTTGCACGCTTCGCCGAAGAACAGACAAAGCCGAAGAACAGACAAGGACCGAAGCCCCTACCTCCGCACTCGGCGCCGAGTCCAGCGCCGCTGACCGCACAGCTTGAAGGAGAAGTCGTGACTATCACCGCAGACAGGCCGGCCACGATCGCCGCCGACCCCCGAACCCTCATCGACGCCGAAACGTTCGGCAAGCTGGTTGACTACTTCGCCGCCGACCGGCACGTCACCCGCACCTATGCCGAGCGGGCCGTCGAGCAGTTCTGCGTGTTCCTCAAGACGCACGCCGACAACGTCGACAACCCGGACTTCGGAATGCCGCTGCCGGACGGGTCGATCGGCCGCGTCGTGCCGACCCTCCCGGTCGACGCGGTGTGGCACTCCGTCCTGCAGCACACCGTGCCGTACGCCGCCGCGTGCGAGCAGATCGCCGGGGGCTTCGTCCACCACATCCCCATCCTCACCGAGGGAATGATGGACGGCACCGCCGTGACGTTCACGCTCGCGGCGCTGCACAAGACCGGCTACCGGGTCGACATGGAATTCTGGGCCGGTGAGGCGGAGTCGTGCTGCCCGCCCAACCCGCCCCAGCCTGGCGGCGGCAAGTAACAGCGGAAGGTAGCCCATGCGTAGTGACTGGACCGCGCTGCCCGACGCCGTCACGGCGGGGATAGCCGAACGAGTCGGCGGCATCATCGACGTGTACCCGGCTCCGTGCGGCAATCACGCGGAGATCGCATCGACCGTCACCGGCTCAACCGGCACAGTCTTCGTCAAGGCGGCATCAGGTGACCTGAGCGTCCGGTCACTGCGCTACGAGCTGGAGGCAACCAGAGCGGTCCACTGGCATCCGCCGGCCGTGCTCTGGCACTTCACGTATGACAGCTGGTTCGTGGTGGGGGTCGAACACCTGGACGGCCCCCACCTCGACATGTCGCCCGGCAGCCCCGACCTGGACCTGCTCGCGACGGCCGTGAAAGGGCTCCAAGAAACCCCGGCACCCGCCGGCACCTGGTTCACCCCTGCCGGTCGCCTCGGCTTCGCCCTTCCGGCCATGGAGGGCCAGGCGCTCGTGCACTCCGACCTCAATCCGGCCAACCTCATCGTGACGGCAGACGGCCTGCGGATCGTTGATTGGGCGTACGCGACCAAGGCCGCCGCGTGGGTCGAACTGGCGTTGCTCGTGCAATGGCTCATAGGCAGCGGCCACACTCCCGAGCAGGCAGAGCAGTGGCTGGCACAGTTCCCCGCCTGGACCACCGCTGACCGCGACGTCCTGAACGACTTCGCCTCAGGGAACGCCGCGAAGTGGGCCAGCAAGTCCCGGAAAGCCCCACAGCGATGGGTACACGACCTCGCGACCTGGACCGGCGAGTGGGCGGCCCATCGAAGCCGAAGCGACTGAAATCTTCGGCCCTTCGCCGCATCGACCGAGCTCGTTGAAGGAGGCCGCTCATGAGCATCACTCCGCTCACGGTCGACCGGATTCCCGACCTTGAGAAGCTGCTGGCGCTGGGAGAGCCAAACATCAGGCTGCGGGGCTCATCGGACTACTGGCTGTACGCCACGCTGTTCGCCAACACCTGCCCACTCGCCATCGTCGACGGGCAGGTGGTCGGCAGCGTGATCGCCTTCCGAAGCCAGGTCGACCCGTCAGAGATCTACCTGCAGGACGACCAAGCAGGGCGTGTCCGTGATTTTCGACTCCAAGGGGCCAGGGAAGCGCCGCGCCGTGTACGAGCGATCGATCGACGCGGAGCCTGCCGACGGGCGCCTGCACTGAATTGGTCGCCGGGGCGCTCCGCAAGATCCTGCCTGCGGCTCGGCGTGTGGGTGGCGTAGCGGTGGCATGGTTGCGGCGGGATGCCGCCTTGCCAGGGGGGCACAACAATCCTCATTGCGTAGCCGATGGCACCTCACCCGGCGTCACGAGCCGGCGGGGGAGTGCCATTTGTCTGCTCCCGCCAACGGCCGGCGGTGTCCGCGCGCAGCAGACGATCAACCATCTGCAGGGCCTCTGGTTCAGAGTCGAACTCCCAGCGCAGCACCTTCCCGGACTCCGTGTCGCCGGCCCGGGCCATTACCGTCCAACGGGTTTCACGGACCAGCCACACGTCGCGGCGGGTCAGGCGCCCCCAGATGCCGTTCCACCACCGCCGTACCACTTCCTGCACACAGGGATCGTACATGTGTTCGATCAAGCGGAAGGTTCGGATCGCGAGTTGCCTCGCGCGCGGAGTCGAGCGCCACCGGCAGTAGCCCCGGCGCCTCCGAGTCGCGGCGGTCGGGCGGTGTCGCAGCATCTGAAGATCAGGGCCGCTGCTTCGCTGCACGGCGGAGCTTCTACAGGCGGGTCCCGCCGTACGCGAGGTGGTGCGAGATCAAACCTTCACCTGGCCGCGCCCTCGGGCGCAGGGCCAGCGTCGCACAGGTCAGCAACCGCGCGTGGCCGTGGTTGACGGCGAGCATGTTTGGTAGCCGAAGTGTTGCGACGCGAATCGACTGAATCGCGTCGTTGTCTCTTTACGTGCACGGCGTTCGATGGACATGATCGCGGGGGACGGTCGTTCTCCCGTCCCGGATGCCGAGGAGGCCTGCCATGAGTGTCCCCCGATTGATCACCCGCCCTGGCCGGGCTGTGCACCGAGCCGCAGTGACCGCGGCGACGGTGATCGTCGGCGCCGGTGTCCTGGTCGCGGGTGCTGGGCCGGCCTCGGCGACCCCGCCGGGAATTCCGTCGAAGGCGACAGCGCAGTCGCAGCTCAACGCTCTCACCGTCCGGGCGGAGGGCTCGATGAGCGGGTACTCGCGGGACAAGTTCCCGCACTGGATCACCATCAGCGGCACCTGCAACACCCGAGAGCAGGTCCTCAAGCGCGACGGCACCTCCGTCGTCGTCGACAGCGCCTGCGCGGCCACCTCCGGGCGCTGGTACAGCCCGTATGACGGGGCAACCTGGTACGCCGCCTCGGACGTCGACATCGACCATGTCGTTCCCTTGGCGGAGGCGTGGCGGTCGGGGGCGAGTTCGTGGACGACCAGCCGGCGGCAGAGCTTTGCCAACGACCTGTCCCGGCCGCAGCTGATCGCGGTGACCGACAACGTCAACCAAGCCAAGGGTGACCAGGACCCGTCGACGTGGCAGCCGCCCCGTTCGGCGTACCGGTGCACCTACAGCAAGATGTGGATCACCGTGAAGTACAGCTACGGCCTGACCCTGCAGTCATCAGAGAAGACCGCGTTGCAGAGCATGCTCAACACCTGCTCGTCCTGACAGGCCGACCCGACCAGGCTTCGTCAACGCACGACAGGCCCACGGTCCTATGACCTAACTGCCGTCCGTACACAGGAACGGTGCGGGGGCCGGCTGGTGGCCGGTCCCCGCACCGGTGGCGTCGCGTCCAGTCATCGTGACCCACCTGTTCCGCCGGATCAGTCGTCGGACCTCCACCACGATCGGCCGGCCCGGCAGGCCAGGCGCGCTGTTCGCCGCCTGGTCGGCGGGCGGTTCTTTTACCGGCGACGCCGGTCATCAGGCCGAACCATCGCCGCACCGCACGACGTGCCGTCCGCACCACATCCCGCATCAAGCTCATTTGCGACGACGACGCAGGCGAGCTCGGGCCGGGCGCGCCTGGGTGGGGTGCCGGCCTATGTGCTGACCGACAACGAGAAGACGATCACGGTCGAGCACGTCGCGGACATCGCGGTGCGGAATCCGGAGATCGTGCAGGTGGCTCGGCATTACGGGATGACGATCCGCACCTGCGTGCCGGCGGACCCGCAGTCCAAGGGCGGCGCCGAGAACACCGTGAAGATCGCCAAGGCGGACCTGGTCCCGACCAGCGCGAACCTGCTCGGCCAGTACCGCACGTTCGCTGAGTTGGAGGCGGCCTGCCGTGACTTCACCGACGAGGTCAACGCCCGGATCCACCGCGACACCCGCCGCCGCCCGGCCGAAGCCCTGCTCGAGGAACGCGACCGGCTGCATCCGTTGCCGGCAAGTGCGTTCACGGTCGCGTTCGGCACCACCCGCCGGGTGAACTGGGACTGCACCATCTCCGTCGACGGAGTCCGCTACTCAGTTCCGCACCACCTGGTCGACACTCGGGTCTGGGCCCGGTTCCACGGCGACGAACTCATCGTCACCGCCGTCGGCGACGCCGGCCCAGCCGAGGTCGCCCGCCACCAGCGGGCTCAGCCAGGGCATCCGTCGATCCGAGATGAGCACTACCCGCCCCGATCACGCCAGTCCGAGACGGCCGAGCGGACGCCCCGGGCCCGCACCACCGACGAGGCCGCGTTCCTCGCCCTCGGCCCCGGCGCCGCCGCGTGGCTGGTCGAAGCCGCAGCCGCCGGGGTCCGCGGGGTCCGCCGCAAGATGGCCGAAGCCGTCGCCCTGGCCAAGCTGCACGGCGTCGACAGGGTTGACCGGGCCCTCGGGACAGCGGCACTGGCGGGCCGGTTCGCCGACAACGACCTGATCCGCATCCTGGCCCACCAACGCGACGACGACGCGGCACCGACCCGGGCCAGTGAAACCCACAGCCTGCAGCCAGGCACCTCCGCCTGGTCGAGGCTCGGCACAACAGGAGAACAGCAGTGACCCTCACCCCCTCGCGGGTCACCGGCCCGGCCGGTGACCCCCTGACCGAAGCGATCGAGCTCACCCGCCGGCTGAAACTGCCGCACCTGCGCCGGGCCATGGCCGACCTCATCCCCACCGCGAAAGCCCAGAGATGGGACCCGGCCGAGGTCGTGCGCGTTCTGCTGGCCGAGGAAGCCGCCGGCCGGGACCAGGCCAACCTGCGCACCCGCCGCAAACGCGCCGCGTTCCCCGCGGGCAAGACCTTCGGCGACTGGGACGAACAGGCATCGTCGATCCCACGGCCGACGCAGGACGCGCTACGCAGCCTGGAATGGGTGCAACGCAAGGAGAACCTGTCCATCTGCGGCCCATCCGGCACCGGCAAGAGCCACTTCTGCGAAGCCCTCGGCCAAGCCGCCGTCGAGGCCGGCATGACCGTCGCCTGGTTCACCATCGAAGACCTCGGCGTCATGGTTCGCCGACACCGGCCCGACGACTCCGTCGCCCGAGCGATGACCAGACTGATCCGCACCGACCTGATCATCATCGACGACATCGGCCTGCTACCAGTCTCACCCGACGCCGCCGCCGAAGGCTTCTACCGCCTCGTCGACGCCGCCTACGAACGACGCAGCCTCGCGGTCAGCTCGAACCTGCACCCATCCGGCTTCGACGAAATCATGCCCAAGACCCTGGCCACCGCCACCGTCGACCGGCTCCTGCACCACGCCCACGTCGTCGTTACCCAGGGTGACAGCTACCGGTTCAACCAAGCCACCGCCGGACAAGGCGTCAAAGCCTTGCACTGACCCCAGCACCACCCCACGGCGGGGAACTATCTGGCCGCCGCTGGGGAGAAACCATGGCCGCCAGCGGGGAAAACTACTGGCCGCCTACGGGGAGATCTGATTGGCCGTTGACACGGGTGTGCCAGGCGGTTTCGTACTCGTCGGGGCTGGGGTAGCCCAGTTCCTTCTGGATGCGGCGGGTGTTGTACCAGCCGTAATGGCAACCGAGGACGCCCGTACCAGCCGATGGCCGTCGAGCCGGCGAGGGGGAGTGTGGATCTAACGGCACCTCTCTTGTCAACTCGCCGGCGATAGAGAGGTCTCCGTGTCTTTGATCATGGTGCGGTAGACGGCGTCGGCCAGGCGCCGCTTCAGGCAGCGCATGGCTTCCTTGTGGGTTTTGCCTGCGGCTCGTTTGCGCTGGTAGTAGTCCCTGCCCGGGGTCGCTCGTTTGATCTGGGCCATGGCCATCACGTGCAGGGCGTAGTTCAGCTGCCGGTCGCCGGCACGCGATAGGCGGTGCCGTTGGACGTCACCGGACGACACTTCTATCGGCGCGACACCGCAGTACGAGGCGAACGCGGACTCCGATCGGAACCTGTTGACGGTGCCGGCGCGGGCCAGGATCTTCGCGGCGACCACGTCGCCGATGCCGTGCAGATCGGTCAGGGTGGTGCCGGACGCCGCGATCGCGGCGGACAGAGTTGCTGTTGCCTCGGCGATGCGCCGATCGAGGCGGCGCACCTCGCCGAGCAAATCCACGGCGACCTGACGCATGGTGCGGGCCAACACGGCCCGAGGGCGGATGCTGCGCAGCGCGGCGGCGGCGTTGTTGGCGGTCAGTCCGCGGGGCAGACCGGCGGGAATGAGCTGTGCCAGCAGCGCATGCAGCCGGTTGACGCTCTGGGTGCGGCTGCGGACGAGGTCATCGCGGTGCTCGGTGAGACACCGCAGGGCGGCGATCGCTTGATCGACGACGGCGGTGTTGAGTCGAGCAGCGGTGTGCGCGGCGATCCCGACCGACAGGGCGTCGGCCTGGTCGCTCTTGCGGCCGTGCCCGGTGGACAGCAGCCGCACGCGGCGGGCCAGCTTCGCGGGCACGTCGACCACGTCGACACCGTCTGCGCTCAGACGGGCGGTCAGGGCGGCGCCGAGGCCGGTGGCGCCTTCAACCGCCCAGGTCGCGTGCGGCCAGCGGCCGGCGAAGCGGCGCAGCTGTCGATAGCCGTCGCGGTTGACCTCGATGCGGATCGTGGCCAGTGGCTGGAGTCGGCTGTCGACTGCGACGGCGGTCCAGGACGCCTTGTGAGGATCGATCGCGATGACGACCGGAGCAGGTGCTGACGGTGCGGCGGAGGGCACGAGGTCTCCTTGCAGGGCCGGGGAATGGGGTCCGGCGAGCAGGGCAGACCAACTTCGGGCTTAACAGACCTCTCTCGAGCCACTCCCGCCGGCGGTTGTGGCCGGGGCGCAGGCCGTTAGGGAGCCAGCCTGTGGGCGGCAAGTGTTTCCCGAGCGACCCCGACCACAACCTCGGAGATCATGGCTGCAGACCCTGATCTCCGCCACCAATCCAACAAGTTGGTGTTTCCGGCCTGACCCGCCAGGCGTTGTGCCTGGTGAGGAGGGTGCCGTGATGACCGCGACACTGAACGACCAGACCGGACGTAGGAAGCGGCCCGAGCCGTCGGCGGAGGCGAAAGCCGCTGCGGAACTGGTGCGGGCGGCGAAGGAACAAGGGCTTTCGTTGACGGGCCCGGGCGGGCTGCTCAAGCAGCTGACCAAGACGGTCCTGGAGACCGCGTTGAACGAGGAGATGACTGAGCACCTCGGCTACGAGAAACACGACCCAGCTGGCAGCGGGTCGGGCAACATCCGCAACGGCAGCCGGCCGAAGACGGTCCTGACCGACGCCAACGGCCCGGTGCAGATCGACGTGCCACGCGACCGGGCCGGCACGTTCGAACCGCAGATCGTGCGTAAGCGGCAGCGGCGCCTGTCGGGAGTCGACGACTTCGTGTACAGCCGCGAGGACGGCGCGACGCTCATCGCCGCGACGGCGGGGATGCTGGGCCGGCTGGCCAAGGAGCGGCAACTGCCATAAGGGCGGTGGCGGGCGGGCCACGATGACGCCGTGGCCCGCCACCGACCAGACACTGGAGGGCCTGAGCGTCTTGCCGCTTATTCCCGATTCGATCGCTATGCGAGGCTATGATGCGCCGCCGTGCCCCCGATAGGCTCACCGTCAACGTGGAGCGGGGAGTGAAACATGAGTGGCCGTCTCACCCTGTCGTGGGTGAACAAGGACCAGGCGTTGGTGCCGACAGGCGAGGGTGGCTATCAGTGGGTTGACCGTGATGATCCGCGGGTGACTGAGGTGCGCCTCCTTCATCAGGCGGAGCGAGTCGGCGAGGTGACGGACACGCTCGACGACAACCTGCTCATCCGCGGGGACAGTTACGACGCCCTCCACGCCCTCGTGGGGACGCCCGAGTATGCCGCGCGCTACCGCCGCAAGGTCAAGCTCGTGTACATCGACCCGCCCTTCAATACCGGCCAGGCGTTCGAGCACTACGACGATGCCTTGGAGCACTCCGTGTGGCTCGGGATGATGCGTGAACGGTTGTTGCTCATTCGTGAATTGCTCGCTCCCGACGGGTCGGTATGGGTCCACCTTGACGATGCCGAAATGGCCTACTGCCGTGTGCTCATGGACGAGATTTTCGGGCGCGGCAATTTTGTGGCGACGGTGGTGTGGCAAAAGATCCATGCGCGCAACAACTCGGCGCAGCATATGTCAACGGACCATGACTACATTCTCGTCTACGCCAAGGAGAAGAGTTCCCTCGTGTTCGGCCGTGTGGAACGCACCGAACTCAGCGACCTGGACTTCTGGAATCCCGACAGTGACCCGCGCGGTCCCTGGCGGCGGTCTGACCTGACGGCATCTCACCCGTACTCTGAGGGAAAGTACGAGGTGGTCGGGCCGCACGGTGATCGCTTTGTTCCCAGAGCAAACCGCTGGTGGTCGTGCTCGCAAGAGACCTTCGAAGAACTGCGTGCCGACGACCGGCTCTGGTGGGGCAAGACGGGTAGGACCTTTCCATTCCGAAAGCGGTTTCAGTCTGAACTCGGCGGGCTCGTGCCAACAACCATATGGGCGCACGACGCGGTCGGCGACAACCGAGAGGCCAAAGGTGAGATTACGCGGCTATTCGGTAGGTCGGCGATTTTCTCAACGCCCAAGCCGGAGAAGCTGCTGAAGCGGATTTTGCAAATTGGGACGCAGCCCGGTGATATCGTTCTCGATTGCTTTGCTGGCTCAGGCACCACTGGTGCAGTTGCCCAGAAGATGGGTCGCAGGTGGGTCATGGCCGAGCTTTCGCCGGCTACTGTCG
Organism: Actinomycetes bacterium; assembly: GCA_023402505.1. Classification (GTDB taxonomy): domain Bacteria; phylum Actinomycetota; class Actinomycetes; order Mycobacteriales; family Micromonosporaceae; genus Micromonospora. Next base: position 44,173 of record JAEYGD010000528.1, read on the forward strand.
AATCGTTCACGCGGCCTCGTCTAGAGAAGGTCGTGGACGGCGAGGACTCGGGCGGGATCACGAAGGAAGCCGGTTGGACCGGGGGCGGTGGCTTTCGGGTGCTAGACGTCGGGCCGCGGCTCTACGAACGCGCCGGGGATCGGTTGCTGCTTGCCGATTGGGCGAAGGGTGAGATGTTCGCGCAGGCTGTCGCGTCGCAGATGGGCTTTGTGTTCGAACCGGATGGTCCGTTCGCTGGCCGCAAGGGGCGCACTCGGCTCGCAGTCGTCGACGGCGTGGCCGATGACGTGGTGGTCAAGTCAATCGTGTCTTACTTGAACGAGGAAGAACGGGTGACCATCGTGGCGAAGAGCGCGGCTCCCGAAGCCGTTGAGTTCCTGCAACGGATGAGCACGGGTTCACGTCTGCTCAAGGCCCCGATCGATTTGGTGCGTCGTGGGAAGGTCGTGCGATGACTTGGCTGCCGTATGACGAAGTGCTCGTCGATGAGATCACGGCACGCATGGCATTGCGCCAGCCAAACGCCGAGGCCCTTAACGCCATCGCGAAAGAGATCGAGGAGGGCGACGGTCGTGAGGTGGTCTGTGACCTCGCGACTGGGGTCGGCAAGACTTACCTTGCGGCGGGGCTTCTGGATTACCTCGCGAGCAAGGGCGTGCGGAATATCCTTATCGTTACGCCTGGGAAGACCATTCAGGACAAGACAGTCGCAAACTTCACGCCAGGGCACCCGAAGTTCATCCCCGGGGCGGAGTTCCAGCCGATCCTCATCACCTCCGAGAACTTCTCGCGGGGGCAGGTGGGGGATGCCCTGCATGACGAGTCTGTCGTCAAGTTGTTCGTGTTCAATGTCCAGCAGCTCATCAGGCCCACAGCTCTGACCTCTCGCAAGGTGCGGAACACGGACGAATTCATCGGGTCCGGCCTGTATGAACACCTGCAGCAAGCGGATGACCTCGTGATCATCGCTGACGAACATCACGTCTACCGGTCCAGTGCGCGAGCGTTCGGTGCGGCTGTTCGAGAGTTGAAGCCGCGGGCGCTCGTCGGGTTAACCGCGACACCGGACGAAGCGGACCTGCCGAGGGTCATCTACCAATACACGCTCGCGGACGCCATTGCGGATGGGTGGGTGAAGATCCCGGTCATCGTCTACCGCGAGGACGGGATCAAGGACATCAACACTCAGCTCGCAGACGCGTGTCACCTGCGTGCGCGCAAGGAGGCGGTCTGGCGCTCATGGGCCGAGCACAACGGCAGCGCTCCCGTCACACCTGTCTTGTTCGTGGTATGCCAGTCGATTGCCGATGCGGAACGGGTCGCCGAGACGCTGACGGGCGACACCTACTTACCGGGCGACGGACGAGTCCTCCTCATCACTTCGCAGTCGAGCGACCAGGCCCTCAGCGCACTCGCGGAGGTAGAGACCCCGGAGTCGCCCGTGCGCGCTGTCGTGTCTGTGGACAAGCTCAAAGAGGGCTGGGACGTCAAGAACATCGGCGTCATCGTCGGCTACCGAGCGCTCGCGTCCCAGACTCTCACCGAGCAGATCCTGGGCCGCGGCCTCCGCCTGCCGTTTGGTGAGCGCGTGGGCGTGCCAGCGATCGATCAGGTCGACCTCGTTGCGCATGACTCCTACCGACAGTTGCTGGCGCAGAAGAACGCGCTGCTTCAGCAGGTCGTGCCACCGACGGATCAACCGGCCGCCAAGCCGCATCCGAACGCAGCCCAAGAGCCACTACCGATCGGGAGGCAGACGGAACTCTCCGGGGTCCACGAAATCGAGGATCAAGGAACGCTGAGCCTCGTCGGGCCAGCGAGGATCACTGGTGGCCAGGCAATGGACGGGTCCCTGATGCTACAGCTTTCCTCGGTAGAAGCGGCGTCCGCGCAGCACGACCGTGACGAGCAAGCCACCCAGAAGATCTTGTACAAGGTGGAGGGCGCGCCGTCAATCACCTTCCCACGACGGGAGCGGGAGGTGCTGCCGGTCCAGTTCTCGCTGAGCGCGATCAGGAATGCCGATGCTCAAGCCGAGGGAGCGGGTTTCCGACACGAGTTCGCAGTCCACCTTTCGCGCAAGGCCCTCGTTGCCGAGCGCGATATGCTCGGCAACGTCAACGTGCGGGAACAGAGGGTGGAGGAAGAGGACGCCACGCAGCGCTACGTTCCGGTACCAGAGGTGCGCATGGACCTAGAGGATCGGATCTGGGCCCTTGGGCTGGTCGAGCAGACGCTCCCCGAACTCAACGCAGCACAACGGATCACGCGGGAGTTTCTGCTCGGTGCTGGAGTCGTCGATGATGACGACGAAGCGTTGTGGAGCGAGCGTCGGGCACAGCAGGCGGCCAGAGCCATCGCGGAGCTGATCCGGACCAACTTCAACATGCGCAAGCTCCAGCCGCAGTACGCCTTCCGCCCAGTCGAGATACCGATACGGCGGTCCATGCCAGGTGATGTGGGCAGCAAGTGGGGCGAATTCATCAAACGCCGCTGGTACGAGGGTTGGGATCGCTCGATCCAGCCAGTCGCGAGCTTCGACGCCAAGACCACCGAATGGGCGCTCGCCCATATGTTCGACACGTCGCGGCAGGTGGAATGGTGGATTCGAACCTATGAGTTCGGCGAGGTGTGGATCGAGCGCGACAACGGGCGCAGGTACTACCCGGACTTCATCGTTCTGGACAAGGAAGGCGCATATTGGGTCATCGAGGGCAAGTCCGACCGTGACGCGGGCGATGTCGATGTGCTCGACAAGAAGCGGAGCGGCGAAGAGTGGGCCAGAAGCGTACGCGATGATGGCCGGTTCGGAACCTGGCGCTACGTCTTCGCAACCGAAACGCACATCAAGCAGGCTAAGGGCTGGGAGGAACTGCTAGTGCGGACGCGCCCGGAACGCTAAGTCGAACGCGCGGCGCCGTCGGGAAGGCGATGCCGGCGGGGATTCGGCGGTTGAAGAACCGTTCCACCACGCGTCGGGTGGGCGGGCGTACGCGATGGTCGCTTCGGGCTGGGCGGGCTGGGCGGGCTGGAAGCCGTCCGACTCGGAAGGCCGGCGGTCGGACGCGCCGCTGTCGCCGGCCGCCTTCGAGGCGGCGGTGCGGCGGGCGGTGGCCGCCGGGTTCGCCGCCGAGCGACAGCGTGCCGTGAACGCGGCGGCGGCCGAGCGGATTGCCGCGTCGATCGGCCGGGACCGCAGGACGCTGGTGGCGGCGCTGTCCGCCGAGGTGCATGGGCCGTAGGGGAGGAAGCAGTGGGCTGCAACTGCGGCGCGCGGCGCCGGGGCGCGACGGTGTGGGTGCTGTCCTACGGGGACGGCCGGCAGGGCGGCGAGTACGGGTCGAAGACGGACGCGGAGATTGCCGACGTGCGCAAGGGCGGTGGCGGCACGATCCGCCAGGTGCAGAAGTAGACGTTGATCCTACAGAGCGACTGCGCGGAAGCCTTGCCGGTCACTGAACTTTTCATCGACGGTCGGGCCCGCGGCGCCTATTAATGCGAGCAGCCCGCCTCTGCAGCGCCTGCGGTGTGTCGTCATACAACAAGTGAATAGCGTGGGCGAAGAGTTCAATCCCGTCCAGGACCACACTGAGGGATAAGGGGCGACTTTCATGGCTACCCGCGTTGCCTATCCACTTGATCGCCATCAAAAGGTCCGCCACCTCGTTGTTCTCAACCGAGAATTCCTTGATTCGGCGGTCTGTGCTAAGGCGATACTTTGCCCCTCGCCTGCCTGGAGGAAGTCGGCGCACCTTTCTGGCATCTAGCAAAGATTCAACCGCAGATCTCATGCGGTTCGCTGCAGCACTCGTGTCGGACAGTAGTACTGAGCTAGCCGACTGAACTAGGATGCGCACGTCGTCCGGCGTTTTGTCGGGAAAGGGCATGACAGGCAAGGGCGGCAGAATATGCCTCACCGAGGAACCAGCCAGGTGAGGGTCGTCCAGAAAGTCGTCCTGCTCGGGCAAATCCGGGGATCTGCTGCTCCAATTTCCTGCGACAACGTACTTGTTTCCGCACGGTGTGCGGGCGCAGGACAATGTGCCAAAGAAGTGTCCTTCCGTCCACCCATCCCAGACCGCATCGCCTAGGCGCGCCTCAATGCTGCTTATGCTCTCAGAGGACTGAATGTTGGGTTCTAGCACGCTCCGCCTGCAGCGTGGGCACTGCAGCTCGGGCCACTGTTCAAAAGGCCCCGCAAGATCGATGAAATTGCCTCGTTCTACGTAGCTAGGCATCGTCGCATCAGCGCTCGCCAGACGCGGCCGGAGTATGTGTGCCATCGCGTCGTGGTCGGGCTTGCAGGAATGGCAGCAGTGGAACAGGAAGGTTGGGCCGCTCGCCCCTGATTAGCTTTTCAACCGTGATTAGCTGAATACGTGGATACTCTTGTCCATTGAGGGGATAGCGATATGCACCGGCACGTTGTGCCGCATCCATCATTCCGCGTGCCGGGTCGCTCATTAGGACCAAGAGGCCCATGGCGGCCTGCTGGGTATCGACCGAGTTAATCAGGTCTTGCAGGTGTCGTGAGTTCGGCCGTCCACTCTTGACGGACACGAGGACTCGGTGAGATCCGTCCTTTTCGTCAATTGGAATGCGGATCACTCCGTCAATGGCCTTGTCTTCGGATCGTCCCTCTTCGGGTTGGCCGTCAACGAGCATGACGCACCAGCGTTCGAACTCGAGTGGCGAGCGAGAAAGTAGTGCCTGGGCGTCATCCAGGGTTTTTGGCGTTCCCAAGATCTCGTAAGTCCCTCGGACTGACTCGGAGTACCTGTCGCGAAGCCGGGCGTCGATCAGGTCGATAGCAACTGTAGTGATATCGATGCCGATCCAGTTCCGGTCCAGGCTTTGGGCGGCGTCGATCGTCGTACCACTTCCGGCGAAGGGGTCGAGCACCAGATCACCCGGCCTTGTCGTCGCCTCAATAATCCTCGCTATGAGCGCGAGTGGTTTCTGTGTGGGATAGCCAACCCGTTCGGGAGCGCGTGCGTTGAGGGGAGGGATGTCTGTCCAGACGTCCCCGAGGGGGTTTCCCCGCTGTTCGTCCAGATACCGTTTGAGTCGCGGTTCCCTTCCCGGTCCTGGTTGGATAACTAGTCCAGCCCGTTGGGCCTCTTCCATCCGCTCCTTGGTCCAACGCCAGACTCTTGTGACACCAAGGAACTCGTAGGTGAGGTTGGGTCGGTCGGGAGTCGGACTTGTCAGGCTGGCAAACTGGTATCTGCGCCCATCGGGATCGCGGTGCGGATATCTCTTAAGGTCGTCAGTACCGTACGGTTGAAAGAGGGATTCCTGATTCCAACGAGCAGCATCGGTTTTTCCATACGCAAGTATTACGTCGTGACTGAAGGGGAGGCGGTGGGTGGCCGGTGACTTCGTCAGAGTCTTTTGCCAGACGATTTCATTGCGAAAATTCTTTGGGCCGAAGATCGAGTCGAGGATGATTCTCAAGTAGTGCGAGACTGCAGGGTCACAATGAAAGAACAGGGACCCACTCTCTTTGAGGATCCTATGACACTCAATTAGGCGAGGCGTCATCATCGTTATGTAGGCGAGTACTCCACTCTCGCCCATCAACTGACGCATTGCCTGTAAAGAGCTGACGACCGGTGGAGAGGCAACTCCGTGGAGCACCTCTCTGTAGCAGGCCTCTGCGTCGTAACCCCATGACCACGGCGCGTCAAAGGCTTGGACGCTGGTCCCTCGCGAGGCGGCCGTTACGCCGCCCTTCTTTCCCGGGAAGTCGCTGGGTGACGTGTTGGAGGCAGGGGGTGGGTCTAAGTAGACGAGGTCAACCGATTCAGTGGCCACGTGCTCGCGCAGGACGGCGAGATTGTCACCAAAGTAGAGCTTGTTGAGCCGGGTAGCGTCCGCCCTCGCCAGTGCCATGGAGCGAGCTTGCCAGAAGGCGACAGCGCGTCGCATCAGCCCATCAGCTGTCGACTCGCTGTCAACGGTCGGCTGGATTTGGCTCTGGCACAAAGTTGGTGAATTCGGGTTCGACCCCGGTGTCCGAGTGAGATCCGATGTGGATGATCATGTCTGCGGTGTGATGAGCCATTTTCATCGTGATCACAGGCGCCTGAGCAGGTGCGCGGTGGCGTGTCGCTGCTCCAGATTAGGACGAAGCTCCCGGTAGGACAGCAGTCGACCAAGAACGACCGCCCAGCACGGGAGCTTCGTTGCTGACCTGTCCTGCCAGCATCCCGCTGTCTACCCGCAGCCTGACCCGCCTCACCGAACTGATCCGCAACCGTCGACGTGCGCTCGGCGCCCGCTGGCGCAGGCTTCCCGCACAGCAACAGGCGCCGATGGCCTTGGCTTACCTGCGCAACGGCGACACCCTCACCCGCCTCGCCGCCGGCTTCGAGGTGTCGGTGGCCACCGTGTGGCGGTACCTACGCGAGGCCGTCGGGCTGCTCGCCGCCTGCGCCGGTGACCTCGCCGCCGCGATGCGCCGAGCCTCCAGGTTGGCGTACGCCATCCTCGACGGCACGCTGATCCCGATCGACCGGGTCGCTGACCAGCGGCCTTACTACTCCGGCAAGCACAAGCGTCACGGGGTGAACGTGCAGGTCCTGGCCGATGCCGCCGGGCGGCTGGTCTGGGCGTCGGCCGCGCTGCCCGGCTCCGTCCACGACCTCACCGCCGCCCGCACCCACGGCCTGATCGACGGGTTGACCAACAACAACGTGCTGACCTTCGCGGACAAGGGCTACCAAGGCGCGGGCGGCACCCTCTGGACCCCGTTCAAACGCCGCCGCACCCGCCTGTCGCGCCGACAGAAGCAGGTCAACCGGCACCACGCCAAGATCCGAGCCCTCGGCGAACGCGCCGTCTCCACCCTCAAGACCTGGAAAAATTCTGACCAAGCTACGCTGCTGCCCCCGCCGGGCCACCCCGATCGTTCAGGCCATCCTCGTCCTCCAAACCGCCGAAGACGCCCGCCACCCACGATGAAAATGGCTCATTAAAGCCTGACAGTCGGGATTCGCAAGGTGGCCGGGGTGGGCTGGGGCGACTGGAGGGGAAGTGTTCCCACCCCGGCCGGAAACCGGCTCGGCAATGCCGGTCCCTGTTTAGGCGACGCCGGGGCAGATTCCGTTACAGCCGGTCCGATTGTCAGGAGTCGGGGGTGCGACCGCGCCGGCGTGCCGCTTCGCCGGCATCGGCTCCGCGAGCCTGCACATTCACTCCGTGCCGCTGGTGCCAGCTCCGGTGGTACGGGCGTTGGCCGGCGACTCGGTCGGTCGGGATCAGGCTGCCGTCCAGATTCGCGTATGCCAGCCCGCGTATCCACGCCATGGCGGTGGCTAGGTCGTCCGCGGTGTGCGCGCAGGTCGACGGCCTCACGGAGGTACCCGCCGGGCCGTGGCTACACCAATGCCAACCCCCCGGCCGCGGTGGCCGCTTCCGTCCATAGACGGTTCCGGCCACTTGGGAGACCTTTCCATCCTTCCGGAAGCGCTGAAGATTGATCCCAGGCAACAAGGAAGCCTCGGGTTAGCCGGAATTGCCTCCTTGAGAAGTCGAGTCGTCACCCATCAGATTGGAGAAAGGCCATGCGGATCCGGGTCGGAATCCTTGGCATCGCTCTCGCGGTCCTTGGCGCTGCCACGCCTTTGCTGGGTGTTTCGGTCGGGTCGAGCCCGGCGTCCGTGGCCGATCAAGCGGGCAGCGGCGTTCACGCATTCAGTCTCATCTGGGACTAGCACGACTATGCAGTTGACGCTGATAACGATCTCGTCCGGGGCCGGAACGGTGTTCGACGGCCGTGCGGCATGTCTCATCGACACGCTTTGGGCGGCAGCCCGAGCCGAGGATGGGGTGGAACACATTTCGGTGCGAGCCGTACGGGGCCGGGTTGATATCGGCGTCTTCAGCGTAACGGCGGATCAGGTGGCGGCCCGTGCGGTTGCCTGCGAACTGGTCGAACGCGCCCTCGCGATGTCACCTCAATTGCGGCAATGGAGCGTGGCCGCGACCGTACCTGGGCTGGTTGGCATCTGAGCAGTTCGGGTCCATTCGTCCCTGTATCACCCGTCACGTTCGTAGGAAGGGCAGCCAGGTGTCGACAACCTACCCGGGAGTTTCCACGGCGGCGTCCTTGGGCAGCCGCTGCGGCGAACGCGGACGACGGGGTGGCGATGCCCCGTGCCTCGTCGAGATACACGTCAGCGGGGATCGGCCGCCGCTGTTCTGGGCGCATGGCATCAGCGGAAGCACCAGCCATTACGGGCCCATCGCCCGGCTGCTGGCGTCGCGTCGCGACGTGTACGGACTCGAGAATCGTATGGTTACCGCACCGGCCGGGTTGGCGGAGTCGGCCCGGCGGTACGCGGCGGCCATCAACGCGTGCCGGCCGGACGGGCCGTGCGAGGTCCTCGGCTACTCGCTTGGTGGTCTGGTGGCCCTGGAAACCGCTCGTCAATTGGCCCTGGCCGGCCGCGAGGTGGCCCTGGTCGGCATTCTCGACACGGCACCGCCGACTGTTCCGGTCGCTCCGGAGAACACCTCGGTCGCCCTCTCGCTGATCTCTCGCGGCCTCGGCCTTGAGCCGCCGTTCGACCCGGAGACGGTCGGTCTCGCGGGCCAGTTGGGCAAGCTTGTCCTGCACCGCGTCGATACCGACCAGATGAGTGGCCGCCGGGGTCGAGGCATGCCGCTGCACCGTTCCAAACTGGTCGATCAACCGACGGATTTCGGCTTGACTCTCCGCGACCTGCTGCTGGCGGCGAGCAAGCTCCGCCTGTTGCTGGGCCAGTGCGGCGCCCAGCCCAACCTCCGGACTTACGACGTGTAGAGCGCCGGGACGGTCCATCGAGTAACGGACCAGTGACATTTCGAAGAGGCGGTCTAAGGCGGCTCGGAGCTGCGTCTCGGTGAGGCCGAGATGGGCACTCAGTTCCGCGACCCCCCAACCCGGATGAGCGAGCATCTGTCGGTAGACGCTCTCTGCGACGGCATCCAAACCCAAGGCGACCAGCACGAAATCGCCCTCCCCGTGATGGCCCGTACGGGCCAGGTCGATTTTGCTGCGCAAGATCGTCCCATGTGGATTTGCTCGTGGCAAGCGCCGCGGCGCCTCCACGAAGAAGGTCCGACGGCCTCGAAGGCTGGATAACTCGTGGAGCGGCCGATGCCCCAGCCAGCGAGCCAGTCTGCCGATAGCGGAGCCGGAGGTCCCGGGATTGGGGTAGGTGACCGTGTTGAGCCGCGGGTGCCTCGGCCGCGAGGTCTAGTCTGTCAGCGGTGATGTGTCGCTATGACGGATCTTGTTAGCGGTTCGAAGGTCGACTCAACTAGGCCCGAGTCGGCAGACGCGGCCTTGGCCGAGCTGCGCGCTGGAAAAATCGGCGTGGCCGCGTTGGAACTGCTACGGCGGTTGGGGCGGCAGTGCACCCGATCGGCGCGGAGGAACTTTCCGCCGCCGGATGGGCTTGACCGGTGGAGCGATGATGCCGTTGATCATCTGCTTGCGGACATGTTCGCTCGGCCCGACGCCGACAACCCTGACGAGTGCCACACGTTCGTCCTTGACTGCTATGCGCGTTCGACGGATGGTCCGTCGCTGGAGCGCCTGCTGCTGGCGGCGATCGAAAACTTCTTGAAGGATCAGGCGAAGAAGACGGAGCGCGGCAAGCTTCGCCGACGACTTGCTGGGCTACTTGAGAAGGACGCAAGGTTCACGGAATGCGCTGGTGATCGGTGGGGCTTGGCCGGCCGTTCGCGGGAGCCGTGGCAGGGCGATCTGGCGGCGTTGGAGCGGGCGGCGTTCACGGTGCGCGGCGTGGAGTTGTCGAATTGGAATCATGCTGGTCCGACGCCAAGGGCTACGGTGTCGGCGCTGCTGGTGATCACCGAGGCGGTACTCATCGAGGCGTCTGGCAGCGTCCGGACGGAAGACCTTGCACGTGTGCTTCAAACCCGCTTTCGACTGTTGCGCGTGCCGTATCTCGTGTCCCTCGATGACGAGACCACCGGGCTGGCAGAAGCGCCCGATGGCGAGGGAATCGGGGACGTGATGCTGCGGGCTCGGCAGTTCTTCGACGGCTTGACGGAGTCTGAGCGTCGCTTGCTGCCGCTCCTAGGCGAGCCGCAGCGCTGGAGCGCCGTGCTCGACGTGGGACCGGCTGCCGCACGGGCCACCGGACAGGCGTTGATCGAGAAGGTGCGGTTGGCCACGGTCGACGACGCTGATCATGAAGAAGTAGTGCTGGAGTTGGTGCGGATATGCGGCCGAACGGACGCCGAGGGTTAGGTCGTCTGTTCAGGGTGGGTGTCGTTGGAAGGGCCGCTCGGCCGAAGGTGAGGATGTCTCGATGGCGCAGGACGGAGAGCCAGGCTTGGCGCGGCTCTTGCATGCGGTGAGCACAGTTCGGGTTCCCGATGCGGTGCGTGCAGCGTTCGAGGCCGATCCCGGCGACCCCGTATCCGGGCAGGTGTGGCGGACGAGGTGGATCGAGGTGGTGGAGCTGGTCCTTCTCCTAGAGGTAGGAGACGAGGACGTGCTTGCCGCTCCGATTTCGCTGGACGACCGCTACGCCGACGAGGAAACCCTGATCCTGCGGCCAGCGCAGACCTCGCTGACGACGACGGTAGCGGTATGGACGGGATTGACCCGACATCTGCCGATGCACGTCCTGGACCGACGGCTGGGTGCCACCAAAGTCGATGTTACCGACGGCGGCTGGATCGACCGTGTGATTAATGCCGGTGCCGCGCGCGGCAGGGCAGCGGTCAGCCCTCTGGACCCGGTGCACGCGGTTGAGGCTCGCATGGCCGACGCTCTAGAAGTTTTAGCCCGAGCACGCTGGGCGCCGTCAGGTTCGGGCGACCTTGGGCGTCTGCTCGCCGCAGCGCAGCTCGGCCCGCCTCAGTTGATCAACCTGCTCGACGTAAGTCCACAGACCGCCCTTGCGCTGCGCCGCGGGCAGGCAGCAGCAACCCCGGACCAGGCGGCAAAGCTCGCGCCGGTACTGCACATGCCCGACTGGGCGGTCCTGGAAGCCAATCCCGCGCCGTCGCGACGGCTGGTGCAGAAGATGAGCCGTCCTCGCCGCCGGGCACAGGTCAACCGACTGGCGGCGCGCCGTGGGATCGAAGAGGGCACTGCCTGGCTGACTGCGACCTACTCAGTGAACGCGATAGCCGCCCGGCAGACCGGCCCGCAGGTCGAGCCAGCATGGGACGAACGTATCGACCAGTACTTCCACATCGCGTTGGAGTCCTGATGCCCACCGTCGCACGTGACCTTGTCGCGCGGCAGGCAAACGCCATGGCCGAGGCGCTGGAGACGCTCCTTCCGGGGGTGCGCGATCAGCTTGCGGAAGATCCATTCGCAGTGCTTGAGTCCCGGAGCGATCTCGTCGTCCGGCTGGTGCCCGAGGCACGGACCAGGCCAACTGCCGCCACGCTGGCCTGTAGCGTCGCGGGCGTCTACGTGGACGACGAGGTACCGCCGGTCCTTGCCGTTGCCGAGGCCGCCAGCGCCGGGCGCCGGGCGTTCACCGTGCTCCACGAGCTCGGCCACCATCTGCAACGCACAGAGACAGCGCTCATGGGCTTGTTGCTGGAGCAGCCCGACGACGGGCTGATGCTGGAGGAAGCGGCCTGCGATGCGTTCGCCGCCGATGTTCTCCTGCCGGCTGATCTTGTCGATCGATTCATCGACCACCGCGGCCCAACGGGACCACAGGTCGTGGATCTGTGGCACGCCTCGACCGCATCGCGCGCGGCCGTCTGCGTCCGGGCCGCGCAACGGCTGGCAAGCCCCGGCCACGTGGTTCTGCTTGACCCCGATGGCGCGGTCTCGTTCGCCGCCAGCCGGGGATTGCCGCCCCTGGCTCGAGGGAGCCGTCAAGAGACGGCGGCAACGGTTCGCGAGGCGTACGGCCGCGCCGGCCGGGCAACCGGACGTACTCGGCTGCGCTACCGCGACGGCATTCTCGGGGAGGAACTCCACGCGCAGGTCGTGCCGATGGGCGGCTACCTGCTGCTGGTCGCCGTCACCGATGCCGCTGCCTGGGAGACGCTCTCGCTCCCGGCACCTCGCCCTGGCCCGGTCGCCGCCGCGCGGATCTGCGAGCACCCCGACTGCGGCCACGAGTTCCGCTCCTTCGACGCCCCGTGCTCTCGTTGCGCGCGGCCTGCGTGCCCAGAGTGCGGGCGGTGCGGCTGCGAGCCCCGGGTCCGCGAACGGACCTGCGCAGGCTGCTTCCAACGGCTACCCGCGTCGCTGTTCAGGGGCTCCTCCGCCCGGTGCGACGACTGCGCCTGAGGAGATTTCTTCGGCGCTGGCCAGTCGGAGCGAGTTACGTCGTCTGTCTCAGGTGAGAGGCGGGGTCAGCTGTGTCTCTCCGGGGACCGCGCTACGCCGACCACGCGAACCTCGCCACCTTCGGGTCGGCGGATAGGAACCAGATACGCACATGGCACCGCGAACAACGGTGGAGGCCTTCGACGAGTTCGACGCCTCGCTGAACCTTGACCCGCGCGAACGGGAGCAGGCTCAGCGCCGTCACCAGGAGATCACCGACGTCCTGACTGCGGCGGGTATCGCCAAGTCGACCTTCTTGCAGGGCAGCTTCGCCCGCAAGACCATGCCCAAGCCGCTCAAGGACGTCGACATGGTCGTGGTCCTGGCCGAGGTCCACCGCCCGCGGTGGTCCGGCTCCGGGCGGGGTGGCCCGGCCGCGGCGATGGCCGCGATCCGCACAGCCGTCGCAGCCCACTGGCCCGAGGCGCGCTTCGACGTGGACAAGCAGCCCGCTCACGCGCTCCAGGTGACCTTCCCCGACTGCACCTTCACCGTCGACCTGGTCCCGGCCTTCGAGGACCCGAACGGTGGCGAGGACGTGTTCATCGCTGACCGGGACCTCGACCGGTGGGAGCGGTCGAACACCCGCACGCTGCGACGGGTGATCAGCGAACGCAACCTGACCACGACCGGGGTGTTCGTGCACCAGGTCCGTATGGGCAAGGCGTTCAAGTCCCACCAGCCCGCGCTGGAAAAGCTGTGCGGCCTGGTCATCGAGTCGCTGTGGTACGCGGCGATCACGAAGAGGATGTCGCACGCCACCGCCATGGCCACCGCCTTCGAGCACGCGGCCTCGGCAGTTCTGGGAGAGGTGCGCGACCCGACCGGCGTCGACGATCTTGCGAAGGACTGGACCCCGAGCGAACGCTACACCTTCAGCCAGACCTTCGCGCTCGCGGCCAAGCGTGGCCGGGAAGCCCTGCGGTTGGCCGCCGACGGCGAGCACCAGGGCGCGATCGAGATCTGGTTCGCACTGTTCGGCGAGCCGTTCCCGGCACCGTCCGCGCAGACCGCAACCCAGGCGCTGTCCGCGCTGACGGCGGGCAGCATCACCTCCACCGGCCGTGCCGTGACCTCGCAGCGCGGCGCGCAGACGAACCGGCCGGCGAGGTCATGGCGTACCCGGTGAGCGCGGTGTTCGACGACCCCGCCGCAGCTGCGGACCACCTCCTGCGCCACGCCGACGTGTTCGGCGTGGCGCAGGCCACCGGCCGGACCGGGCCCCTCGGCTGCGCACTGCTCGAACTGACCCTGGTGCCGCTCCCCGCGCTCGCGGCCGAGGACTACCCGATCGAGCAGGTCCGGCTGGTCATCATGCCGCCCGGCGACCGTGTCCACGCCTATCCGCGCACCGGACACGGCCGACCCTACAAGCACCGCAACCCGCAGATCGCGGACCTGTGCCTGCAGTACGACCGTGACGATCCCGCCCTACGATGGCTGCCCGCCGACGGCCTGGAACCCCTGGTCACCCTCGTCCACCGGCACCTGATCTTCGAGGAAACCTGGCGCCGCACGGGCGATTGGCCCTGCGAAGATGCCCCACACGGAGACGACCGGCGCGCCCCGCACCGCGTCGCCACCACCACGATGCGAAGGGAGCTCGCCCGGTGGTCGCGGACCTAATGACCGTCGCCCAGCCTGCGGCCAACACCGGACCCGGACAGGCGCCCGCCCTCACCATCGCCCTGTCCATCCTCGGCTCCAGCGTCGTCGCCGGCCTGATCGGCGCCATCCTCGGCAACACCCGCGCAAACGCCACCGCCCGCCGCGAGCGATACGCGCAGGCCGTACGAACTCTCGTCGCCTGGGCCGAATACCCGTACCGCATCCGCCGTCGCACCAGCGATGAGGCCGCCACCCTCACCGCCCTAGCCGACCGAGGGCACAGCCTGCAGGAACAGCTGGCGGAATCCCGTGCCTGGATCGCCGCGGAGAGCCGTGCCATGAGCGAGGTCTTCGACGGCTGCCTACGCGAAATCACCACCCTCGTCGGACCAGCCTGCGGCACCGCCTGGCAGGAAGCACCCATCGCGACGAGTGCCGAGATGAACCTCGGCGACTTCGGGCCGCGCGGCATCGATCGCATCGTCGCGCGCATGGAATGCGCGGTCATCTACCGCTTCGGGATCCGCCGCCTCATGTGGCGGCGGTGGGTAATACATAGACTCCGCCGCCGAGCATGCCTCCCCGAGGCGCCCGCTTCTGCAGGTCAGAAGACCTGAACCTCGCCTGAGACGCGGAAAACGGCCCCATGCCACGGATCCATTCGACGTCGGCCGGGTCGCATGGACGCGGGACCGGGAGAAAGTGTGTCAGATTTCGGATTCCGGCTTACCGGCAACTGCGTCCTCTTCTTTGCGTTCATAGTTCGACTGATGGAGATGTGTGAGATCCTGGACCAGGTTTTCGCTGTTTAAGCGACTGACGGCATCCGCTGTGGGTGTCGGGAAAGTGCCCGGCGAGTGTCGGGAAGCGGGGGAGCGCGGCTGCGCAGGGTCGTCGAGCTGGGCAAGGATCGCAACTCGTCTGCGAGGGGAAGCGGGCCTAGTACTACAACAGTGCTTCGTTGTGTAACCTGTTGCGGTGTCTGATGTGGTCACTCGTGCCGATCTT
>JAEYGD010000550.1 GCA_023402505.1 Actinomycetes bacterium
GCCATTTTTGGGGTGGTCCGAAGGTGGTGCCGGTGGAGAGGGCGATGATGACGTCGGAGGCGGTGGGTGGGCCTTGGGTGAAGGTGATGAGGTCGTCTAGTCCGTCGCCGTTGACGTCGCCGAGGGCGGGGTGCTCTCCCGTGATGGAGAAGTACTCGTGCCACTTCAGCTCCGTGCCGGCGAACGACGATCCGGTCGACAGCCCGACGTAGACGTCGCCGGCCGCGTCGTGCGTGAACGTGACGATGTCGGCGCGTCCGTCGCCGTTGACGTCGCCGACGGCGGCGATCTCCGCGCCCGGGGCGAACCAGTCGTGCCACTTGCTGGAGGCGGCGAAACCGTTCCCGGTGGACAGCGCCACGTAGACGTCGCCGGTGTTGCCGTGGGTGAAGGTGACGATGTCGTCGCGGCCGTCGCCGTTGACGTCACCGGTCGAGGCCGTCTCGCCGCCGATGGCGAAGAAGTCGTGCCACTTCACCGAGGTCCCGGCGAAGCCCGTGCCGGTGGAGGTGCTGACGTAGACGTCGGCGAGGGCGCCGTGGGTGAACGCGACGATGTCGTCGCGCCCGTCACCGTTGACGTCGGTGGCGGATCCGGCGGCCATGGCGTGGGTGCGCGCCGCCTCGGCGAGCAGCGCCCGCGCCTTGGTCGCGGCCTGGTCGTAGCGGTCGGGGAAGCCGGAGCGCTGCACGCACTGGGCGACCTGCCCGGCGGTGAAGCGCGGGTTGTTCCGGTCGCAGACGATGGCGCGGGTGACGTACTGGGTGCTGGCGTAGACCGGGTCCATGATCTGCTCCGGCGTGCCCCAGCCGTAGTCCCACCGCTGCTGGAACACCCCGAGCGAGGACTTGTCGCCGCACGGCAGGTTGTTCATGTGTGACTCGACCCAGCCCGCCTCGAACGCGGAGAGCACGACCTTGTCGTTGGCGTTGTGGGCCTTGGCGACCCGGTAGACGATCACGCTGATCGCCGGGTCGTGGTTGGCGGGGATGGTGGAACAGGCCAGGGTGCCGATCGGGGCTTCGGCGCGCGCCGGCCCCGTCGTCGCCACCGACGCCAGAGCGGTGCAGAGACCGACCAGCAGGACCAGGGGAGTGCGTCGTGCCATACGCACCTCCTCGTGAGGGGCGGGAAATCGATTGCTGGAGTATCGCCAGGAGCTTCACGCCTGTCAATGCGTCCTGCAAAGTTCCTTCAGCCACTGAGGGGCGGCGGTAGAGTATTGACAGACCGCGATGCCCCAAGTTAACTGCCGGCAATCGATTTCTCTGCTCCCGACGGCGACCCTGGAGGGACACCCATGAAGCCTCACCTCCGCCGCTGGCTGGCCCTCGCCACGGCGCTGGCGACCATGATCCCCCCGACCGCGGCACACGCCGCCCCGTCCACCCCGGCCGGGCCCGCACCGCTCGCGGTCACCGCCGACAAGGGCCCGGTCGGCTGGGACACCTACCGCCAGCTCGACCGGCTGCCCGAACTCGCCACCGGCAGTCGTACCCGGCAGTTCTCCAGCTTCGCCCGCGACGGCTCCAACGACGACGGCTTCGTCGGCACCTACTCCTGCCTGCGCCAAGCCGGTGGCTGCGTCATCGCCGAGGACCGCGGACCCGGCGAGGTGCAGTCGATCTGGTTCACCCGCGACAACGGCGACGTCAGCGCCACCGGCTGGATCCGGATCGAACTCGACGGCGTCACGGTCGTCGACACCGGCCTCCAGCGCCTGGTCGACGGCGGTCTCGGCCCGCCGTTCGTCTGGCCGCTGGTCAGCAACGCCGACCAGACCTCCGGTGGGGTCACCGTCAAGGTCCCGATGCCGTACCGGGACTCGATGCGGATCACCACCCAGTTCAACCCGCTCTTCTACCACGTCACGTACCGCGAGTTCGCCGACCCGGTGGGGGTGCCGACGTTCGACCGCGGCGACCCGGCGACCGACGTGATCAACATGCTGCGCGCCGCCGGCCTGCGCGACCCCAAGCCCGCCCACCCCGGCGCCACCACCACCGGCGTCACGGTCAACGTCCCCGCGGGCGGCCGGTCCACCGTCGCCGCCCTGACCGGTCCGGCCGCCGTCACCGCGCTGCGGCTGCGGCTGCCCGACGAGCGCGCCAACCCGGCGGCGCTGGCGGGTCTGCGGCTGCGGATCACCTTCGACGGGCGGACCACCGTCGACAGCCCGCTGGGCGAGTTCTTCGGCAGCGGCCTGGGCGAACGGAACGTCCGCTCGTTGCTGTTCGCCATGGACGCCGCACCCGGCGGCTGGTACAGCGCCTGGTGGCCCATGCCGTTCCGGTCCAGCGCGACGGTGTCGATCGCGAACACCACCGGCACCGCCGTCAACGGCGTGCAGGCGGAGGTGACCTCCGCGCCGGGCGCCGCCTGGACCGGCGCGCTCGCCGCGGACGGCGCCGCCGGCTACTTCACCACCCAGTCCCGCCGCGCCGAGGTGGTGGGGGGCAGCGACTGGACCGTCGCCGACCAGAGCGGTCGCGGACGGTTCGTCGGCGTCTCGCAGACCGCCCGGGGCCACATCATCGGCGGCAACACCCGCAACTACCTGGAGGGCGACGAGCGGGTCCACGTCGACGGCTCGCCCACGCCGCAGATCTACGGCACCGGGACCGAGGACTTCTACGAGTCCGGGTGGTACTTCAACCGCGGCGAGTACAGCGGCGCCTTCACCGGCAACACGGCCCACCTCGTCCGGTCCGGCGGCTGCGCCGACGAGTGCGACGCCATGTACCGCCTGATGATCGGTGACGCCGTGTCCTACGCCACGGCGCTGCGTTTCGGCATCGAGCACGGCCCGACCAACGACATGCCGGCGGAGTACGCCTCGACCGCCTTCCTCTACACCCAGCCCACCGTCGCGCTGCGCCGCACCGACACGCTGGTCACCGGCGACGCGGCCAGCCGCGCCGGCCACGGCTACACCGACTCCGGGACCCAGTACGCGCTGACCGGACCCTACGAGGGCGACGACGACAACGTCCCGGTCACCGGCCAGGTGCGCGCCGGCAGCGGCGCGGTCGGCTTCCGGCTCGCCGTCGACCCGGCCAACCAGGGCGTACGGCTGCGCCGGCACGGCGACCAGGCCGCCGGCCACCAGCAGGCCGCGGTGGCCGTCGACGGCACACCGGCCGGAGTGTGGCTGCAGCCGCTGGGCAATGCCCGGCAGCGCTGGTTGGCCGACGAGTTCGTGCTCCCCGCCGCGCTCACCGCCGGCCGGTCGACGATCACCGTCACCCTGACCCCGGTGGCCGGCTCCCCGGCCTGGACCGCTGCCCGGTACGAGGCCGACAGCATGGTCGCGCCGTTCGCCGACACCACCGCGCCCGGACCGGTGGCCGGCCTGACCCTCGGCGGCGGGCGCACGCACGCCATCGGCCTGTCCTGGGCCGCGTCGCCGGACAACGTCGGCGTGGCGGGCTACCGGGTGTACGCCTCCGCCACCCCGTCGGTGGCGACGACCCCGGCCAACCTGGTCGGCACCAGCCGGACGACCAGCTTCCGGCACGGACCGCTGGCGGCGGGCCTGACCCGCTACTACCGGGTCGTCGCGGTCGACGGTGCGGGCAACGCCTCAGCGCCCTCGGCGGAGGTGTCGGCGACCACCCGGGCCCGCAACACCAGCGACGCCAACGGTGACCGCCGGGACGACATCGTCGGGTTCACCCGGGGCACCGCCGCGGACGTGACCACCTCGCTCTCCGACGGCAGCCGGTTCGGGCCGGACGCCCGGCTCTGGAACGACTTCTTCGCCGTCGGCGAGGAGGTCCCGCTCACCGGCGACGTCGACGGTGACGGGCGCGCCGACATCATCACCTTCACCCGCGGCGACGCGGCCGACGTCTACGTGGGGTTGTCGACCGGCACGGCGTACGCCGCCGGGGTCAAGTGGCACGACTTCTTCGCCGCCGGCACCGAGATCCCCGCGGTCGGCGACGTCAACGGCGACGGGCGGGCGGACATCATCACCTTCACCCGCGGTGACGCCGGTGACGTCTACGTCGCGCTGTCGACCGGCACCGGCTTCGGCCCGGGAGTGAAGTGGCACGACCACTTCGCGATCGGCAACGAGTTCCCGGCGGTCGGCGACGTCGACGGCGACGGACGCGACGACATCGTGACGTTCACCCGCGGCACCACCGGCGACGTGTTCGTGTCGCTGTCCGACGGAACCCGGTTCGTCGAGGACGGCTGGAAGTGGCACGAACTCTTCGCGGTCGGCAACGAGATCCCGGCGGTGGGCGACGTCGACGGCGACGGGCGTGACGACATCGTGACGTTCACCCGGGGCGCGACCGGCGACGTGTTCGTCTCGCTGTCCGACGGCGGACGATTCGTCCAACAGAGCTGGAAGTGGCATGACTGGTTCTCGGTAGGCGACGAGTTGCCCGGGTTGGGGGACTTCAACGGCGACGGCCGGGCGGACGTGGTGACGTTCACCCGTGGCGACACCGCCGACGTCTACGTGGCCCCCTCCGAGGGCGGCCGGTTCGCCCCCCGGTCCGGACGGTGGCACGACCAGTTCGCCCCGCGCGGCGACCTGCCCCGGCCGAGCGTGTCGTGATGCGCGCGCTCCGGATGCTCACCGCGCTCCTGGTCGCGGCCGCCCTGGTGACCGCGCCCGCCGGGCCGGCCACCGCGGACGACCCGATCCGGGTGGAGGCGGAGTCGCTGGCCGTGACCTCGTCCACCGCCCCGGTCGAGGCCCAGGCCAACTGCTGCGGGGTCAGCTGGTCCGCCGGTCGGCAACTCTGGCTGCGCGCGACGCGGGCCGGTGACTCGGTCACCGTCGCGCTGCCACCGGTCCCGGCCGGCCAGTACGACCTCGGCGGGGTCCTGACCCGGGCCGCCGACTACGGCAGCGTACGGTTCGCGATCGACGGGGTGGCCGTCGGTCAGCTCTTCGACGGCCACGCCGCGACCGTGCGGCGGGTCGAGGCGGTGCCACTGGGTTCGGCGTCGCTGACCGCCGGCTCCCACCGGCTGACCGTGACCGTCGTCGGCCGGTCGGCCGGCTCGACCGGGTTCTTCGCCGGCCTGGACGTGATCACACTGCGTCGGGTCGGTCCGCTCGCGGCGGTCACCACCACGCCGTACGAGATCACCGGCGAGACGCCGGCGCGAGGGCCGCTGACCCGGGTCTACGATCCGAGCGTCGGAGAGCCGGTGGCCTGGTACTACAACGACCACACCATCGTGCGGGACCAGCGGACCGGGCTGTGGCACGTCTTCGCCATCACCCACGCGGAGCCGGGCGCGCCGCAGGACGAGAAGTCCTTCGGCCACGCCACGGCACCGACACCCACCGGACCGTGGACGAAACAGCCACCGGCGCTGGTGGCCGACCCGGGGGCGGGGGAGCGGTGGATCTGGGCGCCGCACGTCGTCTACGACCGCGGCGTCTACTACATGTTCTACGCGGCCGGCAGCCCCGACTACGCGAACTACCGGATGCACCTGGCCACCTCCACGGACCTGTTCACCTGGACCCGCAGCCCGGCCAACCCGCTGTTCACCGACGGTTGGGAGGGGCGCGACCCGATGGTGACCCGGGTCGGTGACCGGTGGGTCATGTACTACACGGCGACCTCCGACGCCCAGGGCGGCAACCACGTGGTCGCCTACCGGACCAGCACCGACCTGCGCGCCTGGAGCGGCCGGGGCATCGCGTACGCGTCGCCGCACACGGGGCGCGCGGGTGGGCAGACGGAGTCGCCGTTCGTGGTGCAGCGGGGCGACTGGTGGTACCTGTTCGTGTGCTGCGACGGCACCGACTACGGCGCGGCGTACCGGCGCACCGCGGTCTACCGCAGCCGGGACCCGCTGCGGTTCGACGGGGCGGAGAAGGTGACCGTGCTCGACGCCCACGCCGCCGAGGTCGTGGTGGACGGCGGCACCTGGTACCTCAGCCATGCCGGCTGGGGCCAGGGCGGGTTGTGGCTGGCCCCGCTGACCTGGTCGAGCGGCGTGGTCGCCCGCGGCTACCAGGTGAGCACCGGGTTCCTCCGTGCCGACGTGCGGACCTGGCCGCACACCCGGGTCGCGTCGCTGGCGGTCGACCCGGCGGGAGCGGGCGCCCACCGGCCGGCGTTGGACTCCTCGCACCGCGGGACCGGGCCCTATCTGGCGGTCGGCCGCTTCGACGTCACCGACCGGGCCGGCCCGCCGGCCCGGGTGGACGTCTCCGCCGACGGCTCCCGCCTCAACCTGGTCGGCATCCGGATGGGCGACGAGCCGGTCACCGCCGACTGGCTGCTCACGGTGGCGCCGCGGTGGACCGGTCCGGGGCTGCAGAGCGACCTCACCTGGTCGGTCGACGGGCAGCCGACGGCGCCGGTGTGGGAGGTGGCGTTCAACATCGACGGCGCCCTGCCGGCGGTGGGGGATCCGGCCGTCGCGGCGCGGCCGACCGGTGACGTGGCGGGGATGCCGAGGTGGTCGATGACCTCGGGCCCGCGCCTGTCGCTGGTCGCCGCGCACCGCTGGGCGTCGGCCTGGCGCGGCGACAACACCTGGTACGACGCGGGCCATGCGATGGCGGCCTGGCAGCCGCTGTGGCGAAACGGTGGTACCGGCTGGTCGCCCGGGTTGTACCCGGGCGGGACGTGGCGCTTCGCCGCCAGCGGGACGGAGCGGGACGTCTCCTTCGCCGAGACCGTCCACACCGCACTCAACGCCGTGCCGTAGCTGTCGTGCCGGTGCGGGGCCGGACAGCCGGTCCCGCACCGCGCATTGACAGTGGCTTAGATCTTCCTCTATCTTTCGCCAGAAATCGATTTCTCGTCAGGGCGGGGGTCACATGAGCGGCCAGGTCACCGTCGCCATGTCCGGCATCGCCAAGCGCTTCGGCGGCGTCCACGCCCTGCGCGGCGTGGACCTCGACCTGCGCGCCGGGGAGGTCCACGCCCTGCTCGGCGAGAACGGTGCCGGCAAGTCGACCCTGATCAACATCCTGTCCGGCGTGGTGACCGACTACGACGGCGAGATCTCGATGGGCGGCACACCGGTGCGCTTCACCGGCCCCGCCGCCGCCCAGGCCGCCGGCATCGCCACGATCCATCAGGAACTCGACCTCGTGCCGGCGCTGTCGGTGGCCGAGAACCTCGTGCTCGGCCGGGAACCGCGCACCCGGCTGCGCACCCTCGACCGGCGCGCGATGACCCGGGCCGCCCGCGACTGGCTCGCCCTGCTCGGCGCGGACCTCGACCCACGCCGGCCGGTCGGCTCCCTGCGCGTCGGCGAGCAGCAACTCGTCGAGATCGCCAAGGCCCTGTCCGTCGACGCCCGCGTGCTCATCATGGACGAACCGACCGCCGCGCTCGCCGACGCCGAGGTGCGGCGCCTGATGTCCACCATCCGCGCGCTGCGCGAGCGCGGCGTGGCCGTCGTCTACATCTCCCACCGGCTCGAGGAGATCGAACACATCGCCGACCGGGCCACCGTCCTGCGCAACGGCGAGGTGGCCGGCACGCTGCGCCCGGACCCCGACCAACGGCGGCGAATCATCACCCTGATGGTGGGCCGCCCACCGGAGGCGCTGTTCGACGCCGGCCCGGCGAGCCCGGTCGGGCCCACCGTGCTGACCGTGGACGACCTCGCCGTACGGCCTCGGGTGACCCGGCCGGGGCGGTGCGAACCCGCCGGTGTCAGTCTGACCGTCCACGCCGGGGAGATCGTCGGCCTGGCCGGCCTGATGGGCGCCGGCCGTACCGAACTGCTGGAGACCCTGTACGGCGCCGGCCCACCCGGCCACCGCACCGGCCTGGTCCGGCTGGCCGGCCGTCCCTACGCCCCGCGCGGACCGCGCGACGCGTTGCGCGCCGGCGTCGGGTTCGTCCCCGAGGACCGCCGCCGTTCCGCGCTGGTCCTCGACCATCCGGTCGGCCGCAGCATCGTCCTCGCCGCCCTGCGCCGGATCACCACCGCCGGCATCATCCGGCCCGGCCGGGAACGCGACGCCGTACGCCAGCAGATCACCGCCCTGGCCATCAAGACACCCTCGGCCACCGCGCCGGTCGGCGCCCTCTCCGGCGGCAACCAGCAGAAGGTCGTCTTCGCCCGCCACCTGCTCACCCGGCCCCGGCTGCTCCTGCTCGACGAGCCGACCCGCGGGGTCGACGTGGGCGCCAAGGCCGAGATCTACCGGCTGCTGCGCCGGCTCGCCGACGACGGCATGGGCATCGTGCTCGCGTCGTCGGAGCTGCCCGAGCTGATCGGCGTCTGCGACCGGATCGTGGTCCTGCACGGCGGGCGGACCGTCGCGGAGCTTCCCGCCGGCGGCTGCACGGGCGAGGACATCCTTACCGCGGCGACGGGCGGCGTGACCGCCGGAAGGGACGACCGATGACGCATCTGCGCGTACCCGGCACCGAGCCCGGCGCGCCGGCCGGGCCCGGCGGCACGGACGTCGCCGACGACCGTCGGTGGCACCGACCCGGCGGCCGGCGGGAACTCGTCGAGCGGCTCTTCGCCGTCCAGAGCCTCTTCGCGCTGCTCCTGGTCTTCGTGCTGGCCATCGTCTTCTCGCCGCGGCGGGAGGGCGAGATCCTGTTCCTGTCCGCGGAGAACCTCGGCAACATCGTCCGCGCCGTCTCCGAGATCGGCATCATCGCGGTCGGCATGACGTTCGTGGTCCTGCTCGGCGGCATCGACCTGTCCGTCGGCGCGATCCTCGGGCTCTCGGCCGTCGGCACCGCGACGTTGATGGTCGACTCCGGGCTCGGCATCCTGCCCGCGGTGACCGTCGTCCTGCTGATCGGCGCGGTGTTCGGCGCTCTGCAGGGCTACGCGACGGCCCGGCTCGGCATCCAGTCGTTCATCGTCACCCTCGCGGGGCTTCAGGTGGCCCGCGGCCTCGCCCGGATCTGGTCGGGCGGGCTCGGCATCCCGATCGCGTACGGCGACGGCCCGCAGGAGGCACCGCCGGCCTTCGAGATCCTCAACGGCACGATCAACGGGGTGGTGCCCGTACCGGCGGTGCTGTTCATCGCCATCGGGGCCGCCGCGATCGTCGTGCTGCGCAAGACCGCGTTCGCCCGCCACGTCTACGCCATCGGCGGCAACGAGAAGGCCGCCCGGCTCTCCGGCGTGCCGGTGCTGCGGGTCAAGGTCGCGGTGTTCGCCATCGCCGGCCTGCTCGCCGCCGTGGCCGGCATCATCCACGCCGGTCAGCTCAACCAGGGCAGTCCCAACGACGGTGCCGGCTACGAGCTGGACGCGATCGCCGCGGTGGTCATCGGCGGCACCAGCCTGGCCGGCGGCACCGGTTCGATGGGCGGCACCCTCGCCGGGGCGCTGCTGCTCGGGATCCTCAACAACATCCTCGCGCTCAACAACATCGACGCCAACGTGCAGCTACTGATCAAGGGACTGGTGATCGTGGCCGCCGCGGCCCTGCAGAGGTTCCGCCGCGGCGTCGTCTGACCCCATCTCGCGACAAAGGAGTCCATGATGCGTACCCGTACCGTCCTGCTCGCGCTGCTGTGCGGCGCGGCCCTCACCGCCGCCACGGCGTGCAGCGTGGAGAAGCCGTCCGACGGCGGCGACAACGCCGCCGCGGACTGCGGCGCCGGCAAGGATTTCCTGATCGGCATGTCGCAGGCCAACAACGCCGAGCCCTACCGGCAGGTGATGAACAACGACGTGCAGGCGGCCGCGAACGCGGTCCCGGGTTTCAAGGTGGTCGTCTCGGACGCGGCGCAGGACAACAGCAAGCAGGTCGCCGACGTGGAGAACTTCCTCACCCAGAAGATCAACCTGCTGATCATCTCGCCGAACGAGGCCAAGCCGCTCACCGCGGTGGTGAAGAAGGCGTACGACCGCGGCATCCCGGTCATCGTGCTGGACCGCAAGGTGGAGGGCGAGGCGTACACGGCCTTCATCGGCGGGGACAACGTCGCGATCGGCCGGGCCGCCGGTGAGTTCTACGCCACCACCCTGCTGCCCGACGGCGGCAAGGTCATCGAGATCGCCGGCCTGCCCGGCTCCACGCCGGCAGCCGAACGGGCCAAGGGCTTCCGGGAGGGCATCGCCGCCAACCCGAAGATCGAGATCGTGGCCTCGCAGCCCGGTGACTGGCTGCGCGAGAAGGGGCAGGCGGTCGCCGACGCGCTGCTCAAGACGCATCCGGACGTGGCGGCGGTGTACGCGCACAACGACCCGATGGCCGAGGGCGCCTACCTGGCCGCGAAGGCGGTCGGCCTGCACACGAAGGTGAAGTTCACCGGCATCGACGCGCTGCCGGTGCCCTCGGGTGGTATCCGGGCCGTCGAACAGGGTCGGCTCGCGGCGACCTTCCAGTACGCCACCGGTGGCCGCGAGGCCGTCGATCTGGCGCGTCGGATCCTCGTCGACTGCGACAAGGACGTCCCGCGCACCACCACCCTCGACACGATGCGGATCACCAAGGACAACGCCGCCGAGACGTACGCCAAGCTCGGCGGCGTCGGCTGACCGGCCGGCGCGACGGCCGCGACCGGGACGTGGAGATCGGGGGAGACCTGGCATGACGGTGACCGCGGTGCTCGGCGTCGACATCGGCACCTCCAGCAGCAAGGGGGTCCTCGTCGACGGGTCCGGCCGGGTGCTGCGTTCCCGCGTCCGGGAACACCGGGTGCAGCGACCGCGACCCGGCTGGGTCGAGATGGACGGCCGGATCTGGTGGGATGAGTTCGTCGCCCTCACCCGCGACCTGCTCGCCCCCGGCGACGTTCGCGTGGCGGCCGTCGGGGTCAGCGGGATGGGGCCGTGCGTGCTGCTCACCGACGAGCGCGGCACACCCCTGCGGCCGGCCATCCTGTACGGGGTGGACACCCGGTCCACCCCGCAGATCGACCGGCTCACGCAGCGGTTCGGCGCGGAGGAGATCCTGCGCCGGTGCGGCTCGACGCTGTCGACGCAGGCGGCCGGCGCGAAGGTCGCCTGGGTCGCCGAGACCGAGCCGGAGCTGTTCGGCCGGGCCCGG
This sequence comes from Actinomycetes bacterium, assembly GCA_023402505.1. GTDB lineage: Bacteria > Actinomycetota > Actinomycetes > Mycobacteriales > Micromonosporaceae > Micromonospora. The sequence continues at coordinate 10,973 of JAEYGD010000550.1, forward strand.
CGGCTGTTCATGCCCAGCTCGTGGCTCGTCTTCAAGCTCACCGGCCGGTACCTGCTCGACCAGCACTCGGCCAGCCAGTGCACGCCGCTGTACGACACCACCGCGCAGGCCTGGTACCGCCCGTGGGCGGAGGAGATAGCCCCCGGACTGGACCTGCCCGACCTGCGGTGGCCGGGTGACGTGGCCGGGGGTGTCCGCGCCGAGGCCGCCACGGCGACCGGGCTGGCGCCGGGCACCCCGGTCGTGACCGGAACGATCGACGCCTGGTCGGAGGCGCTCAGCGTGGGCGCCCACGGCGTCGGCGACCTGATGCTCATGTACGGCACCACGATGTTCCTGGTGCACACCGTGCCGCGCCAGCTGACCAGCCCGGCACTGTGGGGCACGGTCGGCGCCCTGCCGGGCACCCGCAACCTGGCCGGGGGCATGGCGACCTCCGGCGCGATCACCGGATGGCTGCGGGAGCTGTTCGACGCCGCCGACTATCCGGAACTCCTCCGCCTGGCCGAGCGGTCCGGCCCGGGCGCGCGGGGCCTGCTGATGCTGCCGTTCTTCGCCGGTGAGCGGACACCCATCCTCGACCCCGCAGCCCGCGGCGTGATCGCGGGCCTGACCCTGTCCCACGGGCGCGGCGACATCTACCGGGCGGCCCTGGAGGCGACCGGCCTGGCGGTACGCCACAACATCGAGGCGATCGAGGCGGCCGGCGGCGACGTCCGCCGCGTCGTGGCGGTGGGCGGCGGCACGCAGGGTGGCCTCTGGACGCAGATCGTCTCGGACATCACCGGCCGGGCGCAGCACGTTCCGTCGGTCACCATCGGCGCCAGCTACGGCGCCGCGTTCCTCGCCGCGAGCGCCCTGCAGCGGGTCGACATCCACCGGTGGAACCCGGTCCGGGAGACCCGCGAGCCGCGTCCGGAACTCGCCGCCGACTACGACGAGCTGTACCAGCTGTACCAGCAGCTGTACGCCGGGTCGAAACCCGTCGCCCACGCGTTGGCCGCCCGGCAGGCGCGCCTCGCGGTCCCGTCCCGGTCAGGTACCGACGAGCCAGTGGAGGAAGTCAACCCGTGAGCAACTACACCATGCCGGTGCTGGCCGACCCGCCCGCCGCCGCACCCCGTACCGTCTACACCGTCGCCAGCGGTGACCTGCGGCTGAGCGCGAACGTCACCGGCTGGCCGACCCAGCAACGCCTGGAAGCCGACCTCGCCGCCGCCGTCACCGCCCTGGGCTGGCACACCCGGCGGGCCCACCCGGTGGACCCGGTCGCCGGGCACGGCTTCATCGACAGCCAGCGCGCCGGCATCGAGGTCTTCCAGGAGATCCCCCCGGACGCGCCGCTGGTCGTCGTGGAGGCGGTGTGGCAGTACAGCCACCACGTGCTGGCCGGGCTGCGTGCCCACCGGGGACCGATCCTGCTCGTGGCGAACTGGAGCGGACAGTTCCCCGGCCTGGTCGGCCTGCTCAATCTCGCCGGCAGCCTCACCAAGGCGGGGGTGCGTTACTCGGCGCTGTGGAGCGAGGACTTCACCGACGAGTGGGCCCGTGACGGACTGAAGGCGTGGCTGGAGACCGGCGAGGTGGTGCACGACCAGAGCCACGTACGGGACCTGCCGCCGATGCCGTCCGGCGCCGAGCTCGACCTCGGGGTGGCGCTGGCCCGCCAGCTGCGGCGCCGCCCGGCCGTCATCGGGGTCTTCGACGAGGGCTGCATGGGCATGTACAACGCGATCATCGACGACGAGCTGCTCAACCCCCTCGGGGTCTACAAGGAGCGGCTGTCCCAGAGCGCTCTGGTCGCGGAGATGTCCCGGGTGTCCGACGAGGAGGCGTACGCGGTGCGGGCCTGGCTCGACGCCGCCGGCATGACCTTCCACACCGGCACCGACGAGGCGACCGAACTGACCGACGCGCAACTGCTCAGCCAGTTCAAGATGTACATCGCCGCATTGCGCATCGCCGACGACTTCGGGCTGGACGCCGTCGGCATCCAGTACCAGCAGGGGCTCAAGGACACGGTGCCGGCGAGTGACCTGGCCGAAGGGCTGCTGAACAACGTCTCGCGCCCGCCGGTGCGCAGCCGCGACGGGTCGCGCGAACTCTACCCGGGGCGGGCCCTGCCGCACTTCAACGAGGTCGACGAGGGCGTCGCGGTGGACTCGCTCGTCACGAACCGGATCTGGACGGCGATGGGGATGGACCCGGCCACCACGCTGCACGACATCCGCTGGGGGGAACGGTACGGCCCGGACTTCGTCTGGGTGTTCGAGATCTCCGGGTCGGTGCCGGCGTCCCACAACGGCGGCTACGACCGGTCGTACAGCATGCGGCAACCGCCGATGTACTTCCCGCTGGGCGGGGGCACCCTGAGCGGCGTCTCCCGGCCGGGAGAGATCGTCTGGTCCCGGATCTTCATCATGGACCGGGTGTTGCACGCCGACCTCGGCCGGGGCAGCGTCGTGGAGCTGCCGGCGGAGGAGACCCGGCGCCGGCTGGCGGCGACCACCCCGCAGTGGCCGATCATGCACGCCGTACTGCACGGTGTCGGCCGGGACCAGTTGATGGCCCGGCACAAGGCCAACCACGTCAACGTGGTCTACGCCGACGACGCCGCGACCGCCGACCGTGCCCTGCTGGTCAAGGCCGCGATGCTCGACGCCCTCGGGGTGCGGGTGCACCTGTGCGGTGACGTCGCCGTGTGACCCGCCGACGGGGCGGCGGCGCGGCCGTCCCGCCAGCTGTCAGGCCTGCCGGGACAGGGACCGGACCGAACTCTCGCGTACCCGCAGGGCGGTTTTCAGGGTGACCGTCGAGGACGCCTTCCGGGGGTTGGCGATCCGCTCGGTGAGCAGCGACGCGGCTGCCCGCCCCAGGTCGTACGTGGGTTGCGCGACGGTGCTCAGCGAGGGCCGGACCAGCGGCGCCCAGGGGATGTCGTCGAACCCGACCACGCCGCACTCGGTCGGAACGTCCACGCCCCGGTCGACCAGGCACCGCATCGCGCCCACCGTCATCAGGTTGTTGGCGACGAAGACCGCGTCCGGCGGCTCGGCCGCGCTCAGCAGGGACGCCATGGCCTGGTAGCCGCCGTCCTCGCGGAAGTCGGCGTACCGGATCAGGTCCTCCGTCCCGACGCGGCCGGCCGCGGTCAGGGCCTGCCGGTACCCGCGCAACCGCTGGACGGCGGTGGAGATGCGACGCGGGCCGGTGATGCAGGCGATCCGGCGGTAGCCGCCGTCGACCAGGTGCGCCGTGGCCAGCTCGGCGCCGTGGACGTTGTCCACCAGCACGGTGTCCACGGCCACCCCGTGCGGCTGCCGGTCGATGGCCACGACCGGCATCCGGGCCTCGGTGAGCCGGTTTATCAGCGCCGGCCGGCCGGACGGCGAGATGATCACGCCGGCCATCCGCTGGGCCAGGGCGGCGCTCACGTACCGGGTCTCCTTGTCCGGATCCTCGTCGCCGTTGCAGAGCACCACCGAGAAGCCCGCCTCCTGAGCCACGTCCTCGATGCCACGGACCAGGGAGGTGAAGAACGGGTTGCTGATGTCGGAGATGATCACCGCCCAGAGGCTGGTGCGCTGCCGGCGCAGGCTGCGGGCGACCGCGTTGGGGCGGTAGTTCAGGTCGAGCATCGCCTGGCGGACCCGCGTCGCCAAACCGGGATCCACCGACGAGTGCCCGTTGAGCACTCTGGACACCGTCGACGCCGAGACCTCGGCCGCTCGAGCCACGTCGTAGATGGTCGTCATGCGGCCGTCCCCCGATTGGTGTCCTGGGCTCAGTCCCGCCTCGAACGCGCGTACCCGGGGATCCGGGCGCCGGTGTTCGGTGCGGCCCACCATCCGAGGATGGTCAGCATGAGATTCTAGCCGGCAAGCAATCGATTTCTGTCAGGCAGGTGACCGCGCCCACCGACGCCTTACGAGGGCCGGCCGGCAGCACGGCCGGACGAAATGGGTGGCCCCGCCGGCCGGTCCCGCCCTACCTTGTGCTGGATCTTCTTCGTCGCCCACTCGCGAGAGGACCTCACCCCGCGTGACGCCGCCTGCTCTCTAGACCTGGCATCTCCCGTGCATCGGCACCGACGTCGCCGTCGGTTTCTCCACCATGCCTTCCGTCAGGTTCTCCAGAGGGATCATGTCTACGCGTCCTCATCTCGTGCTGCCCTGGATCGTTCGGCACACACGCCTTTCCATGCCCATGCCCATGCCGCGCCGCGTGCACTGCCGCTGCGCGCCCGCCGGCACCGACGACCGATGGCCCCGACCGCGTGCCGGCGGCACGCCCCTCGACATCCGGCTCCTCGTGCCCGGCGTCGCCGGTGCGGTGACCGTCCATGAACGTGTCCGGGTGCGGTACCGGGAACCGGCCCCCGCGAAGCGCTACACCGGCGGCTCCTCCTGGCGGGGACCCGAGCCGGAGCGAGAGCGCAGGTGGCCCCGCCCCGGACTGCACCACGCGGCGGTCCGCGAACGCTCGCTGGCGGCCCGGCGCGAACGAGGGCCGGTCCGATACCGGAGACGACGGTGAACGGGTGGTTCACCGGCCGGAGTCCGCCATCCTGCGTCGTCAGCCGTCGGCATCGAACCCGGGCGGTCACGGTGTCGGCACGTCGGACTGCCGACACCGTGACGGGTTGCCTGCCCGGCGCTACCGGGTCTGGTCGTCGCGGCCGGTGCCGCGGTCGGGCGCGCCCATGTCCCCGGTCGCGGGCGTGCCGGCGGCGAGCCCGTAGCGCAGGTACACCGTGCCCTTCGAATTGGCCACCGGTGCGTCGAGGAGGGTCAGGTTCGACGGCACCGCGCCGCCGTCGAAGATCTTCTTCCCGACGCCGAGCACGATCGGGTGCACCCAGAGGTCGAGACGGTCGAAGAGGCTCTCACGCAGCAGGGTCTGCACCAGGTTCAGGCTGCCGACGACCTTGATGTGCTCGTGGCGGTCACGGACCTCCCGCACCGCGGCGGCCAGATCCGGGCCGAGCTGCGTGGACCCCGCCCAGGACAGGTCGGGCCGGCCACGGGAGGCTACGTACTTGGGGATGCGGTTGAACAGGGTGGCGATGTCGTCGTCCTGGCCACCCTCCTGGTGGGGCCAGTAGGCGGCGAAGATGTCATACGTACGCCGGCCGAGCAGGAGAGCGTCCGTGCCCTCGTAGGCGGCGGCGACCTGCGCCCCGGTGGCCTCGTCGACCAGGGGTGCCTGCCAGCCGCCGAACGGGAACCCCACCGGGTCCTCGTCAGGGCTGCCGGGCGCCTGCCCGACGAGGTCGAGGGTCGCGAACAACTCGATGTGAATCAGGCCCATGTGCCGTGCTCCCGTGCGGTTGGTTGTCTCGGTCGGGAAGTAGACCGGTGGGCGCCCGCGGATTCAGCGCTGCCACGGCGCCCGAGTTCGCCGCACCGGCACTCCTTCCTCACGAGGTGCCGAACGAGCCGGCGGCAGGATGTCACCACCTGTCCCGCCACCACACGGCCAGCATCCCCGCGACCCCGACGAGGACGACGCAACCGAGGCCGGCGCAGACAAGCATCGCGACGGCACCGAACAGCCCGAAGCCTCGGTAGTCCACGACGCGACTATAGGCAGATGCGTCGCGACTCGAAGCCGACGGCGCCGGTGCGGTGTCGACGCTCACCGTCCGGTCACGACCTGGCCCGTAGCCGCCACGCGGCGATCGCCGCGACGAGCAGCAGGACCACCAGCGCCGGGCCGCCGGCCAGGACCAGGAGGCCCGCGCCGATGTTGGCGCCGATCACCCCGGCCGTGACCACCCGCCCGGCGAATCCGACCAGCGCACCGGCAGCGACGAGGGGCGTCAGCACCGTCCACCACCGCGGGTCCAGACCGCGTACGGCGGTGGCGCGGACCAGCACGCCGAGCGCGACGACGGCGGCGACGCAGGCGAGGACGCCCGCGACCCGGTCCCCGACCGTACCGAGGCTCACCGGGCGGACCGCGTAGTCGAGGGCCACCCCCTCGGCGGCGAGCCGTCGCGCCTCGCCGCCGGTGAGGTCACCGACCAGCCACCAGACGGCGACGGGTGTCGCCAGCACCAGCAGCAGCGACGGGAGCAGGATCGCGGGGCGGTACGGGGTGGGCATGCTCGCCTCTTCTCGGCGGGGCCGGTGGACGTCTCGCCGGCCAGTATGCGGTGCCGGACGGGGACGTTTCGCCGCCGCTGCACGGGTAATCAGCCGCGCCGGTGCACGCCGGGCGCGCCACCGTCCGCCGACCCGAGGGAGCGATCGATGTCAGACCAGCAACCCACCGTCGTGCTCGTCCACGGTGCTTTCGCGGAGTCGGCGAGCTGGAACGGTGTGATCGAGCGGATGGGCGCGGCCTACCCCGTGGTGGCCGTCGCGAACCCGCTGCGCGGCCTGGCGAGCGACGCCGCGTACCTGCGGGACGTGATGGCGGGGATCGGCGGGCCGGTCGTCCTCGTGGCGCACTCGTACGGCGGCATGGTGATCACCGAGGCCGCCACGGACGAGTCGTCGGTGCGCGCCCTCGTGTACGTCAACGCGTTCGCTCCGGACACCGGGGAGTCGGCGCTGTCGCTGTCCGGGCAGTTCCCCGGCAGCACCCTCGCCGACACGCTGGTGTCGTACCCGGTGTCCACCGGCGGCAACGAGGTGGCGATCGGCCAGGACGCGTACCACAAGCAGTTCGTCGCGGACGTTTCCGAGGACGTCGCGGCACTGATGGCCCGTACCCAGCGGCCGATCACCGAGCAGGCGCTCTCCGACGGCCTGTCCGCGTCGCGGCCGGCCTGGCGGTCGCTGCCCACGTGGTTCGTCTTCGGCGACGCCGACCGGAACATCCCGGTGGCCGCACACCGGTTCATGGCGGAGCGGGCCGGTCCGCGCGGCGTCCGCGAGATCGCCGGCGCCTCGCACGCGATGGCCGCGTCCCAGCCGGCCGAGGTCGCCGAGATGATCATCGAGGCGGTACGCGGGACCGGCGGCTGACCCCCGGCGCACGTCCCGGCCGCCTCATGTCCCGGCCGCCTCACGTCCCGGCCGCCTCCGCGGGTGCCCGTGGAGGCGGCCGGTCGCGGCGGTGGTCAGGCGATCGTGCAGGGCGAGCCGTTCAGGGTGAACGAGGACGGTCTGCCGGTGTCGCCGGTGTGGGTGGCCTGGAAGCCGATCGTCGTCGAGGCACCCGGTGCGAGCACCGCGTTGTAGGAGACGTTGCGGGCGGTCACGGCGCCAATGGACGGCGCGTACGAGGCGTTCCAGCCGTTGGTGATGTTCTGCCCGGCCGGCAGGGTGAACGCCAGGGCCCAGCCGTTGACCGTCGCGCTGCCGGTGTTGGTGACGGTCACCGACGTGGTCAGGCCGGTGTTCCAGGCGTTGACCGCGTACGCCACGCGGCAGCCACCGGGAACCGGCGGGGGAGTGCTGGGCGGGGGAGTGCTCGGCGGGGGAGTGCTGGGCGGCGGGGTGGTCGGTGGCGGGGTGCTGGGCGGCGGCGAGGTCGGCGGGGCGCCGGTGTCCAGGCCGAAGAAGCGGATCGCCTGCGCGGCGTCGACCGGCAGGTTGTGCGAGACGCCCTGCATGCTGATCGCCTCGACCGGGGCGGTGCCGCCGCTACCGCCGTAGCGGGTGCGGGTGTAGCCGGCCTGCGGGGTGTCGGTGAACGTCGGTGTCTGGGAGAGGCCGTGCAGGTTCGTCCACTGCTTGATCTCCTCGGTGAAGTTCGGGTAGCGCAGCGTCTCGTCGTTGGTGCCGTGCCAGAGCTGCATGCGCGGTCGCGGGCCGGCGTACCCGGGGTAGGCGTTGCGCACCAGGTCCCCCCACGCCTGGGGAGTCCGGGTGATCTGGCCGTTGGCGCACTCGCTGTTCCACTCCGAGCCGTTGGTGGTCGCGAAGCAGCCGAACGGTACGCCCGCGAAGGCCGCGCCGGCGCTGAACACGTCGGGGTAGAGCCCGAGCAGGACGTTGGTCATCATCGCGCCGGACGACACGCCCGTGGCGAAGATCCGCGCCGGGTCGACGTCGTAGCGCTGGCGCACGTGGTTGACCATCGACATGATCCCGACCGGGTCGCTGCCGCCGTCGCGGCGCAGGGCCTGGGGCGAGGAGACGTCGAAGCACTGGCTGCTGCGGGTCACCGACGGGTAGATGACGAGGTAGCCGTACCGGTCGGCGAGGGACGCGAACTGCGTGCCGGAGTGGAACGCCGGGCCGGTGCCGGTGCAGTAGTGCACCGCCACCAGCAGCCCCGGCCGGGGCGCGACGCGGTCCGGCACGTACAGGTACATCCGCAGGTTGCTCGGGTTGGCGCCGAAGCCGGTCACCTCGGTGAGTGCGGCCGCGGACGCCGGTGCGGTGCTGGTCAACGCCGCCAGCGCGGTCAGCGCGGCGGCCAGCAGGGCGGCGCCGAGCAGTCTCAACCTGACTTTCATGGAGTGTTCCTCCGGCATGACGATGGGCGGGAGTGGTGATCGAGGCTGCCCGGTGACCCGATCGTGTCCGGCTCAGGAACATCCAGAAGTATGGATGGATTGACGAGTCCTGGCAACCGGTGCCGCCCGGTCGCCCGCCCCGTGGGCTTGACCTTGCCCTTCGGGGAAGGCCCAGCCTGGCTCGTGCCGGCCGCGGTGGCCGGCACGAGGAGGATGTCGACGTGGACCTGCTGACCATCGGGTCGTTCGCCCGGGCCGCCGGCCTGACCGCGAAGGCGTTGCGCCTGTACGACGAGACCGGACTGCTGCCGCCGGCCGCGGTCGACGCCGAGTCCGGCTACCGTTTCTACGCTCCGGAGCAGCTCGACCGCGGCCGGCTGATCGCCACGCTGCGCCGGATCGGCATGCCGCTGGCGGAGATCCGCCGGGTGTGCGATCTCGATCCCGGCGCGGCGGCCGAGGCGGTCGGCGCCTGGTGGCGGGACGTCACCGCCGACACGGCGGCCCGGAGCCGGGTCGCCAACCACCTCGTGGAGCTGCTCGCCGGAAGGGACACGACCATGCCCGACACCAGCCCCACACTCACGTTCCGCCACGCCGTCCGATGCGCTACCGGCACCGTGCGGGACAGCAACGAGGACGTCGCGTACGCCAGCGACCGGCTGCTGGCCGTCGCCGACGGGACCCGGGGGCCGGGCGGCGCCGCCGCCAGCGCCGCCGCCGTCGACGCGCTCACGACGCTCGAACCGACCGGCGCGGCGGGGCCGGCGCTGCTCACCATGCTGGCCGACGCGGTCGCCGACGCCGACCGGGCGGTCCGCCGGGCGGCGACCGACGACCACCGGCCGGTCACCACGCTGACGGCGTTGCTGCGCTGCGGCGACCGGGTCGCGCTGGTGCACGTCGGCGACACCCGGGCGTACGTGCTGCGCGGCGGTGAGCTGTCCCAGCTGACCCGCGACCACACGTACGTGCAGTCGCTGGTCGACCAGGGCCGGCTCAGCGCCGGGGAGGCGGCGGCCCATCCCCGGCGGGCGCTGCTGGTACGGGCGCTGGGCGCCGGCACCGTGGAGGTGGACCTGGCGCTGCGTACGGCGGTCGAGGGGGACCGTTACCTGCTCTGCTCCGACGGGATCTCCGCGGTGCTCGACCGCGCCGAACTGGCCGACGTCCTCGGTCTGGACGGCGACCCGGAGCAGGTCGCCGACCGGCTGACGGCACTGGCGTACGAGAAGGGGGCACCGGACAACATCGCCTGCGTCGTCGCCGACGCCGTCTCCTGACCCCGCCTCCGGGCCCGCGATCTTGCACTTTCTGCCCCGGCATTTCGGACTTAGGGCGCATATCGAGGGCCGAAACTGCAAGATCGCGGTGGGGTGGGG
>JAEYGD010000553.1 GCA_023402505.1 Actinomycetes bacterium
ACCCACCCCACCCACAGAAAACCGGACCGAGGAAAGGTCGGTGCACCATGCGACGCATCGCACGACGCGGTCTCGCGATCGCCACCTCCATCACCCTTCTCATCACCGCCACGGCGTGCAGTTCCGACGACGACGGCGGCTCCGGCCGCGGACCGGTCCCGGGCGTCACCGACACCGAGATCGTCGTCGGCACCCACATGCCGCTGACCGGTCCCGCCTCGGCGGGTTACTCGAAGATCGCGCCGGCCACCAAGGCGTACTTCGACTACGTCAACGCCAACGGCGGCGTGCACGGCCGGAAGATCACCTACAAGGTGATGGACGACGGGTACAACCCGGCGAACACGCAGCAGGTCGTCCGCCAGCTGGTCCTGCAGGACAAGGTCTTCGCCATCCTCAACGGGCTCGGCACCCCGACCCACAGCGGCGTCCTCGACTTCCTGCACAGCAACCGGGTGCCGGACCTGTTCGTGGCGTCCGGCAGCCGCAGCTGGGACCAGCCGGACCGCTACCCGAACACGTACGGCTTCAACACCGACTACACCGTCGAGGGCAAGATCCTGGCGAACCACGTGAAGACCACGCTGCCGGGCAAGAAGGTCTGCTTCCTCGGGCAGAACGACGACTTCGGCCGGGACAGCCTCGCCGGGGTCGAGAAGGTGCTCGGCGCGGAGGCGGTCGTCGCCCGGGAGACCTACGTCACCAGCAACACCAACGTGGCTCCCCAGATCGGGAAGTTCAAGGCGGCCGGCTGCGAGGTCGTCGTCCTCGCCACGGTGCCGGGATTCACCGCCCTGTCCATCGGCACGGCCGCCCGGCTGGGCTTCCGGCCGCAGTGGGTGGTGTCCAACGTGGGCTCCGACCACCCGACCCTGGCCAAGCAGCTCGGCGACGCGGCCGGCCTGCTGGAGGGGATGGTCGGCATCAACTACCTGCCGATGCAGACCGACACCGCCAACCCGTGGATCCAGCTGTTCACGAAGGTCAACCAGGAGCACAACGGGAACGCGCCGTTCGACGGCAACACCGTCTACGGCATGGCGGTGGGCTACCTGTTCGTCCAGGTGCTGCTCGCCGCCGGCAAGGACCTGACCCGCGAGTCGCTCGTCGAGGCGGTCGCGAAGGGTGGTTACCAGGGTCCGGGCCTCGCGCCGCTGCGGTTCTCCGCCACCGACCACTCCGGCTACGGCGGTGGACGGCTCACCCGGGTCAGCGGGGGAGTGCAGGCCTACTTCGGGCCGGCGTACGAGACCGACGAGGAGGGCGGCGCGGTCAACGAGTACACGGCGCCGCCGGTGGCGCCGCCGGCCAACGGGGTGCCGACCACCTGACGTGGTGGATCGCCGGGCGGGTGTTCGCGCACCCGCCCGGCGCGGTCCGGGTGCCGGCGGCACCGCCAGGCGGGTCGTCAGCTCAGCCGTTCGATGATCATCGCCATCCCCTGGCCGCCGCCCACGCACATCGTCTCCAGGCCGACCTGCCGGTCGTGCCAGCGCAGCGAGTTGATCAGGGTGGTGGTGATCCGGGCGCCGGTCATGCCGAACGGGTGCCCCACGGCGATCGCGCCGCCGTTGACGTTCAACCGGTCCCAGTCGACGCCCAGTTCCTCGGCGCTCGGCACGACCTGGGCGGCGAAGGCCTCGTTGATCTCCACCAGGTCGACGTCGCGGATGGACATCCCGGCCCGGCGCAGGGCCTGCCGGGAGGCCTCGACCGGTCCCAGTCCCATGATCTCCGGGGACAGGCCGCCCAGGCCGGTGGCGACGATCCGGGCCAGTGGCGTGATCCCCAGCTCGCGGGCGCGTACGTCGGACATGACGACGAGCGCGGCCGCCCCGTCGTTGAGCGGGCAGCTGTTGCCGGCCGTGACGGTGCCGTCGGGCCGGAACACCGGCTTGAGCGCCGCCACCGCATCCAGGGTGGTCCCCGGCCGGGGACCGTCGTCGGCGGTGACCACCGTGCCGTCCGGCGTGGTGACCGGGGTGATCTCCCGGGCCCAGAACCCGGCCGCGATGGCCGCCTCGGCGAGGATCTGCGACCGTACGGCGAACTCGTCCTGCCGTTGCCGGGAGATCCCGCGCAGCTGCGCCACGTTCTCGGCGGTCTGCCCCATCGCGACGTACACGTCCGGCAGTTCCCCGTCGCGGCGCGGGTCGTGCCACGGCGGCGCGTCGGCCTCGGCGCGGTTCGCCGTGCGGGCGATGGCGCCGGCGAACGCCGGGTTGGTGGTGCCGGGGTGGCCGTCGGCGCGGCCGGCGCCGTAGCGGGAGACGCACTCCACGCCGGCCGAGACGAAGGCGTGGCCCTCGCCGGCCCGGATCGCGTGCAGCGCCATCCGGGTGGTCTGCAGGGACGACGAGCAGTACCGGTTGACGGTCGTGCCGGGCAGGTGGTCGAAACCGAGCAGGGTGGCCACCACCCGGGCGAGGTTGTGGCCCTGCTCGCCGGCGGGCTGCCCGCAGCCGAGCATCAGGTCCTCGATCTCGGTGGGTGCCAGCTGCGGCACCTGGTCGAGAGCGGCCCGCACGACGGTGGCGGCCAGGTCGTCGGGGCGCAGGTCGCGCAGGGAACCCTTGTTCGCGCGCCCGATGGGTGACCGGGCGGCGGCCACGATGACGGCTTCCGGCATGGCGGAGGTCCTTCCTGGAGTACGCGAGACTAATTGCACCGACAGTGCAATCACGATGCGGAGATGTCAATCGGTCCGCATCGTGGTCATCGTCACCGCCGTTGACGCCCATCGAACCGTCGTCCTAAAATCTGCATCGTGAATGCAAATTCAGGCCGGCTGGCCGGACGGGTGGCCATCGTCACCGGCGCCAGCCGCGGCATCGGGCTGGCCATCGCCCACCGGCTGGTCGCCGAGGGCGCCCGGGTGGGCGTCACCGGCCGGCATCCGGAGGCGCTCACCGAGGCGGTCACGGCACTCGGCGGGCCGGAGCACGCCGTGGCCCTGCCCGGCCGGGCCGACGACGAGCAGCACCGCGCCGCCGCCGTCGGCCGGGTCACCGAGGCGTTCGGGCCGGTGGACGTCCTGGTCAACAACGTCGGCGTGAACCCGGTGCACGGCCCGCTGGTCTCCCTCGACCCGGGCGCCGCCCGCAAGATCCTCGACGTCAACGTGCTCGGCACGCTCGGCTGGGTGCAGCAGGTCTGCGCCGCCGGCCTCGCCGAACGCGGCGGCTGCGTCGTCAACGTCTCGTCGATCGCCGGCCTGACCCCGTCGCCCGGCATCGCCTTCTACGGAGTCAGCAAGGCCGCGGTCAACCACCTCACCGCCGCCCTCGCCGTCGAGTTGGCTCCCGCCGTCCGGGTCAACGCGGTGGCGCCGGCCGTGGTGCGGACCCGGTTCGCGGCCGCCCTCTACACCGGACGGGAGGACGAGGTCGCCGCCGCGTACCCGCTCGGCCGGCTCGGCGAGCCCGACGACGTCGCCGGTGCCGTCGCCTTCCTCGCCTCGCCCGACGCCGCCTGGATCACCGGTCGGACGCTCGTCGTCGACGGCGGCGTCACCCTCGCCGGCCGCACGGCCGGCTGACCACCCGACCAGGAGACGTCGATGGACTTCCGCTACGACGAGACCACCGAGCGGCTGCGCGAGAGCCTGCTGCGGTTCATGGACGAGTGCGTCCACCCGGCCGAGCCGGTGCTCGAGCGGCAACTGCCCGAACGGGAGGACCCGTGGGGGGTCGCCCCGGTGGTCCTCGAGCTGCAGGCCGAGGCCCGCCGGCGGGGGCTGTGGAACCTCTTCCTGCCGGGCGAGCACGGCGCCGGCCTGACCAACCTCCAGTACGCGCCCCTGGCCGAGATCACCGGCCGGTCCCCGGCGCTCGCCCCGGTGGCGCTCAACTGCGCCGCGCCGGACACCGGCAACATGGACCTGCTGGCGCAGTTCGGCTCCCCGGCCCAGCGGGGGCGCTGGCTGGAACCGCTGCTGGAGGGACGGATCCGGTCGGCCTTCGCGATGACCGAGCCGGCGGTCGCCTCCTCCGACGCGACCAACATCGCCACCCGGATCGAGCGCGACGGCGACGGGTACGTGGTCAACGGCCGCAAGTGGTTCGTCACCGGCGCGATGGACCCGCGCTGCGCGGTCTTCGTCGTCATGGGCCGGTCGGACCCGTCCGCACCGCGGCACCGCCAGCACAGCCAGATCCTGGTGCCCCGGGACACCCCGGGCGTCACCGTCCGCCGGGGCATGCTCGCCTTCGGGTACGACGACAGCGACCACGGCGGCCACGCCGAGGTCGACTTCGTCGACGTCCGGGTGCCGGCCGACCACCTGATCGGCGAGGAGGGCTCCGGCTTCGCCATCTCCCAGGCGCGGCTCGGGCCCGGGCGGGTGCACCACTGCATGCGCCTGCTCGGGATGGCCGAGCGGGCCATCGAGCTGATGTGCCGCCGGGTGAGCGACCGGCACGCGTTCGGCGGCCCGCTCGCCGAGCAGGGCGTCGTCCGGGACTGGATCGCCGAGGCCCGGGTGCGCGTCGAGCAGGCCCGGCTGCTCGTGCTCAAGACCGCCTGGCTGATGGACACCGTCGGCAACCGGGCCGCGCACACCGAGATCCAGGCGATCAAGATCGTGGTGCCGGCGGCGGTCGAGTGGATCCTCGACCGGGCCATCCAGGCCCACGGCGCGGCCGGCGTGAGCCAGGACACGCCGCTGGCCGGGCTCTGGTACCGGGCCCGGGCCCTGCGGCTGGCCGACGGCCCGGACGAGGTGCACCGGCAGGCGCTCGCCCGCCGCGAGCTGCGCCGCCACCGGGAGCCGGTCGGCTGACCACGACGGTCGGGCGCTGCCGGAGGGCGCCGCGGCTCGACCGGGCCCGTCACGGCAGGCCCTACACTCGGCGTGCGGACACCAGCGAAGGAGGCGGGCGGGGGATGGGCAGGGCCGAGGCCCCGGGCCGGGTCGACGGGCGTACGGCCCGGGCCGAGCGCACCCGGGCGGCGATCGTCGAGGCGCACCTCGCCCTGATCTCGGAGGGGGACCTGCGGCCGACCGGCGAGCGCATCGCCGAGCGCGCCGGCATCTCGCTGCGTACCCTCTGGACCAACTTCAAGGACATGGAGACGCTCTTCGAGGCCAGCGGTGTGGAGGTGCTCCGCCAGCAGGACGCCGCGTGGCGGCCGATCGCACCGGAGCTTCCGCTGGCCAAGCGGGTCGACGCGTTCTGCCGGCAGCGGGCCAAGCTGCTCCAGTTGATCGCGCCGTCGGCGCGGGCCGCCCAGATGCGCGAGCCGCTGTCCGCGCAGCTGCACCGCAACCGGCTCAAGCACATCGAGCGGGTACGCGACGAGGTCGAGGTGCTGTTCGCCGCCGAGTTGGAGCGGGCCGGCGCGGGGCGGGAGCAACTGGTGCAGGCCCTGGTCGCGGCGAGCATGTGGTCGGCCTGGTCGATGCTGCGCGACGGCCTGGGTCTCGGTGTGGACCAGGCCCGCGCGGTGATGGCCCGCACGGTGGGCGCCCTGCTCGCCGACGCCGGGCGCTGACCGGTCGCGCCGCCCTCTTTCCAACCGGGTACGGATAGGTGAAACTGGATGCATGGTTAATGCATCGACAGTGCAGATAACCGTGCTGCGAGGACGCGACGACGAGTGCCGGGCGATCCGGTCCCTGCTCGACGGGCCGGCCGGGGGAGCGCTGCTGCTGCACGGCGAGCCCGGCTCCGGCCGCAGCGCCCTGCTGGCGTACGCGCACCGCCACGCCGGCGCCCGCACCGTCCTCGCCGGCAGCGGACTGCCCGACGAGGCGTCGCTGCCGTACGCGGGACTCCAGCGGCTCCTCGGCCCGGTGCTCCACCGGGCCGGCGCGCTGACCGGGCGGCAGCACCGCGTGCTGCGACGCGCCCTGGCCGGCGAGGGCTGCCCGGAGGACGACCGGCTCGCACTGTCGATGGCGGTGCTCGGCCTGCTCGCCGTGACCGCCCGGGAGCGACCGGTGCTGTGCACGGTGGACGACGTCGACGCCGGTGACCGCCCGACCGCCCGGACGCTCGCCTTCGTCGCCCGGCGGCTGCGCGGCCTGCCGGTCAGCGTCCTGCTCACCGCACACGGCGACTCCGGCGCGGCCGGCATACCCGCCCAGCGGCTGCGCCCGCTCGACGAGGACGACAGCCATCGCGTGCTCACCGACCGGCGGCCCGGCCCGCGGCCACCCGCGCCGGTGCTCGCGGCACTGACCGCGGTCGCCGCGGGCAACCCCCAGGCCCTGGTCGACCTCGCCGACACCCTCACCCCCGGCCAGTGGCACGGCCAGGAGCCGCCGCCCGGAGCGCCGCCGCCGGACGGCGCGCTCGCCGGCGCGTACCGCTCGATGCTGGACCGGCTGCCGGGCGACACCCGCCGGGTGCTGCTGCTGGCCGCCCTCGCCGGCGAGACCGACGGCGCGATCCTGAGCCGCGCCGCCCGGGCCGCCGGCAGCACGGTCGAGGCGCTCGCCCCGGCCGAGGCCGGCGGCCTGGTCCGCGTCGACCCGTCCGGCCGGGTCACGTTCCCGCAGCCGCTCGCCCGCGGCATGGTGGAGGTGACCGCGTCCCTGGCCGACCGGCGGGCCGCCCACCTGCTGCTCGCCGGCGCGCTGGACG
>JAEYGD010000065.1 GCA_023402505.1 Actinomycetes bacterium
GGGTGGTTGGGGGTGGGGAGGGGGGTTACGCCGGGTGGGGGGAGGCCGGCGGTCGACGCGAGCAGGGTGCACCAGGCGTACAGGTGGGGGGCCAGGTCGTCGGCGAGGGGGGTCCACGAGGCGCGGATCTCGATGTCGCCGGCCGCCGGCGGGCCGGCCAGGTCGCCGAAGCGCGTCGACATCGTCTGCGTGACCGTCCCGCCGATCGCCCGGTACCGGGCGCCCTGCACGTCGAGCGCGTCGGTCAGCCAGGTCCAGCCCACGCCCGGCAGCAGCGGGTCGGCGGCCAGGTCGATCTCCATCTCGGCGGTCACGTACGTCACCAGGCGCAGCGTCCCCTGCCACGCCTCGTGCCCGGCCGGGTCGTGCAGCAGGATCAGCCGGCCGGTGGCCACCTCGTCGCCGTCGCGCAGCACCGTCGCGGACAGCGCGAAGGCGTACGGCGCGAGCCGCTGCGGCGCCCCGACCTCCTCGAGCAGGATCTCCGGCCGCGGCGCCGCCGACCGGAGCCCGGCGACCGCGCGGGCGAAGGTCTCGGGGAGCGCGATCGGGGGGGCCATGGTCGAAGCGTATGCCGCCGCGTGCCCGCCCACCCGGCGGCGCGCCGGGGTCCCGGCGCCGCTCGGCGCGGACCCCCGTCCCGGACGCTCGCGTTTGCTGTGGTGGGCGGGCTCACGGGAACGCGGGCGCGCGGGGCCGCCCGTCCCGCGCGGGCTGACGCTGCTCACAAATGGTGATGGTGGCGGTGGCACACAGCGGGCGTCGTGGCACGATGGCCGCGATGGACACCGACACCGCGGGCACCGCCGCCCGAGACGAGGACCCCCGCCCCGGCGGGCCGGCCGACTCGCCCTTCGTCCGGGCGTGCCGGCGTCAACCCGTGCCGCACACCCCGGTCTGGTTCATGCGCCAGGCGGGCCGGTCGCTGCCGGAGTACCGCGAGATCCGGGCCAACGTGGCGATGCTGGAGTCGTGCCGGCGTCCCGACCTGGTCACCGAGATCACCCTTCAGCCGGTCCGCCGGCACGGCGTCGACGCGGCGATCCTCTTCAGCGACATCGTGGTGCCGGTCGCCGCCGCCGGGGTGGACCTGGACATCGTGCCCGGCACCGGGCCGGTGGTCGCCGAGCCGGTCACCTCCCGGGAGCACGTCGAGCGGATCCACCCGATCAGTCGCGACGACGTCTCCTATGTGGACGAGGCGGTGCGGATGCTCGTCAAGGAGCTGGGCGCCACCCCGCTGATCGGTTTCGCCGGTGCCCCGTTCACCCTGGCCAGCTACCTGGTGGAGGGCGGCCCGTCGCGCACCCACGCGAAGACCAAGGCCCTCATGTACGGCGACCCCGACCTGTGGCACGCGCTGGCCGGCCGGCTCGCCGAGGTCACGCTGGCGTTCCTGCGGGTGCAGGTCGAGGCCGGGGTGTCCGCGGTGCAGCTCTTCGACTCCTGGGCCGGCGCGCTGTCCGAGGCCGACTACCGCCGGTTCGTGCTGCCGCACTCGCAGGCCGTCCTCGCCGGCCTCGCCGACGCCGGCGTGCCCCGCATCCACTTCGGCGTGGGCACAGGTGAACTGCTGGGCACGATGGCCGAGGCCGGCGCCGACGTGGTCGGCGTCGACTGGCGTACGCCGCTGGACCAGGCCACCCGCCGGATCGGCCCGGAGCGCGCCGTGCAGGGCAACCTCGACCCGTGCGTGCTGCTCGCCCCGTGGCCGGTGGTCGAGGCCGAGGTGCGGCGGGTGCTGGAGCAGGGCCGGGCCGCCCCGGGGCACGTGTTCAACCTCGGCCACGGGGTGCTGCCGGAGACCGACCCCGAGGTGCTGACCCGGGTGGTGGCCCTGATCCACGAGCTGTCCAGCCGTCCGGCCGACCGGGGCTGAGCGGCATGGCGGCGCCGTGGCGGGTCGCGGTGGTCGGCGGGGGGATCGCCGGCCTGGCCGCCGCCGTCCGGTTGCGCGACCGTGCCCCGGCCGGCACCCAGATCACCGTGTACGAGCAGGGCGGCGCGCTCGGCGGCAAGCTGCGCACCGGCGAGCTGGCCGGCGGGCCGGTGGAGTTGGGTGCGGAGTCCTTCCTGATGCGTGACCCGGCCGGCGGGGAGTCCGCGGCGGTGGCCCTGGTCCGCCGGCTCGGGCTGGCCGATCGCATCGTCCATCCCACCGTCGGGCAGGCCGCGCTGGTCGTCGAGGGCGGGCTGCGGCCGGTCCCGGGCGGCACGCTGGTCGGCGTACCGGGGGATCTGGCGAAGGTGTCCACGGTCGCGCGCCCGGACGCGGACGCGGACGCCGACGGCGGCCGTCCGCTGCTCGGTCCGGAGGAGGACGTCACGGTCGGCGCGCTGGTCCGCGCCCGGCTCGGCGACGAGGTCGTCGACCGGCTGGTCGACCCGATGCTGGGCGGCGTGTACGCGGGCCGCGCCGACGACCTGTCCCTGGCCACCACGATGCCCGCCCTGGCCCGGACCGCCCGGTCCGAGCACACGCTCGTCGGTGCGGTCCGCGCGGCGCAGGCAGCCGCGCCCCGGGCGCCCGGCGCGCCGGTCTTCGGCACGCTCGCCGGCGGCCTGAGCACCCTGGTCGAGGCCGCCGCGGCGGCCAGCGGGGCGACGGTCCGCCGCGACGCGGCGGTCCGCGAGCTGAGGCCGGTGGGCACCGGCTGGCGGCTGACCGTCGGCCCGACCCGCGACGAGCAGCACGTCGACGTCGACGCCGTGGTGCTGGCCGTGCCGGCCCGCCCGGCCGCACGGCTGCTCGACGACGTCGCGCCGGTCGCGGCGAAGGCGGTCGGTGGGCTGGACTACGCCAGCGTCGCGCTGGTCACCCTCGCCCTGCCGGAGCCGGAGCTGCCCGCGTTGTCCGGCTTCCTGGTGCCGGCGACCGAAGGGCTGCTGATCAAGGCGTCGACGTTCTTCACCACCAAGTGGGGGCACCTGCGCCGGCCCGACGGCCTCGCCCTGGTCCGCGCCTCGATCGGGCGGTACGGGGACGAGGCGCAGCTCCAGCGCCCCGGCGGGGACCTGGTCGCCGCCGTGCACCGGGAGCTGTCGGCGGTGCTCGGCAGCCCGCTGCCCACCCCGGTGGCCACCCGCGTGCAGCGCTGGGGCGGGTCGCTGCCCCAGTACGCGCCGGGCCACCTCGACCGGGTGGCGTCGGCGCGGGCGGCGCTGCGGGCGGAACACCCGACCCTGGCGCTGGCCGGAGCCGGGTACGACGGCGTCGGCATCCCGGTCTGCGTCCGCTCCGGCGCGACGGCGGCCGAGGAGATCATCACTGCACTGGGAGGTGCCCGGACATGACCGAGCAGACCAACGCGGCGCGGCTGAAGGAGCTCAACGAATCCATCCGGTACACGATGTGGTCGGTGTACCGGGTCAGCGGCCCCCTGCCGTCCCTGCGGGAGAACGTGACCGGTGAGGTCGAGGCGCTCTTCGAGGAGCTGGCCGGCAAGGACGTGACGGTGCGGGGCACGTACGACCTCGCGGGCCTGCGCGCCGACGCCGACCTGATGATCTGGTGGCACTCGTCGTCGAGCGACGCGTTGCAGGACGCGTACCTGCGGTTTCGCCGCACCACCCTGGGGCGGGCGATGACGCCGGTCTGGTCCCAGATGGCGCTGCACCGGCCGGCGGAGTTCAACAAGAGCCACATCCCGGCGTTCCTGGCCGGTGAGGAGGCCCGGGCGTACCTGTGCGTGTACCCGTTCGTCCGCTCGTACGAGTGGTACGTGCTGCCGGACGCCGAGCGGCGGGAGATGCTGGCCGAGCACGGGCGGATGGCCCGCGGCTATCCCGACGTGCGGGCGAACACGGTCGCGTCGTTCGCCTTGGGCGACTACGAGTGGATGCTCGCGTTCGAGGCCGACGAGCTGCACCGCATCGTCGACCTGATGCGCGACCTGCGCGCCTCCCGCGCCCGCCTGCACGTCCGCGAGGAGATCCCCTTCTACACCGGCCGCCGCCGCCCGATCGCCGACATCGTCACCTGCCTGCCCTGACGCGCGGGCCCGGCCGGGGCCGCGACCCGGAGGGAGATGGGCGCGGCCCCGGCCGGTGCTTCAGGCGGTCGTGCAGGCGAGGACGGGTGCCGGTGTCGGGCTGCCCGTGCCGATGAAGCCGAACGTCGTACTTCCGCCGGCGGGAAGGCTGCCGTTGTAGTCGACGTTGCGGGCGACGACCGTGTTTCCGGTCCTGGTGACGGTGGCGTTCCAGGCCTGGGTGACCTGCTGGCCGTTGGCGTACGTCCAGGCCACCGACCAG
Organism: Actinomycetes bacterium; assembly: GCA_023402505.1. Classification (GTDB taxonomy): domain Bacteria; phylum Actinomycetota; class Actinomycetes; order Mycobacteriales; family Micromonosporaceae; genus Micromonospora. The sequence continues at coordinate 4,255 of JAEYGD010000065.1, forward strand.
CCCCGGGTCGGCGAGCCGCCGGCGGTCACCGTCACGTCGGCCTGGAAGCCCCCGGACCACGAGTTCGTCACCTTGTACGTCGCCGTGCAGGCGCCGGCCGGCGGCGGCGTGACCGGTGGCGGGGTGGTCGGCGGGGGAGTGGTGGGC
>JAEYGD010000107.1 GCA_023402505.1 Actinomycetes bacterium
CCCCACCACCCGGTTGTGCACAGGGCGCGAAAAAGCCCGAAAAACAGCCCCTCCCGGGATCACGGAGAAGACCACGACGGAGTAACGTACGTCACCGGAGAGGCCGCTCCCCCCGTGGCGGCCTCTCCACTTTTTCCCCGGTCGACGTCCGCCCTCAGTGGCCGGTCGGCGAGGGCGCCGGTTCCCCGAGCACCGGATGCCGCAGGCCCGGGTGGCCGGCCGGCAACGAGCGGCGCACGACCACCCAGCTCGCCGCGAGCGTGGCGGCCACCAGCGGCCAGCTCAGCGCGACCCGGGCCACGCTCAGCGCCACCACCTGACCGCCCAGCCACAGCGGCAGGAACACCGCCACCCGCAGCACGTAGCTGACCGCCCACAGCCAGCTGCCCCGCCCGTACGCCCGCAGCAGCGCCGGATCCCGGCGCCACCGGGTCCGCTGCCGTAGCGCCGCGCCGACGACGACGCCGAGCAGCGGCCAGCGGACCACGATGCTCACCGCCCAGGCGAGCGCGCTCGCCGCGTTGGCGACCAGCTGCACCAGGAAGAAGTCCTCGGCCCGGCCGGTGCGCAGCGCGATCAGCGCGGCGACGCAGACGGCGAGCAGGCCCACCAGCACCGAGCGCGGCCGGTGCCCCCGGCGCCACCGCCAGCCCGCCACCGCCGCCCCGGTCAGCACCGCGGCGCCGACCCCGGCCGGCAGCGACTCGCCGCCGAGCAGCCAGCCGGCGGCGAACGCCACCGGCGGCAGCGTGGCGTCGATCGCCCCGCGGCGCCCGCCGAGCAGGTCGGCCAGTGACTCCGGCCGCCCGGCCGCAGGCGCCCCGTGCTCCGTTGCGCCGCCCACCGCCACCTCCCTGACGTGCCGTCCCGACCGTCACCGCGGCCCGCCGCGGCGACCCGGCCGGCCCGCCTCAAACCTAGTCGGCGACAGGCGGCGGGCCACCGGCCCGACGGGTGTGACATGTCGCTAAGTTGTGCGGGTGCGCGAGACGGCGAGGGGTTGGACGGCGGTCTGGTTGGTCGTGCTGGCCCTGGCCCAGGCGGCGGCGTTCCTCGCCGTGTGGCGGACGGCCGTGCACACCGAACTGGGCCAGTGGCTCGACACGGTCGCGCTGACCGGCAACCGGATCGGCCAGGACCACATCGACGAGCCGGTCGACCGGATCCTCAACGCCATGTCGGTGGTGTCGCTGCTGGTGGCCACCGCCGTCATCGGGTTCATCGCCCTGATGCGGGGGCGGCTCGCCCTCGCGATCACGGCCACCCTGCTCATCGTCGGCGCCAACCTCACCACGCAGGCCCTCAAGTACGGGCTCGCCCGCCCGGACCTCGGCATCGACCCGGAACGGGTCTACGCCGGTAACAGCCTGCCCAGCGGCCACACCACCGTCGCCGCCTCGGTCGCGGTGGCGCTGGTGCTCGTCCTGCCCCGCACGGTACGCCCGGCCGGCGCGTTCCTCGGCGCCGCCTACGCCGCCGCCGCCGGGGTGGCGACGCTGTCCGCCGGCTGGCACCGGCCCAGCGACGCGGTCGCCGCGTACCTGGTGGTCGGGGTGTGGGCCGCGCTGGGCGGCCTGCTGCTGCTGGTCACGCAGCGCCCGCGGGCGGAGGTCGACTCCGCCGACGCGCACCGCCTCGCCGCCGGGGTGCTCGGCGCGGGCGGCCTGCTCGCGGTGGTGGCCAGTGCCGTCGCCCTGGCCTGGCTGGTCGACCTGCGCGCCACCGCACCGGACGACCTGGGTCGCCGGCCGCTGTTCATCGGGTACGCGGGCAGCGCCGCCGGGATCGCCGGCACCATGGGCGTCGTCATGGCGCTTGTTCTGATCAGCGTGCACCGTCTCGTTCCCCGCCGGGCCGGCTGACCGGTGGCCGACCACCAGCTGGTCCGCGCGGCGTTCCGCGACGAGTGCGCGCGGCTCGTCGTGGTGCTCCGCGACCTCGACGAGACCGACCTCGACCGGCCCACCGACTGCCGGCCGTGGACCGTCCGCGACCTGCTGGCGCACATTCGGGCCGGCGTCGGACGGCTGGCCGGCATGCTCGCCGCACCCGCGCCACCGCACGCCGAGGTGGACGCCGCGGGCTACTTCGGTGCGGCGAAGTTCACGCCGCCGGTGGACGCCGAGCGGATCGACAGCGGGCGCCGGCAGGGCCGGGACCTCGCCGCCGCCGCGCTCGCCGACGACGTCGACCGCCTCTGGCGGGCCACCCTCGACGCCGTCGACGCCGAACCGGCCGACCGGGTGGTCCGCACCCGGCACGGCGACGCCATGACCGTGGTGGAGTTCCTGCGTACCCGGGTGGTGGAGGTCGGCGTGCACGGCCTCGACCTGGCGGCGGCGCTGGACCGGCCGCCGTGGCTGACGCCGGCCGCCGCCACGGTCGTCGCCGACCTGCTCACCGGCGGCCGACCGGTGCCGGCCGCGCTCGGCTGGGACCGGCTGACCCTGATCCGCAAGGCCACCGGCCGGGCGGCCCTGACGCCCGAGGAGCGGGCCACCGCCGACGCCGCCGGTTTCCGCTGGCTGGCGTTCGCGCCCTGAGCCGGTCAGGAGGCGGGCAGCGCCTCGCCGGCCGCCCGGGGTGCGGGCACCTGTGGTGCGGCCTTGCGCAGCTGGTCGAGCACGACCGGGTCGATCCGGCCCGGCACCAGGCGTTCCTCCAGGTTCGCCATCCCCGCCCAGTCGAACAGCGCCGGCTGCGGATCGGCCGGGTCGGCGGGATGGCCCAGGGCGGTGAGCAGAGCGGCGACCTCGGCGGCGACCGCACCGCCGAGCTCCAGCAGGGTCGCCGGGTCCGGTCGGGTGAACAGCAGGGTGTGCACGGCCAGCAGCCGGCCCAGCTCGGCCACCGGGTCGGGGTGGTCGTCGACGCGCAGGTCGACCAGGACGTCGCCGGTGCCGCCGTAGCCGCCGCCGCGCTCGACCACCAGCAGCCCGGCGCTCTGGCGGCCCCGCCGGTCGCCGCCGGCCTGGTCGCCGGCGCGCAGCGCGGCCACCAGCCGGTCCGGGAACGGCAGCGTCGCCCCGCCGAGCCAGGCGTCGCGTACCGCGTCGATCACCTGCGGCCCGGCGAGGATGTTGCCCTGCGCCGCCCACCCGTCGCCGGCCTGACCCCCGGCCCACGGGTGGCACGCCGGGCCGGTCCAGGTGGCGCCCGGCCCGGTGACGCCCACCACACCGAGCTGCCGGTGGTCGCGTTCGCCGTCGGCGGCGACCAGACCGGCGACCACGTCCGTCGCCGCCACCCCGGTGCGCAGCAGCGCCAGCCCCTGCGGCCGGTACGCGAGGTTCACGTGGGCCTGGGTGGCGAGCGCGCCGATGTCGGCCTCGGCGGCCGGGACCAGCGCACCGGCGGCGAGGAAGCGGCTGGCCACGACGACGCCGTGCAGGCGGCCGTCGTCGGAGCGGGCGACGAGGGAGAAGGTCACGCATCGCAGGTTAGCGCGGGTCAGACGCGGTCCGGATCGTCAGAACGGCGGTGCCGCCTGCTCCGGCGGGCGGCCCCGTCAGGTGGCCCGGCGGGCCGACGATGCAGTGGTCGCGTCCGCCGGCGGCGCGGCGACCGGGAAACGGGAAACCTCACACCGATCTTGCCCCATGCGGTCGCGGGCGGACATCATCGACCGATGACGACGCGATGGGGCATGACGGTGCCGCTGGGCGGGATCCCGCTCGCCGACCACGCCGCGGTGTACCGCGCCCTCGACGAGGCCGGCTTCACTGACGCCTGGTCCTCGGAGGTCGCCGGGGCCGACGCGTTCACCCCGCTGGCGCTCGCCGCCGCGTGGGCGCCGCGGCTGCGGCTGGGCACCGCGATCACACCGGTCTTCACGCGCGGCCCCGGCCTGCTCGCGATGAGCGCCGCCGCGCTCGCCGAGACCGCGCCCGGCCGGTTCGCGCTGGGCATCGGGGCGTCCTCCCCGGTGATCGTCGGGGACTGGAACGCCGGCGAGTTCACCGAGCCGTTCCGGCGTACCCGCGACGTGCTGCGCTTCCTGCGTTCCGCCCTGGCCGGCGAGACGGTCGACGGGGCGTACGACACGTTCTCGGTCCGGCGGTTCACGCTGGAACGACCACCGGCCGTGCCGCCGCCGCTGCTGCTGGCCGCCCTGCGGCCCGGAATGCTGCGGCTGGCCGCCGCCGAGGCCGACGGGGTGATCCTCAACTGGCTCGCCGCCGGCGACGTCCCGCGGGCGCTGGCCGCGCTCGGCGAGCGCCGCCCCGGCTTCGACGTGGTCGCGCGGATCTTCGTCTGCCCGACCGAGGACACCGCGCACGCGCGGGCGCTCGGCCGCCGGCTCATCACCAGCTACCTGACCGTCCCGGCGTACGCGGAGTTCCACCGCTGGCTGGGCCGCGGCGAGGTGTTCGGGCCGATGTGGACGGCCTGGGCGGCCGGCGACCGGCGCGGCGCCGGAGCGGCCGTGCCGGACGAGGTGGTCGACGCCCTGGTGCTGCACGGGTCCCCGGAGGACTGCCGGGCGCAGGTGCAGCGGTACGCCGAGGCCGGCGTCGAGGTCCCGGTGTTGGCGCTGCTGCCCACGCCGGAGCTGGCCGCCGGGGGAGTGGGCGCGCTCTTCGACGTGATCGCCCGGCTGGGCGGGGGTGAGTCGCGGTGAACCTCACCGACAAGGTCGTGGTGGTCACCGGCGGGGCCGGTGGCATCGGGTCGGCGCTGGTCCGGCGGTTCGCTGCCGAGGGCGCGGCGGCCGTGGTGGTGGCCGACCTGCACGCCGACGCGGCGGGGGCGGTCGCCGAGGCGGTCGGGCCGGTCGCGCACCCGGCGGGCGTGGACGTCACCGACGAGGAACAGGTCCGCGCGCTGGTCGCCGACACCCAGCGGCGGTACGGGCGGATCGACCTGTTCTGCGCCAACGCGGGCGTGGCCACCGGCGGGGGAGTGGACGCGCCGGACGCGGACTGGGACCGGGCGTGGCGGGTGAACGTGCTCTCCCACGTCTACACCGCCCGCGCGGTGCTGCCCGAGATGCTCGCCCGGGGAGGCGGGCACCTGCTGATGACCTGTTCGGCGGCGGGGGTGCTGACGGCGGTCGGGGACGCCCCGTACACGGCCACGAAGCATGCCGCGGTCGCCTTCGCCGAGTGGTTGGCCATCGCCTACCGGGACCGGGGCGTGCGGGTCAGCGCGCTCTGCCCGCAGGGCGTGGACACGCCGATGCTGTCCGACGGGCTGGCCGCCGGTCATCTGGGCGCCAAGGTGATCGCCGCGTCCGGCGCGGTGCTCACCCCGGACCAGGTGGCCGACTCGGTGATCGCCGGTCTGGCCGAGGAGCGGTTCCTGATCCTGCCGCACCCGGAGGTCGCCGCGTACGCGCGCCGCCGCGCCGAGGACCCCGACGGCTGGCAGGCCGGTCTCCGCAAGCTCGTCCGCCGCCTGACTGCCTGACCGGCGGTGCCGGCCGGCTGACCGGTGCTGTCGGCTGCCTGCCGGTGGTGCCGGCGATGCCGGCTGTCGGCGTGGCTCGGCCGGATGAGGACGGGCCGGTCACCACGCCGGCGTCGGCCCGGCCCGGCGTCATCCGGCCGGCGTCGGCCTGGCCGTCGTGGGCGGCTCGCCCCGGGCGGCGGGCCTGGGTCGCCGGTGCTCCCACAGCGGACCGGGATGCACCGACCAGAGCAGCCGGCGCCACCGCGGCCGGGCCTCCCGCAGCGCCCCGACATACGCCCGCGCGGCCGTGACGGCCCGCCACGCCTGCTCCGCGCTCAGGGTGCC
>JAEYGD010000109.1 GCA_023402505.1 Actinomycetes bacterium
GCCCGGAGGAGTGTGGTCAGCCGTTCGGGAACAGCTTCCCGTAGTCGGCGTACGCCATCGCGACGTCCGCCTGCGCCCAGAACCGGTGGTACCGGAACTCGGGCTCCGCGCCGCCGTTGAGGTACGCCTGCACCTTCGGCCACGCCGGGTCGTTCTTGTAGAAGGAGCGGATGTCGACGAAGCTCTTGCCCGGGGCGATCTGGTCGCCGTTGGGCATCCGCCCGGTCCAGCCCTGCGGGACGTAGAGACCCTGGCCGGTGGCGGCGTCGTAGACGTCGTCGAAGCGGCGGTAGTCGCCCCGCTTCTCCACCGTCGAGACGCCCTGGGTGTCGCTGGCCGCGTGCAGCGCGTCCAGCAGCCCCTTGGCGGTGTTCTTCGCGGCCGTGTTGCCCGACTTCGCCGCGTACGCGATGAGGGTGCGGGCGTAGGCGGCGGCGACGCCGACGTCCTGGCCCTGCACCGTGACCTCGACGTGCAGGTTGGTGTTGGGCTGCGGGTTGGTCGGGTTCCAGGTGGTCGGCTGGCCGGTCCACTTCATGTCCGACGGGATCGACCAGTTGGTGCCGACGGTGGTGTTGGCGATCGCCCACGGCACCCACTTGTCCAGCAGCGCCTTCGCCTTGGCGTTGCCGGTGACCAGGTACAGCTCGGCGATGCGCTGCATCGACCAGGCCTGCATGCCGAACCACTGGTTGGACGGCGGGTCGTTGTAGACCGGGTCGACGTCGTAGTACATGCCGTAGAAGGTGGACGTGCCGGCCGGCGGCTGGCCGTAGTAGCCGCCCCAGCTGTTGGTCGCGCCACCGGCGATGCCGCCCTCGGCGGACTGGAGCCAGGTGTAGAACTCCAGCTGCCGCTCGAAGCTCTTCTCCCAGTCGCTGACCGCGGTCGGCGACTTCGGCTTCAGCTCGTTGACGTTGGTCAGCGCCCACGCCGCGAACGGGTTCTGGTAGCCGAAGTGGTTGTGGCTGGATCCGATGCGCCACGACCAGTTCTGGTTGGCCTCGTACGCGCCACCCCAGGCGTAGTACCAGGACATCAGGTAGTGCGCCGAGTCCCGGCCGGTGCCGGCGGGGCAGGTGCTCGCGCCGACGCAGTTGCCGATCTTCTTGAAGTACTTGTCGAACATGGCGTACCGCAGGTAGTCACCCATCTTCGCGGCCTTGGCCACGGTGGCCGACACGTCGGCCGCCTTGTTCTGCTCCTTGGCCCAGGTCAGGGCCCAGTACGCGGCCTGCACCGCGCGGGCGTCGGCGTCCGGGGCGTTGGTGTACTTCCACTGCTTCGCCGGGGCGTTGGACTCCTTGACGAACAGGTCCAGGTAGCCGTACTGGCCGCCGTGGGCGAAGGTGTCGCAGGACGGCTGCGGGACGGTCTCCCAGACCGACTCCTGGGTGCCGCGCTGGAAGGTGTTGATGTACGCCGGCCGGGTGGTGCCGTCGCCGCAGCGGCCGAAGCCGTAGGTGTTGTCCACGTCGAGCAGCCAGTGCATGCCGTAGATCTGGCCGTTGCCGTAGGTGGACTGCAGCTCGCCGCGCAGCGGGTCCTGGCCCACCGACACGTTGGGCTCCAGCTGCGACGGGTACTGGCTGGGCAGATCGTGCTCGGCGGCGTACTGCGGGGTGCCGGCCGCGCCCGCGGTGGGCTGGTCGGCCTGCGACGGGATGATGTACTTCTCCATCACCGTCCAGGCGTTGTTGAACGGCGCCCAGTTCTGGGTCACCCGGCCGTAGTAGGCCTCCAGCCACAGCCAGAAGCTGAACGCCTCGGAGGTGGTCTCGTGGCCGTGGTCGGGCGCCTCGACGATCAGCGTCTCGATCGAGTGGTAGGGCACGCCCTCGGGGCTGAAGTACCCGGAGTTCTTGATCTTGCCGTACTGGGCGAGGAAGCGCTCGACGTACTCGCCGTCGCCGCCGCCCGGCACGTCGTTGTCGATCTCGGTGGCGGTGACGGCCAGCGGCGCGTACCCGCTGGCGGAGGCGGTGATGGTCGCGGTGCCGCCGGCGGTGTCGCTGTCCTCGGCGGCCGAGACGGTGACATTGACGCCGGTGCTCCAGTTGCTGGGCGTGAGCGTCACCGAGGCCGGCGTCACGGTGATGTCGGTGTCGCCGGTGCGGGCGAGCGACACGGCGACGTTGGCCGAGGGCGCCCTGCTCAGCTTGAGGTTGAAGGTGGCGCTGCCGCCCTCGTTGACGCTGACCGCGGCCGGCGTGGCGACCAGTTGCGGCCCGGAGGCGGGGGTGACGGTGAACGCCCGTTCCGCGACCGCGCTCAGGTTCGCGTTGTCGTACGCCCTGGCCTGCACGGTGTAGTCACCGGCCGGCAGGTCCTCGAGCGTGTAGCCGTACGGTGCGGTCGTGTCGGTGTTGACCAGCAGGCCGTTGCGGTAGAACTCGACCTTGCTGATCGTCCCGTCCGGGTCGCTGGCGGTGGCGGTCAGCGGCACGTCGGCGGGGGCCTCGAACGGCCCGGCCGGCACGCTCAGCGCGACCGTCGGCGGCTGCTGCGGCGTGCCGCCGCAGGTGACGCCGTTGACCGAGAAGGACGTCGGCTTGGCGTTGGTGCCGCTGTAGGAGGCGTTGAAGCCGATACTCGTCGAGCCGCCGGTGCCGATGGCGCCGTTCCACGCCTCGTTGGTGGCGGTGACCTGGTTGCCGGTCTGGCTCCATCTCGCCGACCAGCCCTGGCTGATCCGCTGGTCGCCGGGGAAGGCGAAGCGCAGGGTCCAACCGTTGATCGGGTCGCCGAGGTTCTTGATCGTGACGTTCGCGGTGAAGCCGTTGCTCCAGTCGTTGGTCGCGTAGACCACGTCGCAGGCCGGCGCGGCCTGGGCGGCGCCGGCGGGCAGGGTGACCCCGCCGATCGCCAGCGCGGTGACGGCGACCATCGCCAGCCGGCGACGTCGTGCCAGTTGTCTCATGTGCGCGGTGTCTCCTCGGACCGGGCCGGGGCGGGTCGGTGCCCCGGCGGGGCGCCTGGCCGGTGTCGTGACCGGCGGGGCGAGGCGCCCGGGATGAGGGTCTCCCCGGCGGGGCCGGGGCCGGTGGCGCGGCGGTGGGGCTGCCGCTCACCTCGGGGTGCCGTGCCGGAGGAACCGGCTGCCCTCGGCGACCCGCGCTCACGTGACGGTGGCTCGGCGGTCAGTGTGCCATCAATGGAAGCGCTCCCACAAGAACCGGGGGCACGTTGCAGCAGGTCGATGTTTCGATCTCGTTTTGGGGCTTTCACAAAGCCGTGACGGGCGTTACAGTCGCACCATCGCCGATGGGAGCGCTTCCATCGACGGAGTTCCACCAAGAAGATCGCCCGAGTCCGGCCCCGGCCGGTATCGGGAAGACCCGGAGGGCTGACGGCGGGCCAGCCCGGACGCCGCCGCCAGCCATCATCCCACCACAGTGGAGGGAGGTGGATCCTCAAGCCACTCGCGTGGCCCGGCTCCCGCGCGACACGCACGGCTGGACGCCAATTTCCGAACGTGCGTGTGCAGCACCGGTGGGGACGGGGGTTGCCCTCCCCCGTCCCCACACTAAACCCCCGTTCACGGTGGGAGAAGAGGCGAAAGCGCGCCGGCCCCCACCGTTTCCTAGAATTCCCTCGCCCCCGGACTCCCACCGGGAGAGCCGGAGGCGAACCCTGCCCAATCGTGGGAGCGCTCCCGGTGGCGGTTCAGGCCCACCCAGAGGAGACCCTCGATGTCGATACTCACCCGGCGGCGACTGCTGCGGCGCGCCGCGCTCTCGGCCACCGCCACGGCCGCCACCACCGCCGGGGTCGCCGGCGCGACCGTCGCCGGCACCTCGCTGGCCGGCTGCGACGGCTCCGGCGACGACGAGCCGCGCGACCCGGAGAGCGAGCCGCACCCCGCCGGCGCCCTGCGCTTCCCGCCCGGCTTCGGCTGGGGCGCCGCCACCTCGGCGTACCAGATCGAGGGCGCCGCCAAGGAGGACGGCCGGGGTGAGTCCGTCTGGGACACGTTCAGCCGCACCCCGGGCCGCGTCCGCAACGGCGACACCGGCGACGTCGCGGCCGACCACTACCACCGCTACGTCGAGGACCTGGACCTCATGCGGGACCTGGGCCTGCGCAGCTACCGGTTCTCCATCTCCTGGCCCCGCGTCCAGGCCGACGGCACCGGCGCACCCAACCAGCGCGGGCTGGACTTCTACCGGCGCCTCGTCGACGGGCTCCACGAGCGCGGCATCGCACCGATGGCCACGCTGTTCCACTGGGACCTGCCCCAGGCCCTGCAGGACCTCGGCGGCTGGGAGTCACGCGACGTCGCCTACCGCTTCGCCGAGTACGCCGACCACGTCTTCCGGGCCCTCGGTGACCGGGTGCCGGTCTGGCTCACCGTCAACGAACCGAAGACCGTCGTGCAGAACGGCTACCTGCAGGGGCACCACGCCCCCGGCCACCGCGACCCGCAGGCCGCGTACCTGGTCGCCCACCACCTCCAGCTCGCCCACGGCCTGGCCGTACGGGCGCAGCGGGCGGCCGGCGGCGCCGGGCGCATCGGACCGGCCTTCAACCTGCACCCCTGCTACCCGGCGGACTCCTCACCCGGCGCGGCCGAGGCCACCCGCCTCTACGACGGCTACGAGAACCGGCTCTACCTGGACTCGGTGCTGACCGGCCGCTACCCGCAGGACGTGCTGGCCGACCTCGGGCCGGACAGCCGGATGGTCCGCGGGATCCGCGACGGGGACCTCGACGTCATCTCCACGCCGGTCGACCTGGTGGCGGTGCAGTACTACACGCCGATCTACGTGACCGCCGACGGCGGCACCGTGCGCCGCTGGCCCACCTCCGAGGCCGAGTGGCAGCAGATCCACCCCGCCGGCATGTACGACATCCTCACCCGGGTCACCCGCGACTACGGCCCGATCCCGCTGACCGTCACCGAGAACGGCCTGCCCACTCCCGACACGCTGGCCGCCGACGGGACGGTGGACGACGCCGGCCGGATCCGGTTTCTGCGCGACCACCTGGCCGCCGTGCACCGCGCCATGGCCGACGGCGTACCGCTGGAGAGCTTCCACGTCTGGTCGCTGCTGGACAACTTCGAGTGGGCCGAGGGCTACGACCAGCGCTGGGGACTGGTGTACGTGGACTACCCGACCCAGCGCCGGATCCCGAAGCGCAGCGCGCACTGGTACCGGGACGTCATCGCCGCCGGCGGCCTGTGACCGGCCGCCCCCGCCCGGCGTCGACGCCGGGCGGGCCGCGGTCACCGGGGCAGGGCCTGCTGCAGCTCCGCGCGCAGCGCCGGGGTCAGCATTTCCCCCGCCTGCTTCGCCAGCCGCGCCATCTCGTAGCCGACCACACCGATGTCGGCGTCCGCGGCGGCCAGCGTGGCCAGGATGGAGCCGTCCCGGACCTGCATCACCAGGAAGTAGCCGCGCCCCATCTCGACCACGGTCTGCTTGACCACGTCCCCGTCGAACATCTGGGCGGCGCCGGCGGTGATGCTCATCAAACCGGACGTGACGGCGGCGAGCTTGTCGGCGTGGTCGCGGGGCAGGTGGTCGGAGATCGCCACCAGCAGCCCGTCGGAGGAGACCACGATCGCGTGCGCCACCCCCGGTACCCGCTGCGCGAACCCGCTGACCAGCCAGCTCAGGTCGCGGGCCTCCTGGCTCAACGTCGTCACTGCTGTCCTCCCTCGGTGCTCCCGCGCGCCGGTGGCACGGGCAGTTCGGTGGTGTCCTCGGCCTCGGCCCGCCGGACCCCGCTGTACAGCCGCGACAGCATGCCGCCGACCGCCTCCGGGTCCGGGTCGTGCCGCCGTGCGGCCGCCTCCGGCCGGGCCGGCTGGGTGACGGCGGCGAGCTGCGCCATCGGCACCCGGACGGGCAGGCCGCGGTCGTTGGTGCCCCCGGTGACCGGAACGGCCGGTGGGGCGGCGTCGTCGACGGCACCGGCC
>JAEYGD010000126.1 GCA_023402505.1 Actinomycetes bacterium
GCCATGACCTGCACGGTATCGACGCCGTGCAACATCGACTTCGCTCAGCGGTCGTCCAGCCCGCCCTCAGCGAGGCAATGTCCGTGGGCGCGCGACAATGGGTGGCATGCGCTGGACCGTGCTCGACTCCCCGATCGGCGAGTTCTCCGTCGCCACCGACGCCGACGCCGTGTGCGGGTCACACTTCGGGCGGGTCGCCGCCGCCGGTGAGGAGCCGGCCGACGGCCTGGCGGCGCGGGCGGTGGCGGAGCTGCGGGCGTACTTCGCCGGTGACCTGACCGCGTTCACCGTGCCGGTGCGCGTACCGCGTGGCTCGGAGTTCGAGCGGGCGGTCTGGCGCGAGATGACCTCGATCCCGTACGGGGAGACGCTCACCTACGGCGCGGTCGCGCGCCGGCTCGGCGACGCCTCGGCCGCACGGGCGGCCGGGGTGGCCTGCAACCGCAACCCGGTCCCGGTGATCGTGCCGTGCCACCGGATCGTCGGCGCCGGCGGGAAGCTGGTCGGCTTCGGCGGCGGCCTCGACCGCAAGGTGAAGCTCCTCGAGCTGGAGGCGGGCGTCGCCCTCCGCGAGGCGTGGTCGGCCGGTTGACGCCGCAGCGCACGCCCGGGCCGGCAGACGACGAGGGCCGGGTCCGTGCGGACCCGGCCCTCGCCGGTGCTGGTCGGTCAGCGCTTGCTGGCCGGTCAGCGCGTCAGCGCTCGATCTCGCCGGCGATGAACGCCTCGACGGCGGCGTGCGCGTCGTGGTCGGCGTACTGGACCGGCGGGGACTTCATGAAGTACGACGAGGCGGACAGGATCGGGCCGCCGATCTTCCGGTCCAGCGCGATCTTGGCGGCGCGGACCGCGTCGATGATGACGCCGGCCGAGTTCGGCGAGTCCCACACCTCGAGCTTCAGCTCGGCGTTGAGCGGGGCGTCACCGAAGGAGCGGCCCTCCAGGCGGATGTACGCCCACTTGCGGTCGTCCAGCCACGGCACGTGGTCGGACGGGCCGATGTGCACGTCGCTCTTCGCCATCTCGTGCGGCACCTGGGAGGTCACCGACTGGGTCTTCGAGATCTTCTTCGAGACCAGGCGGTTGCGCTCCAGCATGTTCATGAAGTCCATGTTGCCGCCGAAGTTGAGCTGGTAGGTGCGCAGCAGCTCGACGCCGCGGTCCTCGAACAGCTTCGCCAGGGCGCGGTGCACGATGGTGGCGCCGACCTGGCTCTTGATGTCGTCGCCGACGATCGGCAGGCCCGCGTCGGTGAACTTCTGCGCCCACACCGGGTCGGAGGCGATGAAGACCGGCAGGGCGTTGACGAACGCGCAGCCGGCGTCGATCGCGGCCTGGGCGTAGAACTTGTCGGCCTCCTCGGAGCCCACCGGCAGGTAGGACACGACCACGTCGACCTGGGCGTCGCGCAGGGCCTGCGCCACGTCGACCGGGGTGGCGTCGGACTCCTCGACGATCTCGCGGTAGTACTGGCCCAGACCGTCGAAGGTCGGGCCGCGCTGCACGGTCACGCCGGTCGGCGGGACGTCGCACAGCTTGATGGTGTTGTTCTCGCTGGCGACGATCGCCTCGGCGAGGTCCATGCCCACCTTCTTGGCGTCCACGTCGAACGCCGCGACGAACTTCACGTCGGAGACGTGGTAGTCGCCGAAGGTGACGTGCATGAGACCCGGGACGCGGTCGTTCGGGTCGGCGTTCCGGTAGTACTCCACGCCCTGTACGAGGGACGAGGCGCAGTTCCCCACACCGACGATGGCGACGCGGACGGAGCCCATAGCGTCTGCCTCCTTCTTCTTCATCACGGCCGCTCTTTCCTGGACTCTCCAGGCGGAGGCGGGCTGTTGTCTTCTCGTCGGCCGCCGGCCGTCCCGGTGCCCGGGACTGTCGGGGCTCGGCCGGAGCGCTCGTTGGCGATGAGCTCCTCCAGCCAGCGGACCTCGCGCTCACAGGCCTCCAGGCCGTGGCGCTGCAGCTCCAGCGTGTACGCGTCGAGGCGCTCGGCGGCACGGCCGAGCACGTCGCGGAGTCCTTCGCGGCGTTCCTCGATCTTTCGGCGGCGACCCTCGAGGATCCGGAGTCGGGTCGCCTGGTCGGTCCGGGCGAAGAACGCGAAGTGCACCCCGAAGCCCGTGTCGTCGTACGTCTCGGGCCCGGCCTGTGCGATGAGCTGGGCGAAGCGTTCCTTGCCCTCCGCGGTGATTTTGTAGACCACCCGACCTCGTCGGCTGGTCAGCGCGGGAACCTCCTCGGCGGTGGCGGGTGTCTCGGCGGCCTCGGTGATCCACCCGGCCGCCTGGAGGCGGCGCAGGGTGGGGTAGAGCGAGCCGTAGCTGATCGCCGCACGGATCGCACCGAGCTTCGCGGTCAGCTCCTTACGCAGCTCGTAGCCGTGCATCGGGGCCTCTTGGAGAAGGCCGAGGATGGCGAGTTCGAGCATCGGCCATCCTTTCCTTACCCTGTGGACCGACTGCTATTCGCTGCGATGTATCGGACCGATACATCGCACGCTAGCGGATCGCCTGCCGGCAGGGCAAACCCCCAATCCGGGGTTCCCTGATCACGGATAGTCACCATGGTCGCCGCGTCGGGCGAGACCGCGTACCCTCTTGCGCATGCGTACGCAGCGCCAGGTGGTCGACTACTCGCTCCAGAAGCGAGCAGTGCTGCGTGACCTCCTCGCCGGGCGGGTCGGCACGTACGACGTGTGCGACGCATCGCCGTACCTGAAGAACGCGGCTCGGTTCCACGGTGAGCCGACCGACCAGCGGTGCCCGATCTGCCGCAGCGAGAACCTGACGCACGTGCACTACATTTACGGGGACGAACTCAAGCAGTCCGCCGGTCAGGCCCGCACACTGGCGGAGTTGCCCGTGCTGGCGATGACACTGCGTGAGTTCCAGGTCTTCGTGGTGGAGGTGTGCCTCGGCTGTGACTGGAACCATCTCGTCGAGCAGTACCTGCTCGGGCGGGACGGGTTGGCCGAGGACGGGCCAGAGCAGGGCGCAGCGGGTGGCGCGGCCGCCGCGGGCGCCCGGAACGGGCAACGGAGGCGAGAGGCGCAACGGTGATACCAGCTCGATCGGCTGACTCCGGCCTGTGCGCGCACGCCCGGAGCGACCGACGGCTCGTTGGTCTGATTGGCCCGATTGATTCACAAGTGACACCGGCCGTCCGGCGTGACCGTGCGGTGGCGGGTGTCCCAACTCACGGCAACCCGGTGGCGGCGCAGCCGCGCCCCACCGCGACCGGCAGGGTGTGAGGAATGAACTCGTACGGCGATCCCAGTTCCCCGCCCGGGCGGGCCCGGATTCCGGGCCAGCACGGGGACCCCGGGCCGGCCGACGACGCGTACCGCGCCAGGGGCGGTGAGTCGCGTGGCTGGTCGGCCGCACCGGAGGGTACGGCATCGGCGGGTCGCGCCTCGGTGTCCCCCCGGGGCGGTGCCTCCAGCGGCCGGGCCTCCGTAGGTGGCTCGGCGTCCGTCCCCGCCCGGGGTGCCGCCGGTTCGGCCTCGGTCGGCCGCCCCGGCCGGGCGTCCGTGCCGGTGTCGCCAGCGCCGGGTCGCGCCTCGGTCCCGGTCTCCCCGGCTCCGGGCGGTGGCCCGGCCGGGCGGGCCACCGTCGGG
>JAEYGD010000130.1 GCA_023402505.1 Actinomycetes bacterium
CCGCCCGTACGCACAACCGCCTCAAGGGCCGCTCGACGCCGCGGCGGCGGACGGTGGCGCTCGGCGTCCCGGTGCTGTCTAATGGGACGTTCGCCATCGGCCACGTCACGTTACAGGGACGTAACTCATAGTCAGTGGCGCTCGGCGTCGAGCCGGCTCAGGGTA
This sequence comes from Actinomycetes bacterium, assembly GCA_023402505.1. Lineage (GTDB taxonomy): Bacteria > Actinomycetota > Actinomycetes > Mycobacteriales > Micromonosporaceae > Micromonospora. The sequence goes on from JAEYGD010000130.1 coordinate 166, forward strand.
AATCAGCTGTTAACACCGTGCGTCACGTTAACGAGCCTCCCCAACTGCGCGACGTCCGCCAGGCTCTACGGAGAGTCGATAGCGCCCGGCAGCCGCCGGTAAGGGACTGCGCCGCGCATTCCACTGTACTCATGACGCACGGTGACCACGGGCTGTTCGCCTATTTCTTGGCTGGTGCGCAGTACGCGTGACGCTCGGCACTGCGCCTTTCTTCGGGCGTGCGGAATTGACCGCATTTTTCAAGATGCCGCGTTCTTCCCTGCCCCGCGAGGATTACCGCAATCGCGGGTCCGAGCCCTGCGGAGTTCAGAGGAGAACGAAACGTGCCAGCTGGCGGTACACATGTTCGATATTCGACATCCATCAATCGCAATCGTCGCGCGGCCGGCGAGACGCGGTCGGGTCCGCAGGTGAACCCACCTGTGCGGTGACCGTACCGGGCGCGGAGGCGGAGCGGCCCGGCAGTGTCCGTCGCTGGCCGCCGCCGCGCAGGTGCGGCTTCCGAGACATTCCCGGATGCACCCTGTTCGAGCCGATCGGCGGGCCGCGCTCCGGATTGTCAAGCAGCCCTGAATGAACGTCGAATGCGTCGGCCTGGGGAGACTTGGTGAGCAGCCATTTCGTTGATGCTGTCGAGCGATCGATCAATCTCATGCGGGAACATCTCGGCGAACAGCTGACGGTGGACGACATGGCGCGGGCCGCCATGTTCAGCAAATTCCATTACACCCGGGTGTTCCAACGGATCACCGGCGTCTCGCCGGGCCGATTTCTGTCGGCCCTGCGGCTGGCCCGCGCGAAAACCCTGCTGCTGTCGACGTCCATGAACGTCGCGGACGTCAGCGTCCACGTCGGCTACAACAGCGTGGGCACCTTCAGTTCCCGCTTCACCCGCAGCGTGGGCCTGTCGCCCACCGAGTACCGCCGCTGCCGCGGAGTGGCACCGTACGTCGCGGCCGCCGTCCCCGACCGGGACCTGGCCGGCGCCGGCGGCGCCGGCGGCGTCGTGTCCGGCATCGTGTCGTCCCGCTCGCCGGTGGTACCTGACGCGATCTTCATCGGCCTGTTCAAGAGCCGGATACCCGAGGGGCGCCCGGCGAGTTGCGCCACCCTGTCCGGCACCGGCCGGTTCCTGCTCGACAAGGTCCCCGAAGGCACCTGGTACCTGCTCTGCCACGGGGTGGGGACGCGCCCGCCCGCCGACGGCGCGAGCCGCGGCGAGACCGTGTCCATGTTCGGCAGCCACGGTCCGTTCCGGATCGGTCCCGACCAGACCCTGGACGTGGTGATCCGGCTCGGACCCGCCCGCCTGTGCGATCCGCCGATGCTGCTCGCCCTGCCCGACGCCCGAACTGTCGCTCCGGCGCGGCGCCTCACCTGGCACGACGTCGCCTTCGGCCGGGCGGCGTGACGCGTCGCGGCGCCACCGGCGGCCGGGCGGCGTGACGCGTCGCGGCGCCACCGGTGGCCGGAGTAACCGGCCGCATCCAGAGAGTTGCGTCCACCCGGGCCGGTCGCGAAAAGTGACGCCCATCGAAGGAATGACCGCTCCGGCGCGCGGACGCCCGCCCGCCGGGTGAGGGCATCCGGCCCAGAGCCTGACACCGACGAGGAGGCACGAGTTGACCACCGACCGACCCGGGCGCGCGGAACTGCTGCGCCGAGCATCCGAGCTCGCCCCGACACTGCAGAAGTTCTCGACCTGGAACGAGGAGAACCGGCGGATCCACGACGAGGTGATCTCCGCCCTGGGCGGCGCCGGCGTCTTCCGGATGCGCACGCCGACGCGCTACGGCGGCTACGAGTCCGACACCCGTACGCTCGTCGACGTCGCCGCCGCGCTCGCCCGGGGCGACGGATCCACGGCGTGGACGGCGTCGGTCTACTGGATCCCGACGTGGATGGCCGCCCAGTTCCCCGACCACGTCCAGGACGAGGTGTTCGCCAGCCCGGACAGCCTGGTCTGCGGGACGCTCAGCCCGAGCGCGATGGCCGCTCCCACCGACGGCGGGATCGTCGTCAACGGCAAGTGGGGTTTCATCACCGGTGCACTGCACAGCCGGTGGCAGGCCATCATCGCCGTCCTGGTCGCGCCCGAAGCGGAGCCCATGCCGGTCATCGCGCTGGTGCCCACCACGGATCTGCACATCATCGACGACTGGCACACCACGGGTCTGAAGGGCACCGGCAGCGTCAGCACCGTCGCCCAGGACCTCTTCGTGCCCGGCGACCGCTTCCTTCCGCTCGGCGCGGTCCTGCAGGGCCAGGGCGCCTCGGACGCCAACGCGGCGAGCGGAATCTACCGGGCACCGTTGCTGCCGGTGGCCTCCGCCTCGTCGGTCGGCGTCGCGCTCGGTCTCGCGCGGGCGGCCATGGACGCCTTCACCGCCCGGCTCGCCGAGCGCAAGATCACCTATACCGACTACGCCAGCCAGCAGCAGGCGCCGATCACCCACCTGCAGATCGCCGACGCGGCCACCCGCATCGACGAGGCGGAGTTCCACGCGCACCGGCTGGCGGCGACCGTCGACCGCAAGGCGGCCGCCCGGGAACAGTGGACGATGCACGAGCGGGTGCTGGCCCGGGCCGACATGGGCGCAGCCGTCCAGCGTGCCAAGGAGGCCGTCGACATCCTGGCCAACGCCAGCGGCGGATCCTCCATCTACCTCGACCGTCCCATCCAGCGCGTCCAACGCGACCTCCAGGCGCTGAGCCTGCACGCGCTCATGCACCCGGACACCAACACGGAGCTCTACGGCCGCCTGCTCAGCGGGCTGGAGCCGAACACGCTCTACGTCTGACCCCGCTGATCCACCAACCAGGAGGAGTGCCCCGTGACCGCTACCCACCAGAGTTTCCGTCCCAGCCCGGCCGACCACGCCGGTGTCGCCGCGCTGCCGAGCAGGATCGTGGCGGCCTGGGCCGCGCACGACGCCGACGCCTTCGGCGCGGTCTTCGTCGACGACGGCACCATGATCCTGCCGGGCGTCTTCCTGAAGGGCCGGGACGACATCGTCGGCTTCATGCGTGACGCCTTCGCGGGCCCCTACCAGGGGACCCAGGTCACCGGCCAGCCCATCGACGTCCGCTTCCTCGCCGGCGATGTCGCCGTCGTGCTGACCGACGGCGGCGTGCTGGCTCCCGGAGAGACGACCGTGGCGACGGAACGTGCCGTGCGCGCCACCTGGCTCATGGTCAAGCGCGACGGCGCCTGGTCCCTCGCCGCC
>JAEYGD010000145.1 GCA_023402505.1 Actinomycetes bacterium
GGCCGGTGATGACGGGACGGGGCACGGCCCGCGCGGGCCGGCGGCGCGATCGCGGGGAGGCGGGATGAACCGGCCGGGCTTCGGCGGCGGCGAGTTGCCGGCGGTGTTCCCGGACTGGTCGCCGTACCAGGACCTCGAGTCGGCGGCGCGGGCGTACCTGCGCGACCCGGACGTGGCCCTCGACGCGCTCGGCGGTGTGCTGCGCGGCGCCTCGGTGCTCGGCTTCACCCTGGAACGCTTCGTCAACGAGGTCAACGGCGTCTGGCAGGAGGTCGTCGTGTGCGACGGCAGCCGCCTCATCCTCTGGCACGGCGAGGACGTCCCGCCCGGCGAGGGCCCGCCCGGGTCGATGACGTCGTCGCTGCGGGTGGTGCCGATCTCCACGGTCACCGAGGTGGGCTGCCGGCGGCGGCTCACCCGCGACGACGACGGCACCGTCCGCGTCGACAGCATCGACGTCTACCTGCTGCTGACCTCGCTCGACGAGGCGCCACCGGGCGAGGAGGTCACCGGCGCGCCCCGGCACGACGCGCTGCGGTTCGGCAAGACCCTCGACGACGGCGGGGCCGGGCAGATCGCCCGGCTGGAGGAGTTCGCCCGGCTGGTCGCCTCGGTGGTCGGCCGGCCGATGCTCTGAGCCGCCGCACCCCGGGCGACCGCGCGGGTGTCGCGGCCCGCCGGGCGTACGGTCAGTCGTCGGCCTCCGGACCGGCGACCTCCACGCCGTCGCCGCGGACCACGTGGATGCACTCGCCCGGGCATTCCTTCGCCGAGTCGATCACCTCGAGACGCAGGTGCTCCGGCACGTCGACCCGGCCACCCGGGGCCTGCACCAGCTCACCGTCCGGGCCTTTGACGTAGGCAAGGCCGTCGATGTCGAACTCGAAGACCTCCGGCGCGTACTGCACGCACAGCCCGTCGCCCGTGCACAGGTCCTGATCGACCCAGACCTGCAGCTGGTCCGTCGCGACCTCGGCCACCGGCGCACCCCCCATGTTCTCCCGTCCCACGCCTCGACGGTACCCGAACGCCCGGACCGGCTCCGGCACCCACCCTTGGCGATCAAGGTTCGGTGACGAGGGCGTTGCGTGGGACCGAATCGGCCTCATAGCGGCTAGTGTTAGGGCAGAACGTTCAAGCCCCCCGGGGAGGTGGGACGTGGCACGCAGCGACGACGCGGACTCGCGCGCCGCACGGTGGGAGAAGGAGGCCCACGATCTCTCCACGCAGGTCGCGTTCCTTCAAGAGGAACTCGCCCTGGTGCGGCGCAAGTTGACCGAAAGCCCCCGACACGTCCGGCAGCTCGAGGAGCGGCTGGCGGCCACCCAGGCACAGTTGGCGCGGCTGACCGAGAACAACGACCGGCTCGTGAGCACCCTCAAGGAGGCTCGCGCGCAGATCGTGACGCTCAAGGAGGAGATCGACCGCCTCGCCCAGCCGCCGAGTGGCTACGGCGTCTTCCTGGCGCGACACGACGACGGCACGGTGGACGTGTTCACCGGTGGCCGCAAGCTCCGGGTGGCGGTCTCGCCGTCACTCGACGTCGACGAGTTGAGCCGTGGGCAGGAGGTCCTGCTCAACGACGCCCTCAACATCGTCGACGCGTTCGGCTACGAGCGGGTCGGCGAGGTGGTGATGCTCAAGGAGGTGCTCGCCGGTCCCGGCGGCGCCCCGGGTGACCGCGCCCTCGTGGTCTCCCACTCCGACGAGGAGCGCATCGTGCACCTCGCCGAGACCCTGATCGGCACCCCGATCAGGGCCGGCGACTCGCTGATGATCGAGCCCCGCTCGGCGTACGCGTACGAGCGGATCCCGAAGAGCGAGGTCGAGGAACTGGTCCTCGAGGAGGTGCCGGACGTCGACTACACCGACATCGGCGGCCTCCACGCGCAGATCGAGCAGATCCGCGACGCGGTCGAGCTGCCCTTCCTGCACGCCGACCTGTTCCGCGAGCACCAGCTCCGGCCGCCGAAGGGCATCCTGCTCTACGGCCCGCCGGGCTGCGGCAAGACGCTCATCGCCAAGGCGGTGGCCAACTCGCTGGCCAAGAAGATCGCCGAGCGGCGCGGTGAGGAGAAGCACACCAGTTTCTTCCTCAACATCAAAGGCCCGGAGCTGCTCAACAAGTACGTCGGCGAGACCGAGCGGCACATCCGGCTGATCTTCCAGCGGGCCCGGGAGAAGGCCGGCGAGGGCACCCCGGTCATCGTGTTCTTCGACGAGATGGACTCGGTGTTCCGCACCCGCGGCTCCGGCGTCTCCTCCGACGTGGAGAACACGATCGTCCCGCAGCTGCTCAGCGAGATCGACGGTGTCGAGGGCCTGGAGAACGTCATCGTCATCGGCGCCTCCAACCGCGAGGACATGATCGACCCGGCGATCCTGCGCCCGGGCCGGCTCGACGTGAAGATCAAGATCGAGCGTCCGGACGCCGAGGCGGCCAAGGACATCTTCTCCAAGTACATCCTGCCCGGGCTGCCCCTGCACCCGGACGACCTGGCCGAGCACGGCCGCGACCCCCAGGCCACCGTGGCGGCGATGATCGACGCGGTCGTCCTGCGGATGTACTCGGAGACCGAGGAGAACCGGTTCCTCGAGGTCACCTACGCCAACGGCGACAAGGAAGTCCTCTACTTCAAGGACTTCAACTCCGGCGCGATGATCCAGAACATCGTCGACCGGGGCAAGAAGATGGCCATCAAGGAATTCCTCACCTCCGGCCGCAAGGGCCTGCGCCTGCAGCACCTCCTCGACGCCTGCGTCGACGAGTTCCGCGAGAACGAGGACCTCCCCAACACCACCAACCCCGACGACTGGGCGCGCATCTCCGGCAAGAAGGGCGAGCGGATCGTCTACATCCGCACGCTCGTCTCCGGCGGCAAGGGCGCCGAGGCCGGCCGGTCCATCGAGACCGCCAGCAACACAGGTCAGTACCTCTGACGGCGGCACGAAGGGGGCCCGGGCCGCACCAGCGACCCGGGCCCCCCGCCGTCACCGGGCGCCGCGCGCCGGACGGCCGCGTCACCATCGGTCGTGGCGCCGACTACGCTCGACAGCGGGACCGGTCGGGCAAGCGAAGCGAGTATGTCGATGAGCGTTAGACGGATCATGGGCACCGAGGTCGAGTACGGCATCTCCGTGCCCGGTCAGGCCGGAGCCAACCCGATGGTCACCTCCTCGCAGGTGGTCAACGCCTACGGGGCGCGCCCGGAGCTCAACCGCGGCGGCCGGGCCCGCTGGGACTACGAGGAGGAGTCGCCGCTGCGCGACGCCCGCGGCTTCACCTACTCCGGCGCCGCGTACGACCCGGCCGAGGCCCTCGCCGACGAGGATCTCGGGCTCGCCAACGTGATACTCACCAACGGGGCGCGCCTCTACGTCGACCACGCCCACCCCGAGTACTCCACCCCCGAGGTCACCAACCCCCGGGACCTGGTGCGCTGGGACAAGGCGGGGGAGCGGGTGATGGCCGAGGCCGCCCGGCGCGCCGCCACCATCCCCGGCACCCATCCCATCCACCTGTACAAGAACAACACCGATAACAAGGGCGCCAGCTACGGCGCCCACGAGAACTACCTGATGCGGCGGCAGACCCCGTTCGCCGACATCGTCGCGTACCTGACCCCGTTCTTCGTCACCCGGCAGATCATCGCCGGAGCCGGCCGCGTCGGCATCGGCCAGGACGGCGGGCAGAGCGGCTTCCAGATCTCCCAGCGCGCCGACTTCTTCGAGGTCGAGGTGGGCCTGGAGACCACGCTCAAGCGCCCGATCATCAACACCCGGGACGAGCCGCACGCCGACGCCGACAAGTACCGGCGGCTGCACGTCATCATCGGCGACGCCAACCTGTCGGAGATCTCGACGTACCTCAAGGTCGGCACGACCGCGCTGATCCTCACCATGATCGAGGAGAAGGCGCTGGGTCCGGACCTGGGCATCGCCGACCCGGTCAGCGAACTGCGCGCGGTCAGCCACGACCCCTCGCTCAACCACCTCATGCGGCTGCGCGACGGCCGGCGGCTCACCGCGCTGGACGTCCAGTGGGCCTACTACGAGCGGGTGCGCTCCTTCGTGGACGACCGGTACGGCGCCGACGTCGACGAGCAGACCGCCGATGTGCTCGACCGCTGGGAGGACGTGCTGGACCGGCTCGGCCGGGACGTGATGCTCTGCGCCGACGAGCTGGACTGGGTGGCGAAGCTGCGGTTGCTGGAGGGCTACCGGGAGCGGGAGAAGCTCGGTTGGGGCTCGCACAAGCTGCAGCTGGTCGACCTTCAGTACTCCGACGTCCGACCGGAGAAGGGTCTCTACCACCGGCTGGTGTCGCGGGGCGCGATGAAGACCCTGCTGCCGCAGGAGGAGACGCGCACCGCGATGACCGAGCCCCCGGAGGACACCCGGGCGTACTTCCGGGGCCGTTGCCTCGCGCAGTACGCCTCCGAGGTGGTCGCCGCGAGCTGGGACTCGGTCATCTTCGACGTCGGCCGGGAGTCGCTGGTGCGGGTGCCGATGATGGAACCGGAGCGGGGCACCCGCAAGCACGTGGGTGAGCTCTTCGACCGCTGCGAGAGCGCCAAGGACCTGCTGGAGACACTGACCGGCGGCTGAGCCGCGCCTGTGGTCGGGAAAAGGCCCGTCGAGTGTCGCGAGCCGGCGCGCGACGGGCCTTTCGTCGTCCGGGCGAGGTAAGTTCATCGCAGACGATCGTGGAGGAGGCAGCCATGGCCACTCGTGACAGCGGCGGGCAGTCGCAGACCGGGAAGTCCCGTCAGGGCGAGGAGATCGAGGACGTCACCACCGAGGCCAACCCGGAGGTGGCCGAGCGGCACGCCGAGATCACCGAGGACGTGGACGACCTGCTCGACGAGATCGACTCCGTCCTGGAGGAGAACGCAGAAGAATTTGTCCGTGGGTATGTGCAGAAAGGGGGGGAATAGGTCATAGCGGCACGAAACCTGCGCTCTAAGACGAGCTATGCCGAGCGTCTGAAGGAGAGGATCGGCCGGCAGGTGCGCCGGCTTCCGGCTGTGCCTGACGGGCATCGTCGGTGTCCTGACTGCGGGGAGAAAAAGCCGCAGGAGGAGTTCCGGTAACCGCTCGGCGCGAGGTGGATACGGTCAATACTGCAAGCCGTGCCACCACAAGAAGGGCACGGAGAGCCGGCTTCGGCTCTACGGTGGCAGCCGGGAGTACCACCTGCGACGGCGCTACGGCGTCGGGCAGAAGGAGTTCGACGCCCTGCTCGCGGAGCAGGGCGGGCTCTGCGCCCTCTGCGGTGTGGAAGATCCGCAACATCTGGACCACGATCATCGCACCGGATGGGTGCGCGGGATACTCTGCTTCAACTGCAACTGTGGTCTTGGCCGGTTCCGGGACAGTCCCGACAGGCTGGCCAGGGCGATCACGTACCTGAGAGGAACCACGTGGCAGCGGGTTTTGATCCATCCGGGCGTCTTCCAGATGTGTTCACCAACGCGGGGACGTCCTCCTTCACAGCGTTCCTGAGCAAGGTGGCCCCCGAGATGCTGCCCGGACGACGGCCGCTGCCGCCGGGCATGGCCGCCGACCTGGCGCCGCACGCCACCACCATCGTGGCGATCTCCGCCGTCGGCGGTGTGGTGATGGCCGGCGACCGCCGGGCCACGATGGGCAACCTGATCGCCCAGCGGGACATCGAGAAGGTGCACCCGGCCGACGGGTACTCCCTGGTCGGCATCGCGGGCACCGCGGGCATCGGCATCGAGCTGATGCGACTGTTCCAGGTGGAGCTGGAGCACTACGAGAAGATCGAGGGCGCGATGCTCTCGCTCGACGGCAAGGCCAACCGACTGGCCTCGATGATCCGGGGCAATCTCGGTGCGGCGATGCAGGGCCTGGCGGTGATCCCGCTGTTCGCGGGGTTCGACCTGGCGGCCAAGGACCCGGCGCGGGCCGGCCGGATCTTCAGCTTCGACGTGACCGGCGGGCCGTACGCGGAGACCGGCTACGACGCGATCGGCTCCGGCTCGTTGTTCGCGAAGTCGGCCCTGAAGAAGCGGTACCGGTCCGGGCTGTCCATGGACGACGCCCTGCGGCTGGCCGTCGAGGCGCTGTACGACGCGGCCGACGACGACACCGCCACCGGTGGCCCGGACCTGACCCGGCGCATCTACCCGGTGGTGATGACCGCTACGGCGGAGGGCACCCACCGGCTCACCGACGCGGAGTCCTCGGCGATCGCCGAGAGTGTCGTCTCCGGCCGTATGGAGAACCCGGGCGGCTGAGGCCACCCGATCCGACCGCAGTCCCCAGCACAGCGCCGTAAGGAGAACCGCCGCCGTGGCCATGCAGTTCTACGCCTCGCCCGAGCAGATCATGCGCGACCGTTCCGAGCTGGCCCGCAAGGGTATCGCCCGGGGGCGCAGCGCGGTGGTCCTGAGTTACGCCGGTGGGGTGCTCTTCGTCGCGGAGAACCTGTCCAGCGCCCTGCACAAGGTCAGTGAGATCTACGACCGGATCGGTTTCGCCGCGGTGGGCCGGTACAACGAGTTCGAGAACCTGCGGCGCGCCGGTGTGCGGATGGCCGACCTCAACGGTCTGAGCTACGACCGGCGGGACGTGACCGGCCGTGGGCTGGCCAACGCGTTCGCCCAGACCCTCGGGGCCATCTTCACCGAGCAGTCGAAGCCGTTCGAGGTGGAGATCTGCGTCGCGCAGGTCGGTACGACGCCGGAGGACGACGAGCTGTACCGGCTGACGTACGACGGGTCGGTCAACGACGAGCCCGGCCGGATGGCGATGGGCGGGCAGGCCGAGGCGATCACCGGGGTGCTGAAGTCGAACCACCGCCCGGACATGTCGCTGAGTGACGCGGTGAAGGTGGCGGTGCAGGCGTTGAGCAGCGTCGGCGGTGAGGGCGGGGCGTCCCGCACGATCGCCGCGGACCAGCTCGAGGTGGCCATCCTGGACCGCGGCCGGGTGGGACGGACGTTCCGGCGCATCACCGGCGCCGCGCTGACCGCCCTGCTCGACGGCGGCGAGGCCGAGGAGGCGTCGGCGCGTCCGGACACGCCGACGGTGCCGACGGAGGAGGCGCACAAGCCGACCACGTCGGCGGGTTCGGCCGACCTGGAGGGCCAGGAGCCGGAGCGTCCGGAGTCCTGAGCCCGGGTTCCGGGGCCGGGCCCGGTGGGCTCCGGTCGTCGTGTGCTCAGGCCCTGACGAGCGGCTCCCACCAGGCCCGGTTGTCGCGGTACCAGTCGATCGTCGCGGCGAGCCCGGCGTCGAAGTCGACGGTGGGTGCCCAGCCGAGGTCGCGCCGGGTCGTGGCGGTGTCGAGGGCGTACCGGCGGTCGTGGCCCTTGCGGTCGGGGACCGGTGTCACCCGGTCCCAGCCGGCGCCGAACGCGGCGAGCAGCCGCGCGGTCAGGTCCCGGTTGGTCAGGGCGGTGCCGCCGCCCAGGTGGTAGACGGCGCCGGCGCGGCCGGCCTGCTGGGCGAGGGCGATACCGTGGCAGTGGTCGTCGACGTGCAGCCAGTCGCGGACGTTGCCGCCGTCGCCGTACAGCGGCAGGGTGCGCCCGTCGAGGAGGTTGGTGACGAAGAGCGGGATCACCTTCTCGGGGTGCTGGTAGGGGCCGTAGGTGTTGGCGCCGCGGGTGATCACCACGTCGAGGCCGTGGGTGCGGTGGTAGGCGAGGGTGAGCAGGTCGGCGGCGGCCTTGGAGGCCGAGTACGGCGAGCTGGGGTCCAGGGGCGCGGACGGTGGCCAGGCGCCCTCGTCGACGGATCCGTAGACCTCGTCGGTGGAGACGTGCACGAACCGGCGGGTGCCGTGGCGCAGCGCGGCGTCGAGCAGGGTCTGGGTGCCGACCACGTTGGTGGTGACGAACGGGGCGGCGCCGGTGATGGAGCGGTCCACGTGGGACTCGGCGGCGAGGTGGACGACGACGTCGTGCCCGGCGACGGTGGCGTCGACGAGGTCGCTGTCGCGGACGTCGCCGTGGACGACGTGCAGGCGGGGGTCGTCGCGGACGGTGTCGAGGCTGCCCTCGGTGCCGGCGTAGGTGAACGAGTCGAGCACGGTGACCCGGTCCGGGCGCAGGGCCGGTTCGGCGCCGGTGAGCAGGCGTCGCACGTACGCCGAGCCGATGAAGCCGGCGCCGCCGGTGATGAGGATCCTCACGGCTCGCACCGTACCCGCGGCGGCCGGTGGGGATGGACGGCACCGGTGGACGCGGGTGGCGGCGGGGTGGGACGCGGGTGGCGAGCGCTGCCCATCTGTCGTCCCGGGCGGCTAATGTCTCATCATGGAGCGGCGAATCTTCGGCCTCGAGACCGAGTACGGCGTCACCTGCACCTACCGCGGGCAACGCCGGCTGTCCCCCGACGAGGTCGCGCGGTACCTGTTCCGGCGGGTGGTGTCGTGGGGCCGGTCGAGCAACGTGTTCCTTCGCAACGGTGCCCGGCTTTACCTGGACGTCGGGTCGCACCCGGAGTACGCGACGCCGGAGTGCGATTCGGTCGTGGATCTGGTCGCGCACGACCGGGCCGGTGAGCGGATCCTGGAGGGGCTGCTCGTCGACGCGGAGAAGCGGTTGCACGACGAGGGCATCGCGGGCGAGATCTATCTGTTCAAGAACAACACCGACTCGGCCGGCAACTCGTACGGCTGCCACGAGAACTACCTGGTCTCCCGGCACGGCGAGTTCGGCCGGTTAGCCGACGTGCTGATCCCCTTCCTGGTCACCCGCCAGTTGATCTGTGGGGCGGGGAAGGTGCTGCAGACGCCGCGCGGCGCGGTCTACTGCCTGTCGCAGCGGGCGGAGCACATCTGGGAGGGCGTCTCGTCGGCGACCACCCGCAGCCGGCCGATCATCAACACCCGGGACGAGCCGCACGCGGACGCCGAGCGGTACCGCCGGTTGCACGTCATCGTGGGTGACTCGAACATGAACGAGGTCACCACGCTGTTGAAGGTCGGCTCGGCGGACATCGTGCTGCGGATGATCGAGGCCGGTGTGGTGATGCGGGACCTGACGCTGGAGAACCCGATCCGGGCGATCCGCGAGGTGTCGCACGACATCACCGGTCGGCGCAAGGTGCGGCTGGCCTCCGGCAAGGAGGTCAGCGCGCTGGAGATCCAGCAGGAATACCTGGCGAAGGCGACGGAGTTCGTCGAGCGGCGTGGCGGTGACCAGACGGCGAAGCGGGTGGTGGAGCTGTGGGGTCGGGTGCTGCGGGCGGTGGAGACCGGCGACCTGGAGCCGGTGGCCCGGGAGATCGACTGGGTGACGAAGCTGCGGCTGATCGAGCGCTACCAGCGCAAGCACGACCTGCCGTTGTCGCATCCGCGGGTGGCGCAGATGGATCTGGCGTACCACGACCTGCGTCGGGGTCGGGGCCTGTACGGGCTGCTGGAGCGGCGCGGCGAGGTGGACCGGGTGGCGACCGACCCGGAGATCTTCGAGGCGAAGGAGACGCCGCCGCAGACGACGCGGGCGCGGCTGCGCGGCGAGTTCATCCGGCACGCGCAGGAGAAGCGGCGGGACTTCACCGTGGACTGGGTGCACCTGAAGCTGAATGACCAGGCGCAGCGCACGGTGCTGTGCAAGGACCCGTTCCGGGCGTACGACGAGCGGGTGGAGCGGCTGATCGCCAGCATGTGACGGCCTGGCCGGCCGGTGGGTGGTGTGTCGTGGTGTCCGGTCGGTGGCCCGGTAGGCTGGCGGCGCCATGATGCCTACCGAACCGGCCGGTCCCGGCTCCGAGAAGCAGAGCTGGGTGGAGCGCCGCCGCCAGAAGATCCGTGACGAGATCGAGCGCAATCGCCGTGGGGAGTACACGGTGCCCACCTGGGTGCTGGCTCTCGCGCTGGCGTTGATCGTGGGTGCCTGGGCGGCTCTGGTGATTTTCGCCTGATTCGTCCTGCGGGCAACGTCACTTCACCCGATAAAAGTTTGCGGTCTCTGCAAGATCGCTCGTAGCGTCGTCGCGTGACGATCGACGACCAGGCTCCGTGCGGCCGCCGGGACCGCAAGAAACGACAGACGCGCGCCGCCCTGACCGAGGCCGCTCTGCGCCTGGTCGCCGCCCGTGGCCTGGATCAGGTCACCGTGGAGGAGATCAGCGAGGCGGCCGACGTTTCGGCGCGGACCTTCTTCAACTACTTCGCCAGCAAGGACGAGGCGCTGCTCGGTGACCCGGCGCCGGACCGCGACCGGCTGATCGGCTGGGTGGCCGCGGCGCCGCCGGAGGTGTCCGCGTTCGACGCGGTCCGGCTCGCCCTCGAGGACGTCGTCTCGGCCGTCGAGGCCGACCGCGAGGTGTGGCGGTTGCGGCTGAGCGTGATCGCCGCGAACCCGTCGCTGCTGCCCCGGCTCGTCACCGGCAACGCCGAGACCGAGCGGGTGATCGTCGCGGCGGTGGCGACGCGCCTGGGGCTCGATCCCGGGCACGCCCATCCGGCGCTGGTCACCGCGGTCGCCGGGGCCGCCTTCCGGACGGCTCTGCTGCGCTGGGCCGGCGATCCCGCGGCGACGCCCCTGCGGGACCTGGTCGGGGAGGCCTTCGACGCGGTCGCCGCCGGCCTGCCGGACCCGGTCCACGCCACCTGATCCCGGTCCGCACCACCTGATCCCACCACCGTCCCGACCATCGCCCCGGCGGGTGCCGCCGTGGCCGATCCGCCCCGCACCACGACAAGGAGTTCGATGACCACCACTGTTCCGCCCGCCGGCGCCGCCGAGGCCGGTACGCGGATGTCGCGCCGGGAGGTCCTCCAGGCGCTGTCCGGCCTGATGGTCGGCATGTTCGTCTCGATCCTGGCCTCCACGGTGGTGGCCAACGCACTGCCCCGGATCATCGCCGACCTGAACGGCAGCCAGACCGTCTACACCTGGATCGTCACCAGCGAGCTGCTGGCGATGACCGCGACGGTGCCGCTGTGGGGCAAGATGGCCGACCTGTACAGCAAGAAGCTGCTGATCCAGCTCTCCCTCGGCCTGTTCGTGGTGGGCTCGCTGATCGCCGGGCTCACCCCGAACGTCGAGGTGCTGCTGGTCAGCCGGGTCGTCCAGGGCATCGGCGCGGGAGGCATGACCGCCCTGGCCATGATCGTCATGGCGGCGATGATCCCGCCGCGCGAGCTGGGCCGCTACGCCGGCATCTTCGGCGCCGTCTTCGGCGTCGGCACCATCGCCGGGCCGCTGATCGGCGGCGTACTCGTCGACACGTCCTGGCTGGGCTGGCGCTGGTGCTTCCTGATCGGTGTCCCGTTCTCGATCCTGTCGATCGTCCTGCTCCAGCGGACGCTGCACCTGCCGGTCGTGCGCCGCAAGGTCCGCATCGACTGGCTCGGCGCGATCCTGATCACCGCCGGTGTGTCGACGCTGCTGGTCTGGTCGTCGCTGGCCGGCAACAACTTCGCCTGGGCCTCCGGCTGGACGGCCCTGCTGGTCACCGCCGGGCTGGTGCTGCTCGCTCTGGCCGTGATCGTCGAGTCCCGCGCGGAGGAGCCGATCATCCCGCTGGACATCTTCCGCAACCGCACGGTCAGCCTCACCACCGTGGCGAGCGTGCTGGTCGGTGTGGCGATGTTCGGCGGCACCGTCTTCCTGTCCCAGTACTTCCAGATCTCGTTGGGCAAGTCGCCGACCGTGGCGGGCCTGATGAGCCTGCCGATGGTCTTCGGGCTGCTGGTCTCCTCGACCGTCGCCGGCCAGCTGATCTCGAAGTACGGCCGGTGGAAGGCGTACCTGGTCGCCGGCGGGGTGCTGCTGATCGCCGGCATGCTGCTGTTGGGCACCATCGACGCGGGCACCAGCGTGCCCGTCCTGTCGGTGTACATGGCGGTGCTCGGTGTCGGCGTCGGCATGCTGATGCAGAACCTGGTGCTCGCCGCGCAGAACGACGTGCCGGCGCACGAGCTCGGGGCGGCCACCTCGGTTCTGACGTTCTTCCGGAGCATGGGCGGCGCGATCGGGGTGAGCGCGCTCGGCGCCGTCCTGGCGAACCGGGTCACCGCGATGACGACCGAGAAGCTCGGCCCGGCCGCCACCGCGGGCGGCGGCACCACCGAGGTGCCCGACCTGTCGGCGCTGCCGGAGCCGGTGCTGCGCATCGTGCAGGACATCTACGGCACGGCGACGGCCGAGCTGTTCCTGGTCGGCGCGCCGTTCGCGGTGCTGGCCCTGGTCGCGGTGCTGTTCATCAAGGAGAAGCCGCTGCACACGCTCAGCGGTGAGGAGCGTCGCGCCAAGGAGGAGGCGGCCGCCGCCGCCGCGATCC
>JAEYGD010000249.1 GCA_023402505.1 Actinomycetes bacterium
CGCCGGGAGGCGGCGGCGAAGACGCGGCGGCGCGGCGCCGGTGGTGACGGCGGGGCGGGCGGGGGCGAGCGGCGGCTGCGCGGCTACTCCGGGCCCGGCCCGGATCCGCGGGACCCGCAGCCGCTCGGCGCAGTGCTGGACCGGCTGGTCAAGGCGCGGGGCTGGCAGCAGCCGGCGGCCGAGGCGACCGTCTTCGGCGCGTGGGAGCGGGTGGTCGGCCCCGAGGTGGCGCAACACAGCCGGCCGGTGAAGCTGGAGGACGGCGAGCTGACCGTGGAGGCCCGCTCGACCGCCTGGGCGACGCAGCTCCGGCTGCTCGCCGGCTCCCTGCTCAAGCAGATCGCCAGCGAGGTCGGTCACAACGTGGTGCGCAAGCTGCACATCCACGGCCCGGCGGCGCCGTCCTGGTCGCGTGGCCCGCGCCGGGTCCGGGGTCGCGGCCCCCGGGACACCTACGGCTGACCGTCAGTGCCCGCGCCGGGCCTCCCGCTCGGCGCGCCTGCGCTCGCGCTGCTCGCGGCTCCACTGCTTGCGCCGTTCGAGATCCTGCTTCCAGCCCTCGCGGGCGTGGTGCGAGCCGCCCTGCACGGCGCCCCGCACCTCGGAGGGGCCGGCGAGGTGGCGGTAGACCCAGGCCATCAGGCGGCCGCCCTCGCCGGGTGCCCGGGTCGCCTTCTCCTCGCCCATCGCGGCCGGCCTCCCCTGTCACGACGATCGGTGTGCCAACAATTGGTACACCAGGCCGCGGCGGGTGCCCGCGGGAGGGGACCCGCCGGGTGGCGCGGCACCGGCGGCGCCGGCACCACCCGACGCCCGGGTCAGGCGTCGGCGTAGACCGCGAAGCCGCGGTCGGCGCACCGGCGGTAGAACGCGGCGAGGACGCTCAACTCGGCGCACGTGAAGGTCCACTGCGGCGGATCGCCGTTCTCGTCGCGCAGCCGGTCCAGCCGGCTGTCCAGCCAGCGCAGCTGCTGCTCGGCCAGGCGTCCGTCGCCGAGCAGCGAGCGCAGCACCTCGCTGACCGACTCGAACGTCACCGCCTCGCCCACCGGCCGGTGCCGGGCCACGAACTTCTCCACCCCGTCGGCGATCCAGGAGCAGCCGTCCGGGTCGATCACCGGATCCTCGTCCTCGGCGGAGTTCTCCGTGGCGTAGAGCACATTTTCCAGGCCGAGGATCAGGTCGATCAGTTCGGTGTACGCGGTCGCCCGCACCGTGCCGGTCTTGGCGATCAACTCGGCGAGCGCGGCGGTGGGGGCGGAGATCCGCGGCATGTCGACGATCTCGCCGAAGTCCACGAACTCGGCCGGCGCGACCGGGTCGTAGAAGCGGCCGGTCCGCGGCCAGTGCACCGCGACGTTGTCCAGCCCCATCTGGCGTCCCCTCTCAAGCCCGTGTCCGTACGAACGGCTCGATCGTCCGGTTCCGGCCCCCAAAGATCAAGCCACCGATCTTCCCGGCATCCGACGCGCCGGCGCGGGACCGCCGACGGCCGGTGCGAGCCCCCGGAGGGGCCGATCTGTGTAGGGGGAGTCGCGGAGGGCGCATTTCGGCCCCCTACGTAGTTCTCAGCCGCCGCGCAGGGGGTGCCGAGTGGTGGTTCTGTCGTCAGCGCACAGTAAGATTGACCGTGAGACGAAGACCCGGTGCGGAGCGACGAGACACGGGGCCGATGCGGGCCCCGAATCATCGTCCCACGTCGGGTCGAGCCGATCGCGATCCGCGGGCAACCGCGGCGACCGGCGCGTTCGACCCGCACCCCGGAGGAGTCGCCGGTGCCGGTCCGCGTGCCGACGTCGCGTCCTGTCCGCCGAACCCCGCGCCCGGCGCGCCACCTGGCGCGGAGGGCGCGAGAAAGTGGCCGAGGGTGGCAGCGCAGGACAAGCAGGAGTACGGCGCCGAGTCGATCACCGTCCTCGAAGGGCTGGAGGCGGTCCGGAAGCGCCCCGGTATGTACATCGGGTCCACCGGTGAGCGGGGCCTGCACCACCTGGTGTGGGAGGTCGTCGACAACGCGGTGGACGAGGCGCTGGCCGGGCACTGCGACACCATCGACGTGGTGCTGCTCGCCGACGGCGGGGTCCGGGTCACCGACAACGGCCGTGGCTTCCCGGTCGACCTCCACCCCAAGCTGAAGAAGCCGGGCGTCGAGGTCGCGCTGACGGTGCTGCACGCCGGCGGCAAGTTCGACGGCAAGGCGTACGCGGTCTCCGGCGGCCTGCACGGCGTCGGCGTCTCGGTCGTGAACGCGCTCTCCACGCGGATGGCCGTCGAGATCCAGAAGGCCGGCTACTTCTGGCGCCAGTCCTACACGAACTCCAAGCCCACGCCCCTGGAGAAGGGCGAGCCGACCAACGCCACCGGCTCGGCCGTCTCCTTCTGGCCCGACCCGACCGTCTTCGAGACGGTCGACTTCGACTTCCAGACCATCTACCGCCGCCTCCAGGAGATGGCCTTCCTCAACCGCGGCCTGACCATCCACCTCCTCGACGAGCGCGTCTCCGAGGGCGAGGACGGCAAGATGCGGGAGGTCACCTTCTGCTACAAGGGCGGCATCGCCGACTTCGTCCGGCACCTCAACGCCTCCAAGAGCCCGATCCACAAGTCGGTGGTCGAGTTCGGGGCCGAGGAGGACGGCATGTCGGTCGAGATCGCCATGCAGTGGAACGAATCGTACGGCGAGTCGGTCTACACCTTCGCCAACACGATCAACACCCACGAGGGCGGCACCCACGAGGAGGGCTTCCGGGCCGCGCTGACCAGCGTCATCAACCGCTACGGCGCGGACAAGAAGCTGCTCAAGGGCGACGAGAAGCTCTCCGGCGAGGACATCCGCGAGGGTCTCGCGGCGATCATCTCGGTCAAGTTGGCCAACCCGCAGTTCGAGGGGCAGACCAAGACCAAGCTGGGCAACACCCCGGTCAAGAGCTTCGTGCAGCGGGTCTGCAACGAGTGGCTGGTCGACTGGCTGGACCGCAACCCGGCCGAGGCGAAGATCATCATCCAGAAGGCGTCCCAGGCCGCCCGCGCCCGGATCGCCGCCCAGCAGGCCCGCAAGCTGGCCCGGCGCAAGTCGCTGCTGGAATCCGGCTCGATGCCCGGCAAGCTGGCCGACTGCCAGTCCACCGACCCGCGCGAGTGCGAGGTCTTCATCGTCGAGGGCGACTCGGCCGGTGGCTCGGCCAAGCAGGGGCGCGACCCGCGGACCCAGGCGATCCTGCCGATCCGCGGCAAGATCCTCAACGTGGAGAAGGCGCGGATCGACCGGGTCCTCAAGAACAACGAGGTCCAGGCGCTGATCACCGCGCTGGGCACCGGCATCCACGACGACTTCGACATCGAGAAGCTGCGCTACCACAAGATCGTGCTGATGGCCGACGCCGACGTCGACGGCCAGCACATCCAGACGCTGCTGCTCACCCTGCTGTTCCGCTTCATGCGGCCGCTGGTCGAGTTGGGGCACGTCTACCTGGCCGCCCCGCCGCTCTACAAGATCAAGTGGAACCGGAAGGGCGACGACGCCCAGTACGCGTACTCCGACCGGGAGCGCGACGGGCTGATCGCCCTGCGCCAGCAGAAGAAGCCCAACGCCAAGCCGGACGACATCCAGCGGTTCAAGGGTCTCGGCGAGATGAACTACCCCGAGCTGTGGGAGACCACGATGAACCCGGCTACGCGTACGCTGCGTCAGGTCACGCTCGACGACGCGGCGACCGCCGACGAGTTGTTCAGTGTGCTGATGGGTGAGGACGTCGAGGCCCGCCGCTCGTTCATCCAGCGCAACGCCAAGGACGTGCGGTTCCTGGATATCTGAGTCGGCTGCGGTCCCGGCCGGCGACCAGCCGGCCGGGACCGGCGGATCCACAGAGTTATCCACAGCATGGCCGGTATCCACAGCGGTTATCCACAGCACGAAAACGACTCTGAGTCTGATAAGGGTTAACAAGTGACCGATACCCCCGAGTCCACACCGACCGAGCCCGACGTCCCCGAGACCGTCGGCGCCGTCGTCGCGCACGACCGCATCGAGCCGGTCGGGCTCGAGGTGGAGATGCAGCGCTCCTACCTCGACTACGCGATGAGCGTCATCGTCGGGCGCGCGCTGCCGGACGTCCGGGACGGGCTCAAGCCGGTCCACCGCAAGATCCTGTACGCGATGTTCGACTCGGGATACCGGCCGGACCGCGGCTACGTGAAGTGCTCCCGCGTCGTCGGCGACGTGATGGGTCAGTTCCACCCGCACGGCGACTCGCCGATCTACGACGCGCTGGTCCGCATGGCGCAGCCCTGGTCACTGCGCTACCCGCTGGTCGACGGCAACGGCAACTTCGGTTCGCCCGGAAACGATCCGGCCGCGGCCATGCGCTACTGCGTCAGCGGGGACACTCGTATCCGTACCGCCGGAGGGTCCGTCCGGATCGCCGAGATCGTGGCCGACGCCGCGCCGAGCAGCGAGACCGACATCGACCTCAAGGTCCGCGACCGCAACGGCGACCTGGTCCGCGCCTCCAAGTTCTTCCACTCCGGCGAGCACCCGACGCTGCGGCTGCGCACCCGCGAGGGGTACGAGCTGACCGGTACTCACAACCACCCGGTGCTCTGCCTGGTGGACGTGGCAGGGGTGCCGACGGTGCTGTGGAAGCTGCTCGCCGAGATCGCCCCCGGCGACCGGGTGGTCCTCCAGCGCAGCGTGCCGGACGAGATCGGCTACCCGATGCTGGAGCACGTCGAGGCCGCAGTCCTCGCGGGCGCCTTCGTGAGCGAAGGCTGGGTGTCGGAGGGACGGGCCGGCTTCAACAACGTCGACCGCGACTTCTTCGTCCGGGTGCTGGCCGCCTACGACCTGGCGGTCGGCGGCCCCCGGTACGTCAGCGAGCGAAAGACCACCTCGGGCAGCACCCTCTACGAGCTGGACGTCCAGGACCTCACGGCGTTGCGGGGCGGCGTCCTCGGCGAGCTGGTCGGAGCGCGCAGCGCCGGCAAGTTCGTGCCGGAGTTCGTCTGGCGCGGGCCGGCGGCCGTCAAGCGGGCCTTCCTCCAGGCGCTGTTCGAGGGCGACGGCTCATCCTCCCTGCTGCCGCGCAACACCATTCAGATCTCGTACTCGACCCGCAGCGATCGCCTGGCCCGCGAAGTGCAGCAGTTGCTGCTGGAGTTCGGCGTGGTCAGCCGGCAGTGCCGGTTCGACCATGGCGAGATCAAGGTCGTGGTGACCAACCGGCGGGACGCGCGGATCTTCGCCGCCCAGGTCGGCTTCCTCGGCCGCAAGCAGGCCAAGCTCGAGGCGGAGCTGGCGCCGGTCCCGGCCAGCAGCCGGGCGCTGTCCGGTGACTTCGTGCCGTTGGTCGGCGACTTCATCCGGGAGCACGGCGCGAGCCGCTGGACCGAGCGGGACTGGCTGCGCCGGCACAACGTCGACCGGATCGAGCGCTGGGAGCGGGACCGGGACGAGATCGCGGCCCGGATCACCAACGCCGAGGTGCTCGACGTGGTCGAGCCGCTGGTCGACGGCCGCTTCTACTACGCCGAGGTGACGAGCGTCGCCGACGCGGGCGTGCAGCCGGTCTACAGCATCCGGGTGGACACCGAGGACCATTCCTTCGTCTCCGACGGCTTCGTCAGCCACAACACCGAGTGCAAGCTCGACCCGCTCGCCATGGAGATGATGCGGGACATCGACGAAGACACCGTCGACATGCAGGACAACTACGACGGTCGGGCCAAGGAGCCCACCATCCTGCCGTCCCGGATCCCCAACCTGCTGGTCAACGGCTCCGAGGGCATCGCCGTCGGTATGGCCACCAAGATCCCGCCGCACAACCTGCGCGAGATCGGCGCCGCCGTCCAGTGGTGCCTGGAGCACCCGGACGAGGACGAGGCGACCACCCTGGAAGCCCTGCTGGAGATCGTCAAGGGCCCGGACTTCCCGACCCACGGTCTGATCGTCGGCCAGACCGCCATCCAGGACGCGTACCGGACCGGGCGCGGCTCGATCCGGATGCGCGCCGTGGTGGAGGTCGAGGAGGACAAGCGGGGCCGCCCGGCGCTGGTGGTCAGCGAGCTGCCGTACCAGGTGAACCCGGACAACCTGGCCGAGCGCATCGCCGAGCTGATCAAGGAGGGCAAGCTCGCCGGCATCGCCGACATCCGGGACGAGTCCTCCGGGCGTACCGGTCTGCGGCTGGTGCTGGTGCTCAAGCGCGACGCGGTCGCCAAGGTGGTGCTGAACAACCTCTACAAGCACACCCAGCTCCAGGAGACGTTCGGCGCGAACATGCTGGCGCTGGTGGACGGCGTGCCGCGCACGCTCAACCTGGCCCAGTTCATCCGCTACTACGTCGAGCACCAGATCGAGGTCATCCGCCGGCGGACGGCGTTCCGGCTGCGCAAGGCCGAGGAGCGGGCGCACATCCTGCGCGGCCTGTCGAAGGCCCTGGACGCGCTGGACGAGGTGATCGCCCTGATCCGGCGGTCGCCGACGGTGGACGACGCCCGGCAGGGCCTGATCCGGCTGCTGGACATCGACGAGATCCAGGCGACCGCGATCCTGGACATGCAGCTGCGCCGGCTCGCCGCGCTGGAACGGCAGCGGATCCTCGACGACCTGGCCAAGCTCGAGGTGGAGATCGCCGACCTCAAGGACATCCTGGCGAAGCCGGAGCGGCAGCGCAGGATCGTCTCGGAGGAACTGGGCGAGATCATCGCCAAGTGGGGTGACGACCGGCGTACGCAGATCATCCCGTTCGACGGCGAGGTCTCGATGGAGGACCTCATCGCCCGCGAGGACGTGGTCGTCACGATCACCCGGACGGGGTACGCGAAGCGCACCAAGGTCGACGCGTACCGGTCGCAGCGGCGGGGCGGCAAGGGCGTCAGCGGTGCCTCCCTGCGCCAGGACGACATCGTCAGCCACTTCTTCGTGTGCTCCACGCACGACTGGATCCTGTTCTTCACGAACAAGGGGCGTGTCTACCGGGCGAAGGCGTACGAGCTTCCGGAAGCCAGTAGGGTGGCCAAGGGCCAGCACGTGGCCAACCTGCTCGCGTTCCAACCGGACGAGCAGATCGCACAGATCATCGAGATTCCGAACTACCAGGTGGCCCCCTACCTGGTACTGGCCACGAAGAACGGCCTGGTGAAGAAGACGAGGCTCGAGGAGTTCGACTCCAACCGGTCCGGCGGCATCATCGCGATCAACCTCCGCGATGAGGACGAGCTGGTCGGTGCCGCCCTCGTTGCCCCGGAGCAGGATCTGCTGCTGGTCTCGAAGAACGCCCAGGCGATCCGCTTCAACGCCTCCGACGAGGCGCTGCGGCCGATGGGCCGGGCCACCTCGGGCGTGATCGGGATGCGGTTCAGCGAGGAGGACGAGCTGCTCGCCATGGAGGTCGTCCGCGAGGGACTGGACGTCCTGGTGGCCACGAACGGGGGTTACGCGAAACGTACCCCGATCGAGGAATACCCGGTGCAGGGCCGGGGAGGTAAGGGCGTGCTGACTGCGAAGATCACCGAGCGGCGCGGTGGTCTGGTCGGCGCTGTGGTGATCGACCCGGACGACGAGCTGTTCGCTATCACCAGTAACGGTGGTGTCATCCGGACTCCGGTGAAGCCTGTACGCCGTACGCGGGACCGGAACACAATGGGGGTCAAGCTGATGGACCTTCCGGACGGCGTGACCATCGTGGCGATTGCTCGCAATGCCGACGAGCCTGACGAACAGGACTAGTTGAATGACGGAGACACAGGCGAAGTCGGGGAACACGGGGACCTCGGCCAACCCGGTCGACGAGGAAGGCGCCAAGAGCGGCGCCCCAGCGACCGGCCGCGCGGCCGTGGGCCGGGCCACCGTCCCCGCCGATGCGCCTGCCCCGAAATTCACCCGGGCTCCCGGGATGACGCCGCCGCCGGACAAACCGGCCGAGGAGTCGGAGTCCCCGGAGAAGCCGGCCGAGGCGACGAAGGTCGACGCGCCGAGCGCGGAGGGCACCGCCACGCCCGCCGCGGCGAAGCCGTCGACCACCCAGCCGATCGCCGTGAGCGCCGGTCGGGCCCCCGCGACCCCCGGGAGCGGCACCACCGGTACGCAGCCGGCGGTCACCGGCAACACGGGCACCCAGCCGCGGGTGACCGGCACGGCCCGGCCGCAGCCCGACGGACGCCCGGGTGTCCGGCCGCAGGG
>JAEYGD010000110.1 GCA_023402505.1 Actinomycetes bacterium
ACCCCGCTCTGCGCCACGCCGCCGGCCAGGCCGGCCAGGTCCCCGGGGCGCGCGGCGTCGACCCAGTCGAGCTGGCGGGCGCGCTGGCCCCGGGCGAGCAGGACGAGCGGTCCGACCAGCAGGGTCGCCGGCACGAGGGCGAGCAGCCAGGACCCGACGGTACGCCGGGCGCCGTCCCGCCGGGCGGCGGCGAGCACGGCCACCGCGTGGGCGGCCAGCAGCGTGAGAGCGACCAGGTGGGTCAGGCCGAGGGCGGCGACCGCGACGGCGTACCCGGCCCAGCGGGTGAGGCGGCGTGCCGGCCGGGTGCCCGGTGGCGGGTCGAGGGCGGCGACGAGCAGCAGTGTCGCCAGCACGGCCAGGGCGGTGGCCAGCGCGTACGGGCGGGCCTCCTGCCCGTACCGGGAGGTGCCGGGGAGCACCGCGAACAGCAGGCCGCCGAGCAGGCCGGCGGACCGGCCGGCGAGCCGTTCGCCGAGCACCGCGGTCAGGGCGGCGGCCCCGGCCATCGCGAGGGCCGCCGGCAGCCGCAGCGCGGCCACCGAGTCGCCCGCGACGGCCACCCAGCCGTGCATCAGCAGGTAGTACGGGCCGGTCGCGGCGTCGATGGTGCCGGCCAGCCGGAACAGGTCGGCGACCGGACGGGTGGCACCGCTCCAGGTCGCCAGCTCGTCCCGCCAGAGCTGAGCCCGGTCCAGGCCGGCGAGCGTGACCGCGAGCGTCAGCAGTGCCGGCGGCACCCACACCGGCAGGCGCCGCATCACGGACATTCCGCCCACGCCGCCGAGCCTCGCACGGCATCCCCACCCGGCGGGGCCGGTTGCCGACGTCGCCCGCCCGTGATGTGGGATGCCGCACGCACACGTTGGCCCGCACTGTGACGCTGTGGCAGCATGACGTCATGACCGCCGCTGTCGTCCGCCGCTTCGTGGCCCGGCGCCACGTCGACTACGGCCGCGTGCGCAGCGCGATCTGTCCGGCCCACTGACGACGCCCGACCCATCTGTCTCGGGCGCTGGCGCGCCGGCTGTTCCGACACCGTTGTCCCCAGCCCGTTCCACACGGGTAGGCCGCTGCGCCCGCGCATCCACGAGCCACACCAGACAACGGAGGACGCCGCGATGGCGGTCAGCAGCATTCCGGCCCGGCCCGAGGACCCGACCGCCCGACCGGTCCGGGCCCCCCGCCGGCCGCGCGGGGAGGGCCAGTGGGCGCTCGGCCACCGCGAGCCGCTCAACGCCAACGAGCGGATCAAGAAGGACGACGACCCGCTGAACGTGCGGGCCCGGATCGAGAACATCTACGCCCGTCAGGGCTTCGCCTCCATCGACCCGCAGGACCTGCGCGGCCGGTTCCGCTGGTGGGGCCTCTACACGCAGCGCCGGGCCGGGATCGACGGCGGACGCACCGCCGTGCTGGAGCCGCACGAGCTGGAGGACGAGTTCTTCATGCTCCGGGTGCGGGTCGACGGCGGTGAGCTCACCCTCGCCCAGCTCCGGGTGGTCGCCGAGATCTCCCGGGAGTTCGCCCGGGACACCGCCGACATCACCGACCGGCAGAACATCCAGTACCACTGGATCCGGGTCGAGGACATGCCGGAGATCTGGCGGCGGCTGGAGGCGGTCGGCCTGCAGACCACCGAGGCGTGCGGCGACTGCCCGCGCGTCGTGCTGGGCAGCCCGGTGGCCGGCGTGGCCCGGGAGGAGGTGGTCGACCCGACCCCGGCCGTCGACGAGATCGTCGCCCGCTACGTCGGGGACAAGCAGTTCTCCAACCTGCCGCGCAAGTTCAAGACCTCGATCTCCTGGCTGGTCGACACGCCGTACGAGGCGAACGACATCGCGTTCCTCGGCGTCGAGCACCCCGAGCACGGCCCCGGCTTCGACGTCTGGGTCGGCGGCGGCCTCTCCACCAACCCGATGCTCGCCAAGCGGCTCGGCGTCTGGGTGCCGCTGCACGAGGTGCCCGACGTGTGGGCCGGCGTGGTCGGCATCTTCCGCGACTACGGCTACCGGCGGCTGCGCAACCGGGCCCGACTGAAGTTCCTGGTCGCCGACTGGGGGGTGGAGAAGTTCCGGGAGGTTCTGGAGAAGGAGTACCTGGGCCGCGCCCTGCTGGACGGCCCGTCGGCGCAGCTGCCGGCGAAGCCGATCGACCACATCGGCGTGCACCGGCAGCGCGACGGACGCAACTACGTCGGCGCCGCCCCGGTGGTCGGCCGGGTGTCCGGCAGCCAGCTGGCCCGGCTCGCCGACGTCGTCGAGGCGCACGGCAGCGACCGGGTACGGCTCACCCCGTACCAGAAGCTGCTGGTGCTCGACGTGCCGCCGGAGCGGACGGAGCCCCTGGTCGAGGCGCTGCGCGGGATCGGTCTGGAGGCGCGGCCGTCGGCCTGGCGGCGCGGCACCATGGCCTGCACGGGCATCGAGTACTGCAAGCTGGCGATCGTCGAGACCAAGGCGCGCGGCGAGGAGCTGGTGGCCCGGCTGGAGGAGCGGCTGCGTGACTTCGACGCCGACATCTCCATCCACCTCAAC
This sequence comes from Actinomycetes bacterium, assembly GCA_023402505.1. Classification (GTDB taxonomy): domain Bacteria; phylum Actinomycetota; class Actinomycetes; order Mycobacteriales; family Micromonosporaceae; genus Micromonospora. The sequence goes on from JAEYGD010000110.1 coordinate 2,538, forward strand.
GGCTGCCCGAACGCCTGCGCCCGCACGCAGGTCGCCGACATCGGCCTCAAGGGCCAGCTGGTGGTCGGCCCGGACGGCCGCCAGGTGGAGGGCTTCCAGGTGCACCTCGGCGGCGGCCTCGGCATGGCGCAGGGCCGGACCGCCGGGTTCGGCCGCAAGCTGCGCGGCCTGAAGACCACCGCGGAGGAGCTTCCGGAGTACGTGGAACGGGTGGCCCGGCGGTACCTGGCCGGCCGCACCGAGGGCGAGACGTTCGCCGACTGGGTGATCAGGGTCGACGAGGAGGAGCTGAGATGAGCGAGCGGAGCGAGCGAACCGGTCGGCGCAGCGCGGTGGAGCCTCGTCGCGGCGCCGAGCGGAGCGAGGTGGCGCGATGAGCGAGCGGAGCGAGGTGGCGCGATGAGCGACTCGCGGTCAGTGCCGCTGTACTGCCCGTACTGCGGGGAGGAGGACCTGCGGCCGAGCGAGGCCGGCCACGGTGCCTGGGAGTGCCACGCCTGCGCCCGGGTCTTCACCGTCAGGTTCACCGGCCTGCTCGCCGCCAAGGTGGTGGCGCGATGAGCCTGGAATCCGCCACCGGCCTGGGTCTCGTCGGGATCGGCGGACCGGTGACCGCCGATCCGGCCCGGCGCGATCCGCGGGAGCTGCGCGCGCTGGCCGAGGAGGCCGGCCGGGAGCTGGAGGGCGCCCCGGCGCTGGAGATCGCCCGTTGGGCCGCCGAGACCTTCGGGGACCGGTTCTGCGTCACCAGCTCGATGGCCGACGGGGTGCTGGCCCATCTGGTCTCCCGGGTCGCGCCCGGCGTGGACGTGGTCTTCCTGGACACCGGTCTGCACTTTCCGGAGACGCTCCGGGTCCGCGACGAGGTGGCCCGGACCCTGCCGGTGACCGTCCGGTCGGTCCGGCCCCGGCTGACCGTCGGCCAGCAGGACGGCGAGTACGGCCCGCGCCTGTTCAACCGCTCGCCGGACGACTGCTGCCAGCTGCGCAAGGTGGAACCGCTGGAGCGGGCGCTCGGCGGGTACGACGCGTGGGCCGCCGGGCTGCGCCGGGACGAGTCGCCGACCCGCGCGAACACGCCGGTGGTGACGTTCGACGCGCGCCGCGGCAAGGTGAAGGTCAACCCGATCGCGGCGTGGACGCAGGCCGACGTGGACGCGTACGTCTCGCGGTGGCGGGTGCCGGTCAACGAGTTGTTCAACCGCGGCTACGGCTCGATCGGTTGCTGGCCCTGCACCCGCCGTACCCGGGCGGGCGAGGATCCGCGCGCCGGCCGCTGGGCGATGTTCGAGAAGACCGAGTGCGGGCTGCACGTCTGACCGGGGGCGGGCCGGCCCCGGTCGTGCTGGTCGCGCACGGCAGCCGGGACCCGCGTGCCGCCGAGGCGACCCGGGCGCTGGCCCGGGCGGTGTCCGGTGCCCGGCCCGGCCTGCTCGTGCGGCCCAGCTGGCTGGACCACACCCGCCCCGGACCGGCCGAGGTGCTGCGGGAACTGGCCGCCGCCGGGCATTCGCGGGTGGTCCTGGTGCCGTTGTTGCTGACCGCCGCGTACCACCGGCGGGTGGACATCCCGGAGGCGGTGGCGGTGGCCCGGGCGACGGCGCCGGAGCTGACGGTGCTGGTGACCGA
>JAEYGD010000317.1 GCA_023402505.1 Actinomycetes bacterium
GGGCAGCGCGGCCGGGTCGAGCCCGCCGGCGGGCTCGGCCGGGCCGAGGACCCGGGGCACGGCCACGACCCGACCCAACGCGCGTTCCAGCAGGTCGGGGCGGTATTCGCCGGTCGCCGGGGACCAGTAGCCGGTGCCGCTGGCGTCGCTGCGGTCGGTGCGCAGCGCGTCCAGGCCGGGAGCGCCGGCCAGGCGCCAGGTGAGCCAGTCGTGCGGCAGGCAGACCGCGGCCACCCGGTCGGCGTTCGCCGGCTCGTGCCGGGCCAGCCAGCGCAGCTTGGTCACGGTGAAGCTGGCCACCGGCACGGAACCGACCGCCTCGGCCCAGAACCGCCGGCCCACCGCGCCGTCGCCCGCCTCGGCGACCAGGTCGGCGGCGGCGCCCGCCGACCGGGTGTCGTTCCACAGCAGCGCCGGGCGGACGACCGCGCCGCTCTCGTCGAGGCAGACCATGCCGTGCTGCTGGCCCGCCACCGAGACCGCCGCCACGTCGGCGAGCCCACCGGCGGCGGTCACCGCCTCACCCAGCGCCGACCACCACGCGGCGGGGTCGACCTCGGTGCCGTCCGGGTGCGCCGCCCGCCCCTCGCGGACCAGGGCGCCGGTCGCCGCGTCCCGGACGACCACCTTGCAGGACTGGGTCGACGAGTCGACCCCCGCGACCAGCATGCCGGCCGCCTCAGCGGGCGCCGAGCAGGTGCTCGACGGCGAGCTGGTTGAGCCGGACGAAACCGAAGCCGCGTGCGCCGGCCGCGTCCACGTCGTACTCCTCGAAGGCGGACCGGTCGGCCAGCAGGTCGGCGTAGCTCTCCCCGGCGGCCAGCGTCGGCGTGGCGAGGTCGCCCACCTGGCTGGCGGCGAGCGCCTCGGCCACCTCCGGGTCGGCCCGGAAGGCCGCCGCCCGCTCCTTGAGCAGCAGGTACGTCCGCATGTTCGCCTCGGCCGAGGCCCACACGCCGGTCAGGTCCTCGGTGCGGGAGGGCTTGTAGTCGAAGTGCCGGGGGCCGTCGTAGGCCGGGCCACCGTCCGGGCCGCCGTGCTCCAGCAGGTCCACCAGGGCGAACGCGTTGAGCAGGTCGCCGTGGCCGAAGACCAGGTCCTGGTCGTACTTGATGCCGCGCTGACCGTTGAGGTCGATGTGGAACAGCTTGCCCTGCCAGAGCGCCTGGGCGATGCCGTGGGCGAAGTTGAGCCCGGCCATCTGCTCGTGGCCGACCTCCGGGTTGAGACCGACCAGGTCGGGCCGGGCCAGCGTGGAGATGAACGCGAGGGCGTGCCCGACGGTGGGCAGCAGGATGTCGCCGCGCGGCTCGTTCGGCTTGGGCTCCAGGGCGAACCGCAGGTCGTAGCCGCGGTCGACGACGTACTGGCAGAGCAGGTCGACCGCCTCCCGGTAGCGGTCCAGGGCGGCGCGCACGTCCTTGGCGAGGTCGTACTCGGCGCCTTCCCGGCCGCCCCACATGACGAAGGTACGGGCACCCAGTTCGGCGGCGAGGTCGACGTTGCGGAGCACCTTGCGCAGCGCGTACCGCCGCACGTCGCGGTCGTTGCTGGTGAAGCCGCCGTCCTTGAAGACGGGGTGCTTGAAGAGGTTGGTGGTGACCATCGGCACCACCATCCCGGTCTCGTCGAGGGCCTTGCGGAACCGGGCGACGTGCTGGTCGCGGGTGGCCGCGTCGGAGCCGAACGGGACCAGGTCGTCGTCGTGGAAGGTCACGCCGTACGCGCCGAGGTCGGCGAGCCGGTGCACCGTCTCGACCGGGTCCAGCGCCGGTCGGGTGGCGTCGCCGAACGGGTCCTGGGCCTGCCAGCCCACCGTCCAGAGACCGAAGGAGAACTTGTCGGCGGGGGTGGGACGGGGCGCCATGGCAGACCTCCGGGGTGTCGTCCGCTATTTGTTCAGTGGTTGAATTATTTGGCGGCGGTGTGGCAGTGTCAAGGGGTGACCCGACCCGCCGTACCCGCGGCCGCGGCGCGACAGGGCAGCCTCCGCGAGCACAACCTGGCCCTGGTCCTCGGCCGGATCGCCGCCGCCGACCGCCCGCCGTCCCGGGCCGACCTCGCCACCGCGACCGGCTTGACCCGCGCCACCGTGTCGGCGGTCGTCGAGGACCTGCTGCTCGGCCGGCTGGTCAGCGAGGTGGAGCCGGCACCCCGCGCCGGTGCCGGGCGGCCCGCCCGCGGGCTCGTCCTCGCCGGTGACGGGCCGGCCGGGCTGGGCCTGGAGGTGAACGTCGACTACCTGGCGGTGTGCGTCGTCGACCTCGCCGGACGGGTACGGCACCACACGGTCGAGCGGGCCGACCTGCGTCCGGTCCCGCCCGCCGGGGCGCTCGACCGGCTCGCGGCACTGGCCGCCGCCGCCCGGACGGACGCGGCCGGGCAGGGACTCACGCTCGCCGGGGCGGCCCTCGCCGTACCCGGCCTCGTCGACGACGCCGGCCTGGTCCGCCTCGCGCCCAACCTGGGCTGGCGGGACGTGCCCGTGCCGGCGCTGCTCGCCCGGCACCCCGCGCTGACCGAGCGGGTCGCGGGCGTGCCGGCCCTGACCGTCGACAACGAGGCCAACCTGTCCGCTCTCGGCGAGCTGCACGCCGGGCCTCCCGGACCGGCGAGCTTCCTGCACATCTCCGGCGAGGTGGGCATCGGCGCCGGCATCGTCCTGCACGGGACGCTGTTCCGCGGAGCCCGGGGCTGGAGCGGCGAGATCGGCCACATCCCGGTCCGACCGGACGGCCGCCCGTGCCGCTGCGGCGGTCGCGGCTGCCTGGAACGTTACGCCGGCCAGGAAGCGGTCCTCGCCGCGGCGGGCCTGGCCGGAGCCGACCTGCCGGCTGACCGGGCGGCCGACCGGTTGGCCGACCTGGCCCGGGCCGGTGACGCGGCGGCCCTCGCCGCGCTGCACGACGCGGGAACCGCGCTCGGGGTGGCCGTGGCCGGGGTGGTCAACCTGCTCGACCTGGACACGGTGGTCCTCGGCGGCGGGTACGCCCCGCTGGAGCCGTGGCTGCGCCCGCCGGTGCTGGCGGAGGTCTCCCGCCGGGTCCTGACCGCCGCCTGGTCGCCGGTGACCGTCCGCCCGGCGGTGCTCGGCACCCAGGCGGCAGCCGTGGGCGCGGCCGGTTCGGTGGTCCGCCGCATCCTCGCCCGGCCCGCCGGGTGGCTGGCGCACCGGTCCTGACCTCGCGTCCGCACCGAGGCGTGCCCTCGCCCGCCTCGGTACCCTTGCTCGGGAGCGACGACCCCAGCCGAGGAGTGCACGACGAGCATGCGCACAGGTCGACCGACCCGCGCGCCCGGCACCGGGCGGTGACCGCGTCCCCGGCCGGCCGCCGCACCGGCGCCTCCGCGCAGGCGGCCCCCGGCCACGTCGCGCACTCCGCCGACCGGTACCCGCCGCCCGACCCGGGACTGGTCCGCGAGCTGCTCGACGGGCTCGCCGAGGCCGTCGTCACGGTCGACGACAGCGGAGTGGTGACCCTGACCAACGCCCGGGCGGCCGAGCTGCTGCCGGAGCTGGTCCCGGGCACCGACCTGGCCGCCGCCCTGCCCGCGCTGGCGCACGCCGAGACCCTCGACGCCATACACCGCGGCCGGCGGCTGCGGGGGACACGCCGGCGCCTCACCGGCGGCCGGTACGCCTGGTACGTGCGGGACGTCACCGAGGACCACCGGCGGGCGGACGCGCTCGCGGCGGAGCGGTCGCACACCGCCTTCCTCGCCCGGGTCGGCACCCGGCTCGGCAGGTCGCTGCACCGCGACCACACACTGCGCGCGGCGGTCACGCTCGCCGTGCCGTACCTGGCCGACGTGGCGCTGGTGGTGTGCCCGCCGCACGCGCCGGGCGAGAGCCGGCCACGCTGGGTGCGGTACGCCGACGGGCATCCCGCCCCGGCGACCGGCACCGTCCCCGGCTCGGTGACGGCCGTGCTGCCCGGCCTCGACGCGGCGTTCGCCGGCACCACCACCCCACCCGGTCCCTGGCCCGGCGTCGAACGGGCCGACCTCGCCGACCTGCTCCCGGCCGGCCACGACCAGCACGGCACGGTGCTGGTCAGCCCGGTGCACGGCACCGGGGCGCTCGTACTGTTCCGGCGGGCCGCGACGTTCGCCGAGCGGGACGTGGAGCTGGCGCGGGAGTTCGCGGCCCGCGTGGGCGCCGCCCTCGCCACCGCCGACCTGTACGGCGAGCAGGCCCACCTGGCGCGCGTCCTGCAGACCAGCCTGCTCCCGCCCGACCTGCCGGCGGTGCCGGGCCTCGCCCTGGCCGGCGGTTACCGCGCCGCCGGGGACACCGTGCGAATCGGCGGCGACTTCTACGAGGTCTTCCCGACCCCGGGGGGCGCGATGTTCGCGATCGGCGACGTCTCCGGCAAGGGGGTGGGCGCGGCGGTGCTCACCGGGCGGGTACGCCAGTCCCTGCAGACCCTCCGCCTGGTCGAGCAGCGTCCGCTGGAGCTGATCCGGCTGCTCGACCGGGCCCTGCTGGACACCCCGGACGCGGGCCGCCGCAGCCAGTTCACCACCCTGCTGCTGGGCACCCTGGACCGCGCGCCGGACGGCGGCGTGTGCGCGCGGATCGCCGGCGGCGGTCACCCCGCCCCGCTGCTCGTCCGGCGCGACGGCACGGTCGAGCCGGTCCCGGTCGGCGGGATGCCGGTGGGTGCGCTGGCCGCCGCCCGGTTCGGCCGGGCCGAGATCCGGCTCGCCCCCGGGGACCTGCTCCTCGCCTACAGCGACGGCGTGACCGAGGCGCGCGGCGGAGCACGGGGCGGTGAGATGTTCGGTGCGGACCGGCTGCGCCGGGTGCTCGGCGCCGCGGCGGGGTTGCCGCCCGCCGCCCTGGTGGACCGGTTGCTCCAACTCGTCGACGAGTGGCTCGACGGTCAGAGCCGGGACGACATCGCCCTGCTCGCCCTGGGCGCGGCGGCCGGGTGACCCGCCGCCGGGCGGGGACGTGTGCCGGCGCGGCGCGCGTACCGGGCCGGGTCAGGCCGAGCGGGCGGCCGGCGGCTGCCCCGGCCAGCCGGACGGCTCCGGCCCGGCCTCCGCGCCGAGCCAGGGACCGGAGGGCTCGGCGTACGGGACGGAGGCGTCCTGCCGGCGGGCCGCCTCGTCGAACTCGCGCAGGCCCCACAGCAGCGCCGCCCGGCCCTCCGGGCTCATCCCGGCGAGGATCTCCATGAGCTGCCGCCGGCGGTGTTCCCGCAGTTCGTCGAGGAGCCGGCGGGACTCCACGGTGAGGTGCAGCGAGATCTCCCGCCGGTCCAGGCGGCCGGGCTCGCGCTCCAGCATGCCGGCGGCCACCAGCCGGTCGCAGAGCCGGCTGGCCGACGAGAGCAGCATCCCGAGGCGGTTGGCGAGCCGGCGCAGGTTGATGCCGTCGTGCTGCTCCACCACCGTGATCACCCGCAGCTGCGCTCCGGAGACCCGGCTGGTGGTGCTCTCCCGCGCCGTCTCCCAGACGGTCAGCAGGGCTTTCGCCGCGGCGTCCACCTCGGCAGCCATACTCGTCTGTGGTCCCCCTGGACCCTGTACTTCGACCATGGTGCGCCCGAGCGTACTCCGCCTCCGGGGGTGACCGGAGCGGCGATCAAGGAGCGGGCATGAGCGAACCGGTCAACTCGGCACGGATGGCGCTCATCCAGGCGCCCGCGGACCGCCTCCTGCACGAGGTCGGCGAGACGGTGCGCAGGGCGTACGGGATCGAGGGGGTGGATCTGCTCCAGGTCGACTACCGGCTGTCGGCGCTGCTGCCGCTCGCCGGGGACGCACCGGTCACGGCCCCCGGTCATCCGGCCTGGCGCTGCTTCGACCACCAGGTTCCGATCGTCGCCGACGGCTGCGCCTACCTGCCGGTCTCGATGCGGGGCGAACGCCGCGGGGTGCTGCGGGTGTCGGGGGCGCCGGAGGACGGGACGGTCCTCGCCGAGCTGACGGGGATCGCGACCGCACTGGCGCACGAGATCTCCGCCGTCACCGCCGGCACCGACGTCTACCGGGTGGCCCGGCGCAGCCGCCGCCTCACCCTCGCCGCCGAGATGCAGTGGGATCTGCTGCCGGGCCGCAGCCGGATCCGCCCGGCGTTCAGCCTGGCCGGACAGCTGGAGCCGGCGTACGCGGTGCGCGGCGACAGTTTCGACTGGTCCGACGACGGCGACCGGCTGTGGCTCGCGACGATCAACGGGTCCGGCACCGGGACGGAGGCCGCGCTGCTCACCTCGCTCGCCACGTTCGCGCTGCGCAACGCCCGGCGGGCCGACCTGGCCCTGGCCGACCAGGCGGCGCTCGCCGACCAGGCCGTGTACGAGGTGCACCGGGGCGAGCGTCACCTGGCCGTGCTGCTGATGCAGCTCGACCTGCACTCCGGGGTGATGACGGTGGTGGACGCCGGGTCGCCCCGGCTGGTGCTGCTGCGCGACGGCGAGGTTCTCGACCAGCCGCTGGACAAGCAGTTCCCGCTGGGCATGTTCGAGGAGACCGACTACCGGGAGCAGCACTTCGCGCTGCGGCGCGGCGACCGCCTGTTCGTGGTGAGCGACGGTGTGGTCGAGGCGACCAGCCGGGACACCCGGTACGGCGAGACGGCGCTGGACCGGTTCCTGCGCCGGACCGGACCGATGCAGCCGCTGGACGCCGTGCGCTCGCTCATCGGCGACCTGCGTGCCTTCGTCGCCGGCGACCTGGTGGACGACGCGGTGGTGGTCTGCCTGGACTGGACCGGCAGCCGACCCTGACCGGGCTCAGTACGCGCCGCGGCTGTTGATCACCGCGCCGAACGTCTTCCAGAGGATCGTCAGGTCGGCCGCGAGCGACCAGTTCTCCACGTAGTACAGGTCGAGCCGGATGCCGTCCTCCCAGCTCAGGTCCGACCGGCCGCTGACCTGCCAGAGGCCGGTCATGCCGGGCTTGACCAGCAGCCGCCGGGCCACGTCGCCGTCGTAACGGGCGACCTCGGAGGGCAGCGGCGGGCGGGGGCCGACCAGGCTCATCTGGCCGAGCAGGACGTTGACCAGCTGGGGCAACTCGTCAAGCGACCACTTGCGCAGCAGCCGGCCGATCCGGGTGACGCGCGGGTCGTCGCGCATCTTGAACAGCAGGCCGTCGGTCTCGTTGCGCGCCGACAGCTCCGCCAGCAGGGCGTCCGCGTTGACCACCATCGTCCGGAACTTCCAGACGCCGAACTCGCGGCCCCCCTGCCCCACCCGGGTCTGGCGGAACAGCACCGGCCCGCGGCTGTCGAGCTTGATGGCCAGCGCGATGACGACCAGCAGCGGCAGCAGCGCGGTCAGCGCGAGCAGGGCGAGGGAGCGGTCGACGAGGCCCTTCACGAGCTTGCGGGCGCCCCGGAACTCGGGCGCCTCGACATGGATCAGTGGCAGCCCCGCCACCGGCCGGGTGTGGATGCGGGGGCCGGCGACGTCGGTCAGGGCGGGTGCGACCACCAGGTCGACCCCGGTGCCCTCCAGCTGCCAGCCGAGGCGGCGCAGCCGGGTGGCGGTCAGTTCACCGGACGCGGTGACCGCCACGGTGTCGGCGCCGATGGCGGTCGCGGCCTCCGGGATGCCCCGGAACGAGCCGACCACCGGCACGTCACCGAGCCGCTGCGGGACCGGGGCGAGCAACGCGTCGGGGATGCACGCCCCGACCACCTGGTAGCCCGCGTACGGCTCGCGGCGCAGCGTGTGCACCAACTCCAGCACGTGTGCCGTGTCACCCACCACGAGCACCTTGCGGGACCAGCCGTTGCCCCGCGAACGCGCCCGGTGCAGCCGCTTGCGGGCGGCGAACCGGGCCACCTCCAGCCCGAGGGCGCCGACCGCGAAGGAGATGCCGAGGAACCCGCGGGAGACACCGATGTCGAAGATGTAGCCGGCGATGGCGACACCGCCGGCGAGCCGCAGGCTGGCCGAGCTGACCCGCCGGTACTCGTCGGCGCCGTAGCCGAGCACCCGGTCGTCGTAGCACCGCAGCGCCTTCAGCGAGACCAGCCAGGCCAGCACCAGGCCGGGGGCGACCACGACGTACGGGATCTCGGCGTCGGGCGGCGGCTGGTCACCGAAGCGGGCGACGTACGCGACCAGGACCGCCACGATCAGCACCGCGGTGTCGAGCACCACCAGCGCCCGGATGTAGGACCGCTCGGCGGTGCGCGCCGTCGGGCGGGACGCGTGGCCGGCGGCCGCCGTCGCCCGGGCGGGCGTCAACAGCGTCGCCGAACCCACCGGACCCTCCCCACTTCGTATCGCCCCGCCCGTGGACCCGGCCGGCGGCGGCACGACGACATCCTGCCCCGAGAATTATGACTACCGATTGCTTCCGACGTATTGCCGTCAGTTTTCACGGCCCGCGTCGGGCCGGGAAGGGGCCTGCCGTACCGGATCCACCGTCACCGGCGGCCCCTCCCCTGCGTCGAGGCTCAGGAACCCGCCTTCCGCAGCGCGATGGCCTTGAGGAAGATGTCACTGATCTTGGTCGGGTCCTCGGTGACGAACGAGCCGCCCCCGGTGATCTTGGTAACGGACTCCAGCTCAGCCTTGCTGACGTCCCGCCCGATCCCGATCAGGACCACCTGCACCGGACGCTCCGGGTCCTTGATCCGCTCCAGCTCCTTGATCAGCTGCTGCTGGCTCACGCCGTTGGCGTCCTCGTTCTTGCCGTCGGTGAACAGCACGATCGAGTTGATCTGCCCCGGGTCCCAGTCCTCCTGGACCGCCTTGTACGCGGCGAGGATCGTGTCGAACAGACCCGTGTTGCCCCGGGTCGGCTCGATCCCGTCCAGCGCCTGCTGGAGCTTGCCGCGCTGGGTGCTCAGCGGGCCGATGTCGACCAGCCGCCGGTAGTCACGCTCGCCGTTGAGGTTGGTGGCGAACTCCCACAGGCCGATCTCCCAGCTGTCGTCGAAGAGGCTCAGACCGCGCTGCGCGGCGTCGACCGTGACCTGCTGGCGGGTGGCCCCGTTGGCGGTCGCGACCGGGTCCTTCATCGAACCGGAGACGTCGATCACGCACAGCATCCGGCCGGACTGCGTGGCGATCGACCAGCTGGAGACCGCCCGGTCCACGGCCAGCGGGTCCAGGTCGCCGGCCGCGTTGCCGCCGCCGGCCTGCTGGGCGGACGCACCGCCGGCCTCCGGGCTCGGCGCACCGGGCGGCGCGCTGAAGCCGGCACCCCAGTTGCCGTCCGGCGCGCGCAACGACAGCGGCGCCAGCCGGTCCTTGAACGCGGGGGTGGTCAGCACCTCGAACAGCACCCGCGCCGCGGAGGCCTTGGCCGGCTCGATGCCGGGCAGCACCGCGTACGGGTAGTCCAGCGGCATCGCCGCCGGCTCCAGGTAGAGCGCGGCCAGCGGCACCGCCGGCTTCTTGGCGTTGTACGAGACCACGTCCTCCTCGGACAGCGCCGCGGCACCGAGGCTGCGGGCGACCGTGGTGGGATCGGCGGCGCTCGGGAACTTGGCGAGAAGGTCCTGACGCAGGTTGGAACTGCCGGTCGCCAGCGCGCGCAGCGCGCCCACCGTGGCCGGCTGGGCGTCCTGGCCCGCCGCGGCGGCGGCCGTGGTCAACGCGAGCAGCCCGGAGAGGCCGGCAGCGTCCCGGGTCGGGTTGACGATGCCGGCCTTCACCGGCTTGCTGCTGTTGACCTGGCTCACCAGCGTGGACCAGCTCAGCTTCTTGTCCGGCCAGCCGAGCCGCGTGGCGATCGGCTCCGGCATCGCCACGACCACCGGGCTGCGGGCGATCGACGCCCCGTTGCCCGGGTCGAAGGCCGTCGCGCCGCCGGTCTTGAGCCGCAGCAACCACGTCGACGAGTCGGGGATCCACACGTCCGGGCTGACCGCCGTGCCGCTGGCCTGCCCCACCCCGGCCAGGAGGGCGCCGTGCTTGGCCGCGACGGTGGCGGCCACCTCGACCGGTTCGGCGGCGGTGACGTTCACCTCGATGCAGGTGGGCCCGACCGCGGCACCCTCCTTCTCCCACTCGGTCGCGGCGGTGTCGACCGCCGGGGCGAGTTCGGCCGCCACCGCGACCGCCAGCTCGATCTTGCCGGAGCAGTCCGGCGAGGCGATCTGGCGGTAGCCGAAATACCCGCCGGCGGTGACGACGAGCACGCCGACCGCTGCGGCGGCTCCGGCGGCATGGATGTTCGTACGCATGCGATGGCGGCCTGGAGACACGCGACCATCTTGCGGATCCGGCCGCTCAACTGCTACGTCCGTTCGGACGAAAGTTACTCAGAAGAAACAGTTGATCGCTGTTTTACAACTCTGCGTGACGAAACCGCCTCACGGTGTGCTGTGACCTCGGTCTCAGAGCAGGACGCAGGTGGGGCTCGGGAGCACCACCGGCTCGCCGACCGGCGTCGGCACACCGGTCCCCGGGTCGACCCGGAAGACCCGGACCATGTCGGCACGCTCGTCCGCGACGTACAGGTGGGACCCCCCGAGCGCGAAGTGGCGGGGCCACTCCCCACCGGTGTCGACCTCGGCGACCTGCACCGGCAACACGCCGTCGACGGCGAAGACGGCGATGGTGCCGACGCCGCGGTTGGCGACGTACAGAAAGCGCCCGCCCGGCCCCACCGCGATCTCCGAGGGCTGCACGTGACCCGGCCGCTCGCTGGCCTCCACCCGGCCGCGCTGGTGCAGGGCGCCGTCGCCGGCCACCTCGTACGCGACCACCGAACCGTCGAGTTCCCCGACCAGCCAGCAGCGCCGACCGTCCGGGTGGCGGGCCAGATGCCGGGGGCCCGCGCCGGCGGCGGTCCGCACCCCGGGGGTCCGGGGCAGCAACCGTCCCGTCGCGGCGTCGAGGTCGTACCGGTAGACCGAGTCGGTGCCGAGGTCGACCACGAGCAGCGAGCCGTCGCGGCCCGGGTTGACCATGTGGGCGTGCGCCGCCTCCTGCCGCTCCGGGTCCGGGCCGTGCCCCTCGTGCCGGACCAGGTCGCTGCGCTCGCCGGGCACACCCTGCCCGTCGAGCGGGAACACCGTCACGCTGCCGCCGCCGTAGTTGGCCACGAAGAGGTGCCCACCGTCGGCCGCGACCGCGAGGTGACACGGCTCGGCCCCACCGGTCGGGCGGGTCGCGAGCGCCGCCAGAGCCCCGTCCGCGGCGATCCGGAAGGCGCTGACCGTGCCGTCGGCGACCTCGTTGACCGCGTACAGCACGGGCAGTCGCGGGTGCCGGGCGAGGAACGACGGCGCGGGGGTGACCGCGACCGTGCCGAGCGGGGTGAGCGCACCCGAGTCGGGATCGCGGCGGGCGGCGACGATGCCCTCGCCCCGCCCACCGGTCTCCGCGGTGTAGCCGCCGATATGGACGATCTCGTCCTGACCTGTCACCGGATCCGCCCTCCGCCGATTCCTCCGATCAAACCAGAGGCTTCCCGGCCCGCCGTGTCCTCATGCCCGGATCCGGCCACCGATTCCGGTCCCCGACCGGTTCAGGCGGCCGGCACCGGCTCGCCACGCTGGCGGGCCACGTGCTCGACCAGCGCGATCAGCACCTGCTTGCCCGACTGGCGCTCCCGGGCGTCGCAGAGCAGCAGCGGCACGTCCGGGTCCAGGTCCAGCGCCTGGCGTACGGTCTCCAGACTGAACTGGCGCGACCCCTCGAAGCAGTTGACCCCGACCACGAACGGGATGCCGCGCTGCTCGAAGTAGTCGATGGACGGGAAGCAGTCGGCCAGCCGCCGGGTGTCGGCGAGCACCACCGCGCCGAGCGCCCCGAAGGCCAACTCGTCCCAGAGGAACCAGAACCGGTCCTGCCCGGGGGTGCCGAACAGGTAGACCTGCAGGTCGTCGTTGATGGTGATCCGGCCGAAGTCCATCGCCACCGTGGTGGTGGACTTCGTCTCCACGCCGGAGAGGTCGTCGGTGCCGATGCCGGCGCCGGTCAGCACCTCCTCGGTCTGGAGCGGGCGGACCTCGCTCAACGCACTCACCAGCGTCGTCTTCCCCGCGCCGAAGCCCCCCGCAATGAGGATCTTCAGCGCGATCGGGATGCGGGCGCCGGTGCCCATCAGGTCAGAGCGCACGGAGTCCACTGACCACCGCCTTGAGGATGTCGTTGTCGGGCAGGTACGGACCGGCCGGGGGCTGGTGCACCGTCACCAGACCCCGGTCCACGAGATCACCGAGCAGCACGCGCACGACGCCGACCGCCAGGTCGAGGTCGGCGGCCAGCTCGGCCACCGGCACCGGCCGGGCGGCCAGCGCCACCAGCCGCCGGTGCTCGGGGTGCAGGTCGGGGTGCGCGGTCGCGTCGGCGTCGGGCTCGGCCACCACGTACGCGACCAGGTCGAAGTCGTCGCCGGCGGACCGGACGCGCCCGCCGGTGAGGGTGTACGGGCGTACCACCGGGCCGGCGTCGTCGTCCAGCCACTCGTGCGGCACGCCCGCCTCAGCCCGCATCGCCGGCGCCCGCCGTCGACCGGGCCGGGACGCTCATGGTCTCCCCGACCCGGGTGACCAGCATCGCCATCTCGTAGGCCACCAGCCCGATGTCGGCGTCGGCGTCGCTCACCACGGCCAGGCACGCGCCCTGGCCGGCCGCGGTCACGAAGAGGTACGCCGCCTCCATCTCGACGACCGTCTGCCGGACCGGGCCGCCGTCCACGTGCCGGCTCGCGCCCCGGGCCAGGCTTGAGAAGCCGGAGGCCAGGGCGCAGAGGTGCTCCGCGTCGGCCCGCTCCTGGCCGGCGGAGGCGCCGAGCAGCAGCCCGTCCGCGGAGAGCACCACCGCCTGCCGGGCGGACGGCACCCGCTCCACCAGCTCGTCGAGCAACCAGTCGAGATCGACACTCTGCCTCGTCGGATGCAGCATCACGCGTCCCTCTCAGTCACGGTCAGCAGGTCAGGGTCGGCCGGGGTGTCAAGAGCGGTCGGCGGGCCACCGGCCGTCGACGGGTCACCGGCGGTCGGGAGGTCGGCGGCGGTCGGGGAAACGGCCGCGTCGGCGCCCTCGCGG
>JAEYGD010000419.1 GCA_023402505.1 Actinomycetes bacterium
CCCCACACCTCCACCCGTAGGGTCGGCGGATGGTGGAGGGGCGGAACTGGGCGGGGAACGTCACCTACTCGGCTCGCCGTCGGCATCGGCCGGAGTCCCTCGACGAGCTGCGCCGCCTCGTCGCGGCGAGCGACCGGATCCGCGCGGTGGGCAGCGGGCACTCCTTCAACCGGCTCGGCGACACCACCGGTGACCTGGTCTCGCTGGCCGGGCTGCCGCAGGACGTGACGCTGGACCAGGAAAGGCGGACGGTGACCGTGCCGGCCGCCATGCGGTACGGCGACCTCGCCACCCACCTGCACGCGCGGGGGTACGCGCTGGCGAACCTCGCCTCCCTGCCGCACATCTCGGTGGCGGGCGCCGTCGCCACCGGCACCCACGGCTCGGGCGAGCGCAACGGAAACCTGGCCACCGCGGTCGCCGCGCTGGACCTGGTGACCGCCGACGGCGACCTGCTCACCGTCGACCGGGCCACGGACGGTGACACGTTCGACGGGACGGTGGTGTCCCTCGGCGCGCTGGGCGTGGTCACCCGTCTCACCCTCGACGTCGTGCCGGCGTACACGCTGCGCCAGGAGGTGCGCCTCGGGCTGCACCGCGAGGCGCTGGAGGAGGCCCTCGGTGCGGCGTACAGCGTCAGTGTCTTCACCGACTGGCGGTCTCCGTTGCTGCGCGAGGTCTGGCTCAAGCAGCGCGCGGAGCTGCCCGCCGCGCCGCCGGACTGGCTGGGTACGACACCGGCCGACCGGCCCCGGCACCCGGTGGCCGGCATGCCCGCCGAGCACTGCACGCCGCAGCTCGGCGCGCCCGGCCCGTGGCACGAGCGGCTGCCGCACTTCCGGCTCGGCTTCACACCGAGCAGCGGCGAGGAACTCCAGTCGGAGTACCACGTGCCCCGGGCGGCGGCCGTCCCGGCGCTGGCCGCGCTGGACGAGGTGGCGCACCGGATCGCCCCGGTGCTCCAGGTCTGCGAGCTGCGTACGGTCGCCGCCGACCGGCTCTGGCTCAGCCCGAACCACGAGCGGGACAGCTTCGCGATCCACTTCACCTGGGTCGCCGACGCCGAGGCGGTGGAGCCGGTGGTGGCGGCGGTGGAGGAGTCGCTGGCCCCGTTCGCGCCGCGCCCGCACTGGGGCAAGTTCTTCGGGCTCGCACCGGCGGCGGTGGCCGCCGCCTGGCCCCGGTACGCGGACTTCGCCGCGCTGGCCGCCCGGCTGGACCCCGGCGGGAAGTTCCGCACCGAGCTGTTCGACCGTTACGTCCCGCGTCCGGCGTAGGCGCGGTCAGCCGGCCGGGCGGCCGGCCATCTGCTCGCGCATGCTGCCGCGCTGCACCGCCCGGCTGATGTCGCTGGGGGAGATGATCCCGATCAGCCGGTCGTCGGCCACCACCAGGGCCCGCCCGTCGGCGCACTCGCTCAGCCGGGGCAGCAGGTCGTTCAGCGACTCGTCGGGCGAGGCGAGCACCAGTTCGTCGGCGCGGCAGGAGACCTCGGCGAGGGGGGTCGCCGAGCGGCGGTCCGCCGGCACGTCGCGAACCCGGTCGAGGGTGACCAGCCCGACCGGCCGGCCCTCCACCGTCAGCGGCAGGGCCGAGTGCCGGTACGCGAACAGGTAGTTGTCGACGAAGTCGGCCACGGTCATCTCGCCGGATGCGGTCTGCGGCTGCGGTGTCATCACGTCGGCGACCCGGATGCCGCGCAGGGCGCTGCCCATCCGCGCCTGCCGTTCCTCCATCCCGGCGGCGCCGATGAGGAACCAGCCGATCAGGATCAACCACAGCCCGCCGAACCCGGCCCCGGCGAAGAACTGCCAGAAACCCAGGCCGATCAGCAGCGCGCCGAGCACCCAGCCGGCCCGGGCGGCCACCACCGACGCCTTCGTCCGGTCACCGGTGGCCTTCCAAACGGCGGCGCGCAGCAGCCGCCCGCCGTCGAGCGGGGCGGCGGGCAGCACGTTGAAGATCGCCAGCAGCACGTTGATGCCGGCCAGCCAGGCCAGTGCGCCCAGCCACAGCCCGTCGTACCCGGTCATGGCGAGCGCCACCGCGATGGCGCCGAAGAACAGCCCGATCAGCAGGCTGACCAGCGGCCCGACTCCGGAGATCCGCAGCTCGGCGCCCGGGTTCGGCGCCTCGCCCTTCAGCTCCGCCACGCCGCCGAACAGCCACAGCGTGATGCCCTGGACCTCGATGCCGTTGCGCTTGGCGACCACCGCGTGGGAGACCTCGTGTGCGAGCAGGCCGAGGAAGAAGACCACCGCCGCGGCGAGGCCGGCCAGCGCGTACCCGATCCACGGCCGGTCCGGGTACGCGCGGGGGAACTGGTTGACCGACAGCCCCCAGGCGATGAGCAGGAAGATGACCAGGACGCTCCAGTTGACCCCGACGGGTACGCCCGCGATCCGGCCAAGCCGGAAACTCGCCCTCATGTTCCGGTCATACCCCCGCAGGTGGCTCTCATGCCAGGGGCGAAGGTCCCCGGCTGCGACCGGCCGGCGGCAACGGTAGGGAAACGCCTGATTCGGCGCGGGCTGCTTCTCTCTAGCGTCGGTCGCATGACGCTTCGGTCGTTCCCGGTCCGGTCGGGGCGCGGTCCCGTCCGCGCCGCTCTCGCGGTGGTCCTCGCGCTGACCCTGGCCGCCTGCTCGTCCCTCCCGGGCGGCACCCCGGCCGTCCCCGAGTCACCGGAGCTGGCGGCCCGTTACGGCCAGTCCCCGGCGAAGGACCCGTCCGGGTTCACGTACCAACCGGACGTGGTGGTGGTCGACGGCGGCGCGGCGGCCGTGCGGTCGGTGAGCGACGACGGCCTGGTCTGGACGGTCGACGGCGACGTACGCGGCATGGACGACCTCGACGTGGGTGAGGTCATGTTCCTGACCTCGCGGGCGGTGGGCCGGGTCGCGGCCAAGGAACGGGTCGGCGGCGACGTCGCGGTCACCCTCGTCCCGGTGCAGCCGAACGAGGTCATCCGCGACGGCCGGATCAAGGTCGACACCACGATCGACCCGGCGGACCTCGACGCCCGAGGCGCCAGCATCCAGGAGATTCCCGGCGCGCCCGGCGCGGTCGCGACCCCGGGCCCGGCTGACGCGGACCTGCGGCTGGCCGCCTCGGTGCCGGGCGCGCGGAGCGTGCCGGCGGTGAACGCCGGGGCCGTCGGGGTGGTACGCCCGGCGGGACTGCGCGCGCAGACCCCGGCGCGGCGGGCTGCCGCCCGGGACGGGAAGCTGCCGTCGCCGAAGGGCAAGCTGGACGTGACCCTCGACGGCTGGGGGGTCACCACGGCGGTCGACGGGAAGGGGCTGACCGTCTCGGTGTACCGCAAGGACGGCAGCCACCTGAAGGTCGGGGCGGACGTCACGCTCGGCTTCAAGACGCTGCGCCTGGCCACCGACGTCGTCGTGACCGCCGGGAAGACGGCCGCCGGTCTGAGCACCGTGCTGCACGGGATCGAGTCGTTGGAGGTCTCGCTGCACGCCGGGCTCGGGGGCACCACGGACAACAACACGAAGATCCGGATCGAGGTGCCCGCCGAGGTCTTCAACCAGCAGGTCATGGTGGGCGGTATCCCGATGGTGCTGATCGGGAAGGTGAAGGTCGTCCTCGAGACCGCGCTCAGCGGCACGAACTCGACGCTCACCGCGTCCGGCAAGTGGGGCCTGACCGGGCCGCTCGGGCTTTCGTCCGGATCGCCGCTGGTCCCGTCCTTCCGGGTGGTCAGCAGCATGATGGACTCCATCGGCGGCATCGCCCTGGGGCCGAGCGGGCTGGTGGTCGCCTCCGAGTTCAAGTTCATGCTGGGCTTCGGGGTGCACGGCGGGGCCGCCGGGCCGTACGCGAAGGTGCGGTTCGCCGCTGGCGTGACCAACGGTTCGGCCTTCGGCGCTCCGCTGGCCCGGTGTACCCGGGTCGATTTGATCATCAAGGGCGGTGCCGGCGTGGGCCTCAACATCGACGGCCGGCTGGCCAAGCTGATCAGCGAGCGGATTCCCGGCATGCCGAAGTTCAAGGCCGACCTGGAGGCCGAGGCGCTGTGGGACATCCGGAAGGCGTCGCAGACCATCCCCGCCGTCCCGCTCTGTACGACCGGCGGTTGAGTGTGGCCGGTCAGGCGGTCGGCGGGGGCGCCGGCAGTTCGTCGACCACGACGACCTCGCTGCCGGGGCGTACCTCGGCGAGCAGTTCGCGCTGCCCGGTCTTCGTCAGCCGGACGCACCCGTTGGTGGTGTTCTTCCGCAGCTCGCCGTCGTGGTACCAGCTGTGGATCCCGATGTGCGCGCCGCGCAGCCCGGCCGGCACCGAGTCCGGGTCGTCGGGCACCGAGCCGAGCGCGAAGATGTCCACCCCGCCGTAGACCGAGGTGGGGGGTTCGGTCCGGCCGAGGACGAAGGTCCGCCCCAGCGGTGTCTCCTGGCCGCGCTGCCCCAGGCTGACCGGCCAGGAGCGGACGGCCCGGCCGCCCCGGTACCAGGTGAGCCGGTGGTGCCGGCGTTCGATGATGATCTGGTCGCGCAGCGGCACGGTGTCGAAGCCGCCCGGTGGGAGCCAGGCCAGGGTGCGGTTGGCCGAGGGGAGCAGCACGGCCGTCCAGCCGCTGCGACGCTCGACGACCGGCATGGTCAGCTCGACGCCGCTGATGGTGGGTGCGAGGAAGGCCACCGGTTTCCCGCCGGGCGCGGTGTAGGCGGCGAGGCGGCGGGTCGGGTGGAGCCCTTCGGTGAGCGGAGTGGTGTCCAGCGGCTCCGGGTCGGCCGGGAAGCCGGTGGGCGCCGGGTCGTAGTCGACCACCGGCAGGTCGTCGGGGGCCGGCGCCGCGGCCGGGACGGTCTCCTCCGGCACGGGCGCCTCGCCCTGCGACGCCGGTTGCTCCGCGACCGTCGGGGCGGCGACCGGCGCGGGCGCGGGCCGGGGGGTCAGGGCCCAGCCGGTGGCTCCGGCGGTGACCAGCAGCAGGGGTACGCCGACGGCGACGGCGGTCCAGCGGAGGCGAGGGTTCATCCGGTCAAAAGGCACGAAAACACTCTAACGGGTGGTTTGCCGGGAAGGGCCCCTTGTCGGTGATAACGAGGGGCCCTTCGAGCGCGCTCAGCTCAGGCGGGCGCCGACGTGGATGGCGACCGCGTCGTGGGCGGGTACGTTCGCGGCGAACCACCCGTTGGCGTCCACCGTGATCACCGGGCCGCTGCAGCTGCCGCCCGAGTAGGTGCCGTGGATGACGTCGCAGTACCGGCCGGCGGGCAGTCCGGTGTAGTAGGACCGGCCGGTGACGGCGTGGTCCTCGTCGTTGATGGTGAGGTAGCCCTTGCCGGCGCGGCTGAAGGCGATGTGCTGCGAGCCGTTGTCGTACCAGTTGGCGACCCCGGCACCCTCGGTCGCGTTGCGGAAGCCGACCATGTTGGCGATGACCGGCCAGCGGTGCTCGCACTCCCAGCCCGAGTAGCAGGTGACATCGCGGTTGCGGCCGCTGCTGTCCGAGGGCGGCCCCTGGTCACGCTGGCTGAAGGTGTAGCTCGACATGACCGTCGGCGAACCGTACGGCCAGGCCAGCATGAACGCGTTCGCCAGGGCGTAGATGCCGCGGTCGCGGTAGGTCAGCACCCCGCCGGAGTCGCGCTGGGTGTCGTGGTTGTCCACGAAGACCGCCGAGACCGAACTGGGCAGGTGCCCCCAGCCCTCGCCGAAGTTGCGCAGGTACGCGAGCCGCTCGGACCGGAAGACCCGGGCGAGGTCCTTGCCGTAGCGGAACTCGTGCACGTCACCGTTGCCGGTGTACTCGTTCGGCGTGATCGGCTCGCCGGCGCCGAAGATGACCTCCTGCACCAGGTACGCCGGGCGGGACAGCTTCGCCTTGATAGCCGCGATGTCGGCGGCCGGCATGTGCTTGCTGGCGTCCATCCGGAACCCGTCGACGCCGAGCGACAGCAGGTCGTTGAGGTACCCGGCGAGCCGCGAGCGGACGTACTCCGACTCGGTCTTCAGGTCGGCGAGGTTGACCAGCTCGCAGTTCTGCACCTCCCAGCGGTCGTTGTAGTTGGTGATCTCGTGGCCGGAGTTGCGGCCGCAGTAGTGGAAGTCCTGGGACTGGTAGATGCCGGGGTAGTCGTAGTGGCTGAAGGACGAGCCGGCCCAGCCGGTGCCGGGGGTGTCCTGGCCGGACATGTGGTTGACGACCGCGTCGACGATCACCTTGACCCCGGCGGCGTGGCAGGCGTCCACCATCGACTTGAACTGGGCGCGGGTGCCCTTGCGGGACTCGATCCGGTAGCTGACCGGCTGGTACGCGACCCACCACTGGGAGCCGCGCACGTGTTCCTGCGGTGGGGAGACCTGGACCCAGCCGTACCCCTTCGGGCCGAGCGTGGTGCGGCACTCGTTGGCCACGGAGTTCCAGTTCCACTCGAAGAGGTTGGCGATGACCTTCTTGGATCCGGCCGGTGCCGCGGCGGCCGGGGGTGCCGCCACGGCGGTCGGGACGAGGAGGCTCGCGATCACGCCAAGGGCGACGATCGCCGGCAGACTTCGACGTCGCTGCATCGGATTCTCCCTACGGGGGTTCGGGGGAGGACTGGTGGTGGTGGAGCGGTTGCCCGGCTCTTGCATCCAGGGCTGAAAATTTCCGAAACTTTACGAGCTTGTTGCAAGCGCTGTCAATGCATGGACGCCCGTCACTGCGATTCGCGCGAAACCGGCCTACACGCGCCGCGCGGCGACCCGGTTCGACGGGTCGCCGACAAATTTTTGGCCGACCGGTGATCCGGTGGCGCGGTCGTTCCGTACTGGAGGGGGGAGCAGGGTCGGCCGGTGGCGCGCCACCGCGAGACGATCGAGGAGCAGATGGCCCGGGCACAGCAGAAACCGAAGGCGACGTCCGTCCGGACCAGCACCAGCAGCCGGGGTGTCCGCACCCCGTCGAGGTCCGCGTTCGTCCTGTTGACCGTCTCCACGCTCGCCGCCCTGTGGGCCGCGACCATGCTGACCGGCGTCGGGTCGTCGGTCTACGCGTACGGCTTCTTCTTCACCGAGTTCTTCGCCGGGGTGATCGCCCTGGTGGCGCTCAGCATCACGGTGATGCTAGGGCTGCTCGCCACCGACCGCCTGGTGCTGATGATCCGGCACCGCGTGCTGCTGCAGTCCGCGCACCGCGCCACCGGCGTCCTCGGCGTCGCCGGCCTCGTCGTCCACGTCATCACCAAGGTCGCCACCGGCCGGGCCGGGAGCACCGACGCGGTCCTCCCGTTCGTCAGCGGCCGTGGCCTCTACGTCGGTCTCGGCACCGTCGCCGGGCTGCTGATGGTGAGCGTGCTGTGGACCGGCGTCATCCGCGCGCGCTTCGCCGGCGTCGGTCCGAAGTGGCTGTGGCGCACCCTGCACTCCGCCGCGTACGCCGCCTGGCCGTTCGCCATCTTCCACGGCCTCAACGCCGGCCGCCCCGCGGCGGCCTGGGTGACCCTCAGCTACCTGGCCTGCGCGCTGCTGGTCGTCCTGGCGCTGCTGGTCCGGCTCTCGGTGTCGCTGCAGCGGCGCAGCCGCGAACAGCACCAGGCCGCCGCCCTGAACAAGGCCATGACCGCACGGGCGACCGATGACGGCAAGGGTCGCTCGCTGCTCGGCGGCGCCCGCAAGCGCGACGACGTCCGGCGCGAGAGCCGGCGCGAGGCGACCTGGTCGGAGGCCACCCTGGCCGGCACCTGGAGCGCCCCCGGCAGCCGCCGCCGCGACCCGGAACGGTTCACCGTGCCGGTCGTGCCGGAGCCGGGCTCCCTCCGCGAGCCGGCACCGACTCGACGCCGCGACGAGAGCGAACTGGAGCCGGCCCGCCGGGAGCGGTCGTCCCGCCAGCCGGTCGCGCCCAGCCGGTCCCAGCAGCGCACCCAGGAGTACGAGACCGTCGCCGTCCGCCGCGAGGGCCGGCCGCCGCGCCGCCGCGAGGAGGAGTACGAGGCCGAGGTGGTCCGTCGCGACGACCGGCGGTCCCGCCGGCGCGACGAGGAGGTGACGCCGTCCGGGTGGCGCCGCGACGACGACTCCCGCACCTCCCGCCGGTCCCGGAGCGAGATGGACGCCGGTGGCGGGTACTCGGCACCCTCCCGCCGCGGCGAGCCGGAGGAGCCGTGGACCAGCCCGCGCCGCTGGCAGGACGCGCCGATCTCCGTCGACCCGATCTCCGCCGGGCCGATCTCGGCCGGGCCGGTGTCCGGCACGCCGGTCTCCGCCGGCGGCCGGCACAGCGCCGAGAACGACCTGCCGGAGGAGCCGGACTACTGGCGACCGCCCGCCCGGTACGTCCCCGAGGAGCCGACCCTGCCGCCGGACGACACCCCGACCCTGGTCGACCTCGCGTCCCGCCGCGCCCGCCGGGCCGAGAGCAAGAGCCGGCGCCGCCGCCGCGCCGAGGCCGACTCCGTCGACATCGCCTACCTCACCGAGCTGCGGGGTGAGGCGAAGTGAAACGGACGACCGTGCCGCCGGTGGCGTGCGTCGGCGAGCCCCGGCTGACCGCCGGCTTCGCCGAGTACGGCCGGCTCGACCTGATGGCCCACGAGGAGGTGCACGGCCCGATCGGCCCGATGGAGCCGGCGAACCTGCTGCGGCTGGTCGAGGGCATCCACCTCAAGGGCAAGGGCGGGGCGGGCTTCCCGTTCGCCAAGAAACTGCGGGCGGTGCTGGAGTCCTGCGAACGGCAGGACGCCTCCGCGATCGTCGTGGTCAACGCGACCGAGGGCGAGCCGGCCAGCTGGAAGGACAAGGTGCTGCTCACCCGCGCCCCGCACCTCCTCCTCGACGGGGCGGCGCTGGCCGCGTACGCGCTGGACGCCGACGAGATCGTCATCGGGGTGGCCGACGACGGCGTGGGCCAGGAGTCGCTGATGGAGGCGCTCCGCGAGCGGCGGATGCCGGTGCCCACCAGCGTCGTCACCGTCCCGCACCGGTTCATCTCCGGGGAGGGCGGGGCCCTCGTCAACGGGATCAACGGCCTGCCGCACATCCCGCCCGGCACCAAGAAGCGCTCCAGCGACTCGGGTGTCGGCGGCCTGCCGACCCTGCTCTCCAACGCCGAGACGTACGCCCAGGTCGCGATCGCCGCCCGGCTCGGACCGTACGAGTACTCGGCGCTCGGCACCGACGACGAACCCGGGACCGTCCTGCTCACCGTCACCGGCGCCGCGAAGCGGCCCGCCGTGGTGGAGTGCGCCGCCGGCACGCCGCTGCGGGACATCCTCGACCTGTGCGAGGTGCCGGACGGTCCGGGCATCCTGATGGGCGGCTACCACGGCAAGTGGATCACCCAGGAGGCGGCGGACCGGGCCGAGGTCTCCCGCAAGGGACTCGCCGCGGTCGGCGGCACGCTCGGTGCCGGCATCATCGTGCCGCTCGGCCCGGACACCTGCCCGCTCGGCGAGGCCGCCCAGGTCGTCCGCTACCTGGCGGGCGAGTCCGCCGGCCAGTGCGGGCCCTGCAAGAGGGGCCTGCCGGACCTGGCCCGCTCGGTCGACCTCGCCGTGTCCGGCAGCGCGCCGGTGGAGGTCGTCCGGGCCGCCGCCGGCGACGTCAAGGGCCGCGGCGCGTGCAGCCACCCCGACGGTACGGCCCGTTTCGCGCTCTCGGCGATGGAGGTGTTCGCCGAGGACCTGCGGGCGCACAGCACTGGCGAGGGATGCGGTCGGCGGGTCAAGGGCCTGATGGGGCTGCCCGGAGCGCCGGACCCGAACCCGCAGAAGCTGATGCTCGACTGGTCCCGCTGTGACGGGCACGGGCTGTGCGCGCACGTGGTGCCGGACTTCATCCGCCTGGACGGCAACGGATACCCGGCCTTCCCCGCCACGCCCGTGCCCACCTGGCTGCGCGAAGGGGCGCTCAAGGCCGTCAAGGTCTGCCCCGAACTGGCGCTGCGGCTGACCAAGGTCGAGTCGTGACCGCGTACCGCCCGGTGCGGTCCGCGACCGTGGCGCGGCGTGGCGGCCTGGCGGCGGTGGCCGGGTCGGCGCGGCGCGGTGGCCTGGCGGTCGTGACCGTGGCGTGGCGTGGCGGCTTGGCTGCGGTGACTCGGCCCGTGCGGCGTACCGGCCTGGCGGTCGTGACCGTGGCGGTGCTGGCCGGCACGGCGGCGTGCGGCGGAGCGTCCGCGACGCCGGGTGCCGCGTCGTCGCCGCCCGTCGCCGCTGGCACGGGCGCGGCCAGCCCGCCGGCCGCGTCACCCAGCCCGGCCCAGCCGCCCGCCACCGTGCCGGCGGCCCTGAAGTTCACCGCGAAGACCCTGGACGGCGCGGCCTTCGACGCCGCCGCGCTGGCCGGGCGGCCGGTGGTGCTGTGGTTCTGGGCGCCCTGGTGCGCCACGTGCGCGAGTCAGGCGTGGACGGTCGCCGAGATCGCGCCGAAATACCGGGACACCGTGCCGGTGATCGGCGTCGCGGGCCTCGGCCAGCAGAAGGCCATGCGGGACTTCGTCACCGAGTTCGAGCTCGCCGGGGTGCCGCAGCTCGACGACCGGGCGGGCGCCGTGTGGCGTCGCTTCGAGGTGGTCGAACAGAGCACCTTCGTCATCCTCGACCGCGACGGCAAGGTGGTCCACCGGGGCTTCCTGGACGGCGAGTCCCTGACCACCCGCCTCGCCGCCCTGGCCGAGGCCTGACCCCGACCTCGCCGCGATCCCGCGCTTTTCCGCCGGTACCCGATCGGGGGTTCCGTCGGGGCACCGAGCGCACGATCGCGAAGAGGGCCCCGGGTCAGCGGGGGGTGAGGCGGTCGGTGCCCAGCCGGGGCCGGAGGACCTCCGGGACCACGACGCTACCGTCGGGCTGCTGGAACTGCTCCAGGATCGCCGGGAAGAGGCGGCTGGTGGCCAGCGCCGAACCGTTGAGCGTGTGGACGAAGCGGGTCTGCTTGCCGCCCGGCTCGCGGTACCGGATCGCCGCCCGGCGTGCCTGGTAGTCACCACCCCAGGAGACCGACGAGACCTCCTTGTACTTGCCGGTGCTCGGCATCCACACCTCGATGTCGAGGGTCTTGCGCATCGCGGCGCTGGCGTCCCCCGCCGCGAGAAGGCTGCGCTGGTAGTGCAGACCCAGCTTCTCGACCAGGCTCTCCGCGTGGCGGACCATCGCCTCCAGCGCCGCGTCCGCCTGCTCCGGCAGGGTGAACTGGAAGATCTCCACCTTGTTGAACTGGTGGCCCCGGACCGTGCCGCGCTCGTCCGAGTGCGACCCGGCCGCCTCGCGCCGGTAGCAGGGCGTGTACGCGAAAACCTTCAGCGGCAACTTCGCCGTCTCCAGGATCTCGTCCTGGAAGGCGCCGAGGATCGCCGTCTCCGCGGTCGGGAGCAGGAACTGGCCGCGCGGCGCGGACTGCCGGTCCAGGTGGTAGACGTCGTCGTAGAACTTCGGGAACTGGCCGGCGGCGAAGCCGGCCGTGTCCAGCAGCAGGTGCGGCGGGAGCAGAAACTCGTACCCGGCCTCGACGTTCTGCTCGATCAGCCAGTTGACGAGCGCCCACTCCAGGCGCGCACCGAGACCCGTGTACATCCAGAAGCCCGAGCCGCCGAGCTTCACACCGCGCTCGTGGTCGACCAGGCCTAGCACCCGGCTCAGCTCGACGTGGTCACGGACCTTCTCGATCGCCGGCGGCTCGCCGAAGGTCTTGACGACCCGGTTGGCCTCCTTGCCGCCGGGCACCACGTCGTCGGCGGGCAGGTTGGGCAGCTCGCTCATCCGCTCGCGGAGCCGGGCCTGCACGTCGTCCAGCTCGGCCTCCAGCTCGGAGAGCTGCTTGCGCCCGGCCTCCGGGGCGGTGACCTCCGGCTCGCGGCCGGCCCGCTTCGCCTCCGCGTACGCCCGGGCCTCCGCCTTGCGGCGCTGGCGCTCACCGTCGATCGCCGTGATCAGGCCGCGTCGCTGCTGGTCGAGTTGCTGGATCTCGTCCAGCGCGCGGGTCACCTCCGCCGGGTCCAGTCGCTTGGCCAGCCCGGACGCCACCGCGTCCCGATCCTTCCGGATCAACTCCATGTCGAGCATGCTGCTCCGTACGCCTCCGTCCGGACGTCAGGTGAACCTCCAGATGCTACCCAACGCGCCCCTCCCACCCCCGCCCCCGGCCCCGCACCCCCCACCCCGCACCCCCGCCCCGCTCGGCGGCCACTTTCACCGAAAGAGTGGCTATTCCGGCGCGAATAGCCACTCTTTCGGTGAAAGTGTGCGGACGAGACGAGGCGAGGCGGGGCGGGGCGAGGCGAGGTGAGGCGCGGGCGGGGTGGCGGGTGTGGGCGGGAGGGTGCGGGCGGGGTGGGGGTGGTCAGAGGCGGATGGGCATCAGGATCGAGAAGGCGTCGGTGTCGTCGGGGCGGCGGACGGCCAGTGGCGTGATCGGGCCGTCCAGCTCCAGGACGAGCTGGCCCCGGTCGCCCGCGTCGAGAGCCTCGAGCAGGTAGCCGGCGTTGACCCCGACCCGGACGGTGTCCCCGGTCAGCTCGTCCTCCCCGTACAGCCGTACGCCGCCCCGCCCGTCCGGGCCGAGCACGCTCACCGGCAGGGGGTTGCCGGCGTACTCGCGGTGGACGACCGGGGCGTCCGGGTCGGTCAGCGCCGCGCGCAGGGCGGCCACGTCGACCGTCGCGCGGTGCGCCGGCCGGTCCGGGTGCGGCAGCCGCCGGTGGTCGGGGAAGTCGTACGGCAGGGTGGCGCCGACGACCGTACCGCCGCCGGCCGAGACGGCCACGGCGCCGCCGCCGACGGTCAGCTCCACCTGTCCGGAGCCGGCGAGCAGGGCCCGCGCCCGGTCGACGAGGTCCGCCGGGACGACCGCCTGGACGGGTGGTCCGCCGACGTCCGCCCCGATCCGGGCCACGGCGAGCCGGTGCCGGTCGGTGGCGACCAGCGTGACCCCGGTGCCCGCCACGTCGAACAGGATGCCGGTCAGCGCCGGAAGGTCGGGGTCGGTGCCGACGGCGAAGCGGACCGCGTCCACGGCGGCGGCGAGGTCGGCGCGGGCGAGGGTGAGGCGGGTGGCCGCCGGCGGCTCCCCGACGTCGACGAGAGCGCGGAGCCGGGAGAGTTCGCGGCGGGCGTCGGCGAGACCGTCCTCCAGGCGGCGCAGGTGCGCGTCCAGTAGCCGGTGCACGGCCGCCGGCTCGGACCGCAGCGCGGCGGCGATCTCGGCCACCGGCAGGCCGACCCGGCGCAGGCCGGCGACCAGCCGCGCCGGGCGTACCTGGTCGTCGGTGTACCAGCGGTAGCCGGTCACCGGGTCGACCCGGGCCGGGACCAGCACCCCGGCCGAGTCGTAGAACCGCAGGGCGCTGACGGTCAGGCCGCTGGCCCGGGCCAGCGCGCCGATGCTGTGCAGGTCGCTCTCCACGACGGTTGATCCTGGGTCCTCAAGCAGGTCGAGGGTCAAGGTGCCGAGGCACTCACAGCACCCGGAAGGTGATGCCGGCCTTCTGAAGGCGGTCGAGCAGGGCGTCGCCCATGGCGGTCACCGGCGTGACCTGGCCCGAGGTCGGCGGCAGGTCGTCCAGGGCGAGGCAGAGCGCCGACTCGGCCAGCATCTTCGC
Source organism: Actinomycetes bacterium (assembly GCA_023402505.1). Classification (GTDB taxonomy): domain Bacteria; phylum Actinomycetota; class Actinomycetes; order Mycobacteriales; family Micromonosporaceae; genus Micromonospora. The sequence goes on from JAEYGD010000419.1 coordinate 13,544, forward strand.
CGTCTCGTCGTAGCCCGGGTCGCCGCCGGCCACCTCGGTACGTACCCGGCGTCCGCCGCCCTCGGCGAGGAACCGCACCCGGAACCAGGACCGGGCCCGCTGCTCGGCGCTCGGGCCGTGCCCGGAGGCGAGCCGCCCGAGCAGCCAGCGCCGCGTCGGCGGCAGCTTCACCAGGCCGAACACCACGCCCAGCCCGGCCCCGCCGAGCAGTACGGTCGGCAGGCGCTTCACCGCCGCGAAGTGCCGGTAGCGGAAGTCCGGCCCGTACTCCGGGCGGGCGGCCGCCGAGCGGCGCACCACCTGCGGGTCGATGGTCGGCAGCGGCACCGTCCACATGCCCAGCTCCGGTGAGCGGGCGACCCGCCCGGGCACCGCGCGTACCCGCCGGCCCTCCGGCCGCGGTTCGACGGCCCGGCGGGCCTTGGCGGCCCGGCTCATCTCGCCGCTGCGGGAGAACGCGGTCAGCGCCGAGTGGTACGTGCCGGCGGAGAACCGCCCGCCGGCCCGGACGAAGCCGTCGACGGTGACCGGCACGTCCGCCGGCAGGTGCTTGAGGGTGAACCAGACGCCCAGGTCGTGGGGGATCGAGTCGAACCCGCAGGCGTGCACGAGGCGGGCCCCGGTGCGTACCGCCTCGGCGTGGTGCCGCACGTACATCAGGTCGACGAATTCGGGTTCGCCGGTGATGTCCAGGTAGTCGGTGCCCGCCGCGGCGCACGCGGCGACGAGGGGTTCGCCGTGGTGGACGTACGGGCCGACGGTGGTGGCGACCACCCGGGCGCTGCCGGCCACCGCCCGCAGCGACGCGGGGTCGGTGACGTCGGCGGCGAGCAGCGGCAGCTCCGCCAGGTCGGGGTCGATCGCGGCGAGCCGGTCCCGCACGGCGGCGAGCTTGGTGGGGTTGCGCCCGGCCAGGGCCCAGCGCAGCCCGGCCGGCGCGTGCCGGGCCAGGTACTCGGCGGTCAGGGCGCCGGTGAAACCGGTGGCGCCGAACAGGACGAGGTCGTACGTCCGCTCCTCACGCATCCGCCGAGTGTGCCACCCGGGGCGCTCACCGGGCAGGGGGCGGGTCGGGACTGAACACGGCCCGTACGCAGCCGTCGCGCCGGTCCCGGAACAGCGCGTACCCGTGGGCGCCCTCCGCCAGCGGCAGCCGGTGGGTGGCCAGATGCTCGGTGCGCAGTTCGTCGCGGGCCATGCGTTCCAGCAGCATCGGCACGTAGCGCGCGCCGTGCGGCCGGGCACCCCGCACGGCCAGCCCCTTCGCCGCGACCGACCCGAGCGGGAAGGCGTCCACGTGCCCACTGAACTCGCCGAGCACCACGACGGTGCCGCCCTTGCGGCACGCGTGCACCGCCTCGCGGACCGCCGGAGGGCGTTCCGCGCCGCCGCCGAACCGCTCGGCGAGGGAGCGGACCCGCCCGTCCCACGCGGGACCGACCGCCTCCACGCACACGTCCGGTCCCCGCCCGCCGGTGCGTTCGCGCAGCTCGGCTGGGACGTCGGCGTGCCGGGGGTCGACGGTCTCCGCGCCCGCGTGCCGCTCCGCCATCCGCAGCCGGTCGTCGTGCGGGTCGACGACGATGACCCGTTCGGCGCCGAGCAGCCCGGCCGCGCGCGCGGTGAGCTGCCCGACCGCGCCCGCCCCCCAGACCGCCACGACGTCCCCGGGGCGTACCCCGCCCAGGTCCGCGGCCATCCAGCCGGCGGGGGCCGCGTCGGAGGCGAAGAGCGCCCGGTCGTCGCTGACCCCGTCGGGTACGCCGAACGCGCCGACGTCGGCGTACGGGACGCGCACGTACTCGGCGTGGCCTCCGGGGTAGCCGCCGGTCGCCCGGGGCCGGCCGAAGGCGCCGGGCACCGGCTGCCCGTACGCCTCCTCGGCGGCGTCCGGCTCCGGGTTGCCGTTGTCGCAGTACGACGGTGACCCGCCGCGGCAGTGCCAGCAGGCGCCGCAGGCCACCGTGCCGCTCACCACCACCCGGTCGCCGACCCGGTGCCGGCGCACGTCGGGTCCCACGTCGACGACCTCGCCGAGGAACTCGTGCCCCAGCACGTCGCCGACCGCCACGTACGGTGTCCGGCCGGCCAGCAGCGGCAGGTCACCGCCGCAGGTGGCGCTCTGCCGTACCCGGACGATCGCGTCGTGGCCGTTGCGCAGCTCGGGGTCGGGCACCTGGCGTACCGCCACCTGGTCGTCGCCCGTCCAGCACAGCGCCCTCATCCCGCCGGCCCCCGGTCCGCCGGCGCCCGGTCGGCGCGCAGCACCTCGCCGGTCTCGGCGAGCTGCTTGGCCTGCCGCAGCGCGGCCCGGACCGCCCGGGCGGGGTCGTCGCCGGCGACGTGCGCGGCGAGCCCCGGC
>JAEYGD010000420.1 GCA_023402505.1 Actinomycetes bacterium
GTCTACCCCAGCTCGCGGCGCCGCACGGGCCGGGGCGGCCGGCAGGGCGCGGACCGGAGCTCCCGGGCCGGATCCCCGGTCCGCGCCCTTCCCCCCAGGCCCCGTGCGGTGTCCGGCGGCTGGGCCGGTCACCGGATGTGCTGGTAACGCTACGTATCGACAGGGTCCTCGGCAAGTGCCGGAGGCGCGGGTCGAAGTGTCGAGAAGTGGACTCTGACCTGCGGAAGAGCTTTCGACGGCCGTCCTGCGGGCTCGTCACGCAGCGTGGAGACCGGTGGTCGGTGGTACGCCCCGCACGGCTCGCCCCCGCCGACCGCCCTCGGTATGGTCAGTGCCGGCGGACAGCCGCTGGGAGCCGGGCGAGAGCAGGTGAGCCGATCCATGGACGGTGGACGGGACGAGGAACCGGGCCAGGTCACCCTGCGCCCGGCCGGCGAACTGGACATGGCCACCGCGGACAACCTCGACGCGGCGGTCGCGGCCGCGCTCGCCCGTCCCGGCGTACGGGAGATCGTGGTCGACCTGGCCGGCGTCGGCTTCCTCGATTCGAGCGGCGTACGCGTGCTCGTCCGGGGCGCGACGAGGGCCCGCCAGCGCGGCGTCACGCTGCGGGTGACGGATCCGCAGCCGGTGGTGGCGCGGGTCCTACGCATCACCGCGGTCGGCCCGCTGCTCGGCCTGCCCGACAGCGACCGCCCGGACGACGTCCTCTGGCGCCGCATGAGCTGAGGTCAGGGCTCGACGTTGCGGGCCGCCTCGGGCGACCACTCCAGGAGCAGCAGGCTGGCGTCGTCCCCGGCGTGGCCGGCCTGGTGCCCGCGTACCGCCTGGCCGAGCCGTCGCAGCGTCTCCGGGCCGGGCAGCCCCGAGCCGATGTGCCGCTCGGCGAGGTCGGCGAGGCGGGCCAGGCCGAACAGCTCACCGTCCGGGTCCCGGGCCTCGGTCACCCCGTCGGTGTACAGCAGCAGCCGGTCGCCCGGTTCGAGGCGGGCCTGCCCCACCTCCACGCGCCCGTCGGCGAGGCCCAGCGGGAGCCGCCGCCCCTCGCCGAGGGCGCGCACCGCGCGGCCCCGGCGGAGCAGGACCGGTGGGGGATGCCCGGCGTTGACGTACCGGAACACGCCGCTGGCGGTGTCGAACTCGGCGAGTACGCCGGTGACGAACCGGCCGTCGGTCCACTCGCCGGCGATCGCGTCGGTCGCCGCTCCCGGCAGGCCCGGCAGGCCCGTTCCCGCCCGCCGGGCGGCGCGCAGCGCGGCCAGCGCGACCGAGGTGGTGAGCACCGCCGGCAGGCCGTGCCCCACCCCGTCCAGGAGCGACAGGGACACCGTGCCGCCGGCCAGGCTGTAGTCGAACGCGTCGCCACCGACCTCGTAGCACGGCTCGAGCAGGGCGGTGACGGTCGTGTCGGCGGTCGCGAAGGTCAGCGGCGGGAGCAGTTGCCAGAGCAGCTCGGCGGAGACCGTCATGGCGCGGCTGCGTCGGGCCTGGTGCAGGCCGTCGCCGTACGCCTTCTTGCTGCTGATCAGGTGGCCGACCAGCCCGGCGAGCAGGCGGGCGCCGTCGTGCAGTGCCGCGTCGGCGGGGTCGGCGTCCCCGCCGGGGAACAGCTCCAGCAGTCCCAGCCGGTCGGTGCCGTTGACGATCGGCAACCAGATCCGGGGCGGCGGACCGTGCCCGGCGTGCACCTCGACCTGGGTGAAGGCGCGACCGGCCAGGCTCGCGTCGATCGGCAGCGCGGCGGGGACCGGACGCCCCGGCCCGGGCAGCGGGCGCAGGTCGGACTGCTCCGCGTCGACCAGGTAGACGACGGCGGTGACGCCGAGCGGGCGCAGGACGTCGTTCACCGCCGCCGGAAGCTCGTCCGGCGGCAGCCGGTGCGACCGGAGGATCAGGTCGGCCACCGCGCGGTGCCACGGGTCCGTCGTGGTCATCCGAGGTGTTTACCCCGTGCCGGCGCGGTCAAGCTCGTACCGGCCGGACGGCGCTGACCCGCCGGCGGGCAGCCGAAGCCCCGCCGGCCGGTCAGCCGGCCAGGCCGAGGGCTTCGGCCGCGGCGCGCCCGTTGGCGTGGCTCGCGCCGTACGTGGTGACGAACGCGCGGACCCCCGCCGGGCGCCACCGCGCCGGCCAGCCCATCTCGACAACCGTGACCGCGTGCTCGGCGGCGAGTGCCGTCACCAGGTCGACGGCGCCGGGCAGGCGGTGCAGGTGCCGGCCGACCAGCACGACGGGCCGGTCCCCGGCGAGCCGGCGCAGCTCCGCCGGGTCGGTCTCGGTGGCGACGACCCGCAACTCCTCGGCGTCGGCGAGGTGCGGGCCGAGACCCCACGGGACCCGCCCCTCGGCGATCGTCGACGTCGAGTGCAGCTGCACGACGAGAGGCCGCTCCAGGCCGGTCAGCACGCCCTCGACCCGGACGGCCCGGCGGGCGGCGGCGTACCCGAGGTCCGGCGGCGCGGCGTCGACGGCGCCGGTGGCCCGGGTCCAGGCCGCGAGGTCGGCGGCCCGGCCGGCCGCCTCCTCGACCCGCCCGCGCTCCAGGCGGCCGTCGGTGAGCGCGGTGACGATCTCGGTGGCGACCTGTTCGACCAGGCCGGCGTCGACCTTCGCGCCGACGCAGAGCAGGTCCGCCCCGGCGGCGAGGGCCCGGACGGCGGCCGGACCGACACCGCCCGCGGCCACGGCGGCACCCTTCATCTCCAGGGCGTCCGTGATGATCGTCCCGGTGAAGCCGTACTCCCCGCGCAGCAGGTCGACCAGGACGGCCCGGCTGAAGGTGGCCGGGGCGTCCCCGGTCAGGACCGGGACGCGGATGTGGGCGGTCATCACGGCCCGCGCCCCGGCGGCGACCACCGCGGCGAACGGGGGCAGGTCCCGTTCGCGGAGGACCGCCAGGGGCACGTCCACGGTGGGCAGTTCGTGGTGGGAGTCGGCGACGGTGGCGCCGTGACCGGGGAAGTGTTTGGCGCAGGCGGCGACGCCGGCGGCCTGCAGGCCGGCCACCGCCGCGGCGGAGTGCGCGGCGACCCGCACCGGGTCCGCCCCGAAGGAGCGGGTGCCGATCACCGGGTTCTCGTCGGCGCTGTTCACGTCGACGGTCGGCGCCAGGTTGACGGTGATGCCGAGCGCGGCCAGCTCCGCGCCGATCGCTTCGTGGACGCGTCGCGTCAACGCCACGTCGCCGATCGCGCCGAGCGCCGCGTTGCCGGGGTACGGGCTGCCGGTGGCGTGCGCCAGCCTCGTGACGTCCCCGCCCTCCTCGTCGATCGCGATCAGCACGTCGGAACGGGCGGCGCGCAGGGCGGCGGTGCTGGCGGCCACCTGGGCCGGCTCGTGCACGTTGGTGCCGAACAGCGTGTGCCCCGCCAGCCCTTCGCCGACGAGGTCCACCGCCCAGTCCGGCGGGACCGGGCCCGGGTACGCGGCGAGCAGCGTGCCCAACGCGAGGCGGCGGAGTCCTGGATCCAGCCCCACTGATCTTCCCCTTTCGGTGCCGGCGGGCGCGGCGGTCGTACCGGAGTGGTGTCCGGCGTGCCGGGTCGGCCGAACTCTCCGGTCCCGGGTGGCCGATACGCTACGGCTACCCGATCGCAGCCCAACTTACAGTTAGCAAACTTTATAGAATTCTGAGGACCTGGCATGAGTGCGACCCGGCTCCCCGGCACCCCCCGTCTGTTGCGGGCGCTCAACGACCGCGCGGCGCTGGAGCTGCTGCTGGAGCGCGGCCCGCTCACCCGCGCGCGGCTGGGTGAGCTGACCGGCCTGTCCAAGGTCACCGCGTCGCAGCTGGTCGAGCGCCTGGAAGAACGCGGGCTGGTCACCCGGGTCGGCGAGCAGGCCGGCGGGCGGGGCCCGAACGCCCAGCTCTACGCCGTGCGGCCGGGCAGCGCCCACGTCATCGGCGTCGACGTCGGAGCGGACCGCGTGGTGGCGGCGTGCGCGGACATCACCGGAACGGTGATCGGCCGGGCGGAGCAGTCGACCCGCGACACCGACGACCCGGTCGGGGTGGTCCACAATGCCGTCGTCCAGGCGGCCAGCAGCGCCCAGGCGCAGCTGTCGAGCGTACGGCGGATCGTGCTGGGCACCCCCGGCCTGGTCGACCCGACCACCGGCGACATCACCTTCGCGTTCAACCTGCCGCGCTGGCACGCCGGTCTGCTCGGCGCGCTCCGGGAGGACCTGCACACCCCGGTGGTCTTCGAGAACGACGTCAACCTGGCCGCGGTGGCCGAGGCGCAGTCCGGGGCGGCGCAGGGCCTGCCGGACTTCGTCCTGGTCTGGGTCGACGCCGGCGTCGGTCTGGCGATCGTGCTGGGCGGGCGGCTGCACCACGGCAGCAGCGGCGCCGCGGGGGAGATCGGCTACCTGCCGGTGCCCGGCGCGCCCATCCCGCGTGACGTCTCCCGCCGCGCGAAGCCGGCGTTCCAGCAGCTCGTCGGCGGCGACGCGGTCCGTGCGCTGGCCCGGGAGCACGGCTACCC
>JAEYGD010000534.1 GCA_023402505.1 Actinomycetes bacterium
CGGGACGACTGCGCCAACGCCGAGGACCTGCGGGCGCAGAGTGAGCGGGTCGTCGAGGTGAGCTGGAAGCTGACCAGCGCGTCGACGTTCCTGGTCGCGATCCAGGTCGAGGCGCTCGACCGGCACAAGCTGCTGGCCGACGTCACCCGGGTGCTCTCCGACGAGCGGGTCAACATCCTGTCGGCAACGGTCACCACCACCCGGGACCGGGTGGCGGTGAGCCGGTTCAGCTTCGAGATGGCCGACCCGAAGCACCTGGGTCACCTGCTGGCCGCGGTGCGCAAGGTCGACGGGGTCTTCGACGCCTACCGGGTGACCTCCGGCGCCTGACCGTCGCCGGGCTTCCGGGCGTGGCTACGGCGGCGCCCCCGGCCAGGGGCCGGGGGCGCTGACGCGGAGACCGTGTGGGGTCAGCCCTGGGCGGCGCTCATGGTCAGGTCGGTGATGACGATCTCCTTCTTGGGGTGACCGCCACCGGCCTGCTGGGCGAAGGCCTTGTCGTCGCCCGCCGTGGCCACCTGCTTGACGACGTCCATGCCGCTGGTGATGGTGCCCAGCACGGTGTAGTTCGGGTCCAGCGGGGAGTCGCCGTAGACGATGAAGAACTGGCTGCCCGTGCTGCCCGGCTGGCCCGAGTTGGCCATGGCGATGACCCCCTCCGGGTACGGGGGCCGCTTGTCCGTCGGCAGGTTCTCCTCCACGAGCCGGTAGCTCGGCCCGCCGGTGCCGTCGGTCTCCCGCCAGCCCGCGCCGGTGGCGCTGGGGTCGCCGCACTGGAGCACCTTGATGCCCTCGGTGACGAGCCGGTGGCACTTGGTGTTGTCGAAGAAGTTCTTCTCGGCGAGGTGGGTGAAGCTCGCCGCGGTGCACGGCGTCCGGGACCGGTCGACCTTGGCGGTGATCTGCCCCAGGTTCGTGTCGATGGTGAGCGTCTGGACGCCCGAGTTCGGCTGCTGGTTGGCGGGCAGGCCGACGTCCTTGATCTGCGGAGGCCGCTGGTCCTCGGGGATGGGGGTGAACGCGCACTGGGCGGCGCCGGAGGGCGCCGCGGTGTCGGTCGACGAGTCGTCGTCGCCGAGCGCGGACACCAGCCAGACCGTGCCGGCGACCACCAGCAGGAGGGCCGCGCCGGCCCCCACGATCGCCGTGGTCTGCCGCCGTCGGCGGGCCTGGGCCGCCCGCTCGGCCATCTCCTTCTCGAGCCGCGCGCGGGCCGCCGCGCGCCGCTCTCTGGTGGACGTCACGCCTGGATCCTCCTGCGCTGTGTCGGGGTTCGGTGGGTCGGCCACGGTCAGCCGGCGCTGGGGCTGGCCGTCGGGGCCGCCGACGCGGTCGGCGTGGCCGCCGGGCTCGCCGCCGCCTCGGTGACCGTCAGGCTCTGGATGACCACGTCGTCGTCCTTGGGCTTGACCTTGGCCCCGTTGCCATTGTCCACGGTCGGCAGCCCGCCGATCTTCTCGACCGTCTCCAGCCCGGAGGTGACCCGCCCGACGACCGAGTAGGACGGGTCGGCCGTCGTGAAGTCCTTGAAGAAGACCAGGAACTGGCTGCCGTTCGCGCCGGGTGTGCTGCCGACCATCGCGACCGTGCCCTTCGGGTAGGTCGCCGGTTGGCCGGGGGCCGGGCTCGCCGACGGCGAGGGTGACGCGCCGTCGGGGACGTTCTCGTCGAAGAAGGAGTACGTCGGGCCGCCCAGGCCGGTGCCGCTCGGGTCGCCGCAGCGCACCGCACCCTCGGCGGTGATCTCGTGGCACTTCGTGTTGTCGTAGAAGGAGCGGCTCGACAGGTGGGCGATGCTGGCGACGGCACAGGGGGCGGCGGCGACGTCCAGCTCGGCGGTGACCGGGGCGCCCTGGTTCGTGACGATCGTCATCGTGCGGACGCCCTCGGTCGGCAGGCCGGTGGTGGCGGGGGTGCCGGCATCCTTGAGGTTGTTGTTGGCGCCGGCGTCCTGCGGAGTCCAGAGGCAGATCTCGTCGGCGGCGCTGTTCTCCGCCGGGTCGCGGTCGAAGGCGCCGAGGGCCCAGGCGGAGCCGGCCACGATCAGGAGGAGGACGACGGCCACGCCGACACCGGCCTGGATCTGGCGACGGCGGCGCAGCCGGGCGGCCCGGCGGACCATCTGCCGGTCGAGTTTTGCCCGCGCCAGTTTGCGCTGCCGGTCCCTGCTGGAAGCCACCCGTGCTCCCCTTTCCTCTACCCTGGTTCCGTGGCGGACGGGCGGCTGCCCGTCTGGGTGGGCGCGTGCGCCACGCCACACGCCCGCCAGAGTGTACGGCCAGCGGCTGGGAATGTGGTGTACGAGGTCGGCCCCACGCCTATCGGGGATCGTCACTGTCGGCCCCGGCGGCCGGATGCGCGGCCCGGGAGGCCACCCGGCGGAAACCGGATGTGCCGGCGGCTAGGCTCGGGGACGGGACCCGACACCTCGACGGAAGGGGAGCGGACGTGCTCGTGGCCGGCTTTCCCGCGGACGCCTTCGGCACCAACTGCTACGTGGTCGCCACCGCGCCGGGGGAGCAGTGCGTGGTGGTCGACCCCGGCATCGGGGTGCTCGACCGGCTCGACGCCCTGCTGGCCGAGCACCGGCTGCACCCGGCCGCCGTCCTGCTGACCCACGGGCACCTCGACCACACCTTCTCCGTGGCGCCGGTCTGCGGCGCGAAGGGCATCACCGCGTACGTGCACCCGGGAGACCGGGAGATGCTCGCCGACCCCGCCAAGGGGCTGTCGGCCGATCTCGCCGCGCTGTTCGGCGGGCGCCTGCCGTACACGGAGCCGGAGGACGTCGCCGAGCTGACCGACGGCGCCACACTGAGCCTCGCCGGGTTGGAGATCACCGTCGACCATGCGCCCGGCCATACCGGCGGGTCGGTGCTCTTCCGGCTGCCCGGCGCGGGCTCCCGCTGGGAGGCGGACGAGATCTGCCTCTCCGGCGACGTGCTCTTCGCCGGCTCGATCGGCCGCACCGACCTGCCGGGCGGCAGCCTCCCGGCGATGCTCGACAGCCTGCGGAGCAAGGTCCTCCCGCTGGCCGACGACACCGTCGTGCTGCCCGGCCACGGCCCCGCGACGACCATCGGCCGTGAGCGCGCCAGCAATCCGTACCTCGTCGAGGTGGCGGAGGACGACGGCGCGCGACCGGCGGCACCCGCCCGCGGCCTCTAGCCGCGGCACCGAGTCTTCCCCGCGCCGCGGCGCGGGTTGAGGTGAACGGAGCATCATGAGCAAGCCCACGCCCATCTCCGGCTTCCCGGAGTGGACGCCCGCACAGCGGATGATCGAGCAGTACGTCCTGGACCGGATCCGGAGCACCTTCGAGCTGTACGGGTTCGCGCCGCTGGAGACGCGCGCGGTCGAGCCCCTCGACCAGTTGCTGCGCAAGGGGGAGACCTCCAAGGAGGTCTACCTGATCCGGCGCCTGCAGGCCGACAGCGACGGCCCGGCCGGTGACGACGCCCTCGGCCTGCACTTCGACCTGACCGTGCCGTTCGCCCGCTACGTGCTGGAGAACGCCGGCCGGCTGCAGTTCCCGTTCCGCCGCTACCAGATCCAGAAGGTGTGGCGGGGCGAGCGGCCGCAGGAGGGCCGCTACCGGGAGTTCCTGCAGGCCGACATCGACATCGTCGACCGGGACACCCTGGCCCCGCACCACGAGGCGGAGATGCCGCTGGTCGTCGGGGACGCGTTGCGTTCGCTGCCGATCCCGCCGGTGCGGATCCAGGTCAACAACCGCAAGATCTGCGAGGGCTTCTACCGGGGGGTCGGGGTCGGCGACCCGGAGGCGGCGCTGCGTGCCGTCGACCGGCTCGACCGGGTCGGCCCGGCGAAGGTCGCCGAGCTGCTGGCCGAGACGGCCGGCGCCAGCGAGGCGCAGGCCAAGGCCGTGCTGGCGCTCGCCGAGATCTCCGCGCCGGACGCCTCGTTCGCCGACGCGGTGGCGGCGCTCGGCGTGAGCCACCCGCTGCTCGACGAGGGCATCGAGGAGCTGGTCCGGGTCGTGGAGACCGCCGCCGAGCACGCGCCCGGTCTGTGCGTGGCGGACCTGCGGATCGCCCGGGGTCTGGACTACTACACCGGCACGGTCTACGAGACGCAGATGATCGGGTACGAGCGGTTCGGCTCGATCTGCTCCGGTGGCCGGTACGACAACCTGGCCAGCGCGGGCGCGGTCTCGTACCCGGGGGTGGGCATCTCGATCGGCGTGACCCGGCTGCTGGGTCTGCTCTTCGGCGCCGGGGCGCTGTCCGTGTCCCGGGAGGTGCCGACCTGCGTGCTGGTGGCGGTGGTCAACGAGGAGCAGCGGGCGGCGAGCAACCGGGTCGCCGAGGCGCTGCGGGCGCGGGGCGTTCCCACCGAGGTGTCACCGAGCGCGGCGAAGTTCGGCAAGCAGATCCGGTACGCCGAGCGGCGCGGCATCCCGTACGTGTGGTTCCCGGGGGCCGAGGGCGCTCCGGACGAGGTCAAGGACATCCGCTCGGGTGAGCAGGTGCGCGCCGAATCCGGTGTGTGGACGCCGCCGGTCGTCGACCTGAAGCCCCTCGTCAGCTGAGGCGTCTCTGGGACACCGCTGGCGCTGACGGACGATCGGACCTACGGTGGCGTAAGTTACGCCACCGTAGGGAGATCGTCGTGACCGTCCTCAGCCAGACCGCACTGCTGCACGAACTCGAAGTGGTGGTCGAGAAGAACCTCGACCGGCACCTGTCGATGGCGAAGGAGTGGTTCCCGCACGAGTACGTGCCGTGGAGCGACGGGCGGACCTTCGACGGCCCACTGGGTGGGGAGGCGTGGTCCCCGGAGGACTCGACCATCCCCGAGGTGGCCCGCACCGCGCTGATCGTCAACCTGCTCACCGAGGACAACCTGCCGTCGTACCACCACCAGATCGCGACGCTGTTCGGGCGGGACGGCGCGTGGGGGACCTGGGTGCACCGGTGGACCGCCGAGGAGGGGCGGCACGGCATCGCCATCCGGGACTACCTGACGGTGACCCGCGCGGTGGACCCGGTGGCCCTGGAGCGGGCCCGGATGGTGCACATGGCCGCCGGCTTCAGCAACGCGCACGACGAGGAGATGCTGCACTCGCTCGCGTACGTGTCGTTCCAGGAGTTGGCCACCCGGATCGCGCATCGCAACACCGGCAAGGCCACCGGTGACCCGGTCTGCGAGGCGTTGCTCGCCCGGATCGCCGCCGACGAGAACCTGCACATGATCTTCTACCGCAACCTGCTCGGCGCGGCGTTCGAGCTGGCGCCCGGCCAGACCATGCGGGCGGTGGCCGACGTGCTTGCCGACTTCCAGATGCCGGGCAGCGGCATCGAGGGCTTCACCCGCAAGTCGGTGGCGATCGCCCTCGCCGGCATCTACGACCTGCGCCAGCACCGGGACGAGGTGGTGGTGCCGGTGCTGCGCCAGTGGGACGTGATGAACGTGACCGGCCTGGACGCCGACGGCGAGGCGGCCCGTGAGCAGATCGCCGCGCACCTGGACGACCTGGAGCGCGCCGCCTCCCGCTTCGAGGAGAAGCGCGAAGCCCGCCGCGCCCGCCAATCCCGCTAACCCCCCGCCCCCGACCCCGCCCCCACCCCCGCCCCCGACACGGTCGATCATGGAGTTGTGGTGGGCGGATTA
>JAEYGD010000558.1 GCA_023402505.1 Actinomycetes bacterium
CGACGCCGGATGCGCCGGCCGGCGCGGCGGCGCCGTCCGCCGGCCCGCACCCGGTGCTGGTCATCTCGCCGATCGTGCGGCGGCTCGCGCGGGAGCGGGGCGTGGACCTGGCGACGGTGCGCGGCACCGGGCCGGGCGGTGTGATCCGCCGGGCCGACGTCGAGGCCGCCGTGACCCCGGCCGCCCCGGCCCGCCTCGCCGCCGTGCCGGACGTCCCGGACGCGCACGTCGGGCTCGGCGAGGGCGACGTGGTGGTGCCGCTGACCGGCATCCGCAAGACCATCGCCGACAAGCTCTCCCGCAGCCGCCGGGAGATCCCCGAGGTGACCATCTGGGTGGACGTCGACGCGACCGCCCTGCTGGAGACCCGAGCGGCGATCAACGCCGCGACCCCGGAGACCCCGGTGAGCATCCTGGCGCTGCTGGCCCGCGTCTGCCTGTCCGGGCTGCGCAGGTTCCCGCAGCTCAACGCGCGGGTGGACACCGAGGCACAGCAGATCGTCCAGTCCGCCGCCGTCCACCTGGGCATCGCCGCCCAGACCGACCGGGGCCTGGTGGTGCCGGTGCTGCGTGACGCGCAGCGCCTCACCACGGCCGAGCTGGCCGCCGCGCTGGCCGAGACCACGGCGGCGGCGCGGGCCGGCACCCTGGCGCCGGCCCGGCTCACCGGCGGCACGTTCACGCTCAACAACTACGGCGTGTTCGGCGTGGACGGGTCCACCCCGATCATCAACCACCCGGAGGCGGCGCTGCTCGGCGTGGGGCGGATCGTGGACAAGCCGTGGGTGGTGGACGGCCAGCTCGCGGTGCGCAAGGTGACGCAGCTCAGCCTCACGTTCGACCACCGGGTCTGCGACGGCGGGGTGGCCGGAGGCTTCCTGCGGCACGTCGCGGACTGCGTCGAGCGCCCGGCGGTGCTGATCGCGAACCTCTGACCGGACGCGGGTGCGCCCCCGGAGACCGCAACCGGGTCTCCGGGGGCGCCCGTGGTCACGCGCCGTCGTCGACGGCCGGGACCGTCAGCTCGCCGGCGTCGGAACCAGGACCACCGTCGCCGTCCCGGTCTGCGGCGGTACGTCCGGCTCGGTCGGCGCGTCCGTGTACTCCGCGACGAACACGGCGGTGAGGTTGTCCGCGCCGCCGTGCCCGCCGTCGACGAACGTGGTGATCGTGCCGGCGCACCCGGAGGCCGAGGACAGCGGGTGCCCGTGCTGGTCGTGCCCGAGGATGTAGGTGACCCGCACCCGGGAGCAGTCCACCGGCAGGTCGTCGGTGACCCGCACCTCGAACGCGACGGTCTGACCGAACTCGAACGGCTGGCCCGCCACCGGGCTGACGAACTCGACCACCGGTGGGCGGGGCCCGATCAGCAGCGGCAGGGTCGCCGCGGCCGACCGGCCGGTGCGGTCGGTGACCTTCACCGTCGGCTGGTACGACCCGTTGGCGGTGTAGGTGTGGCTCGGGTTCGGCTCCGTCGAGTCCACCGTGCCGTCGGCGTCGAAGTCCCAGGCGTACCGCAGCGCGTCACCGTCCGGGTCCACCGTGCCTTCGCTGGAGAACCGCACTGTCAACGGCGCCTGTCCGGCGACGGGGGTGGCGCTGATCTTCGGGATCGGCGTGCGGTTGCCCCGGACGAAGTCGATCCGGGACAGCTGCGCGTCGGGGTTCTCGGCGAAGTAGCCGTCGCCGTACTCCAGCACGTAGAGCGCCCCGTCGGGACCGAACTCGAGGTCCATCGGGTTGTCCACCACCAGGGACGGCACCACCGGCCGGATGTCGCGTACCTCGCCCCGGCGGTCGACCCGGAACTCCTTGATGTAGTCCCGGGTCCACTCGTAGAACAGCGGCGCCCCGTCGTAGTACGCCGGCCACTTCGTCCGGGAGGCGCTGCGCCGGTCGTAGTCGTACGCCGGGCCCGCCATCGGGCCGATGCCGCCGGTGCCCAGTTCGGGGAACTCGTCGGAGGCGGCGGACGGGTACCAGACCTGCGGCGCGGCGACCGGCGGGAGGCGGCGCAGCCCGGTGTTGCGCGGCGAGTCGTTCACCGGCCGCCGGCAGTCGAACTCGGGACCGGACTGCCCGGTGGCGAAGTCGTGGTCCCGGTACGCCAGGTCCGGTGTGACGCAGTACGGCCAGCCGTAGTTGGCCGGGCGGTCGACCCGCATCCAGCGGCCGTGCCCGGCCGGTCCCCGGTCCGGGTCGGCCGACGAGGCGTCCGGTGAGTAGTCGGCCAGGTAGACGTCGTCGGTGCGCCGGTCGACGGCGAAGCGGAACGGGTTGCGCAGGCCCATCGCGTAGATCTCGGGGCGGGTCTTCGGGGTGCCGGGCCGGAACAGGTTGCCCGGCGGGATGCGGTAGCCGCCGTTCGGTCCGGCCCGGATGCGCAGCAGCTTGCCGCGCAGGTCGTTGGTGTTCGCCGAGGTGCGCTGCGCGTCGAACGCCGGGTGCCGGTCGGCCCGCTCATCGATGGGTGTGTAGCCGTCGGAGAAGAAGGGGTTGGTGTCGTCGCCGGTGGACAGGTAGAGGTTGCCGGCGCTGTCGAAGTCGATCTGCCCGCCGACGTGGCAGCAGATGCCCCGGTCGGTCGGTACGTCGATGATGCGCTGCTCGGTGCGCAGGTCGAGCGTCGCGCCGGTCAGCTTGAACCGGGACAGCCGCAGGACGCCCCGGAACGGCGCCCAGTCGGCTTCGGTGCCGACCAGCGGTGCGTCCCCCTCGTTGACGTCCGGGGTCGCCGGGTCGTCGGTCGGGGTGTCCATCGGTGGCGAGTAGTAGAGGTAGACCCACCGGTTGCGGTTGAAGTCGGGGTCGAGGGCGATGCCCTGCAACCCTTCCTCGTCGTGCTCGTAGACGGGCACGTCCGCGGCGAGGGTGTTCAACCCGGTACGCGGATCGTGGATGCGGACCTCGCCGGTGCGCGAGGTGTGCAGCACGCGTAGGTCGGGCAGGACGGCGAGGCTCATCGGCTCGCCGGGGAAGTCGTTGAGGGTGACCTTCTGGAAGCTGCTGTCCGGCGGCGGCGCGGCGGGCGCGGCGGCGGCCGGTGCGGCCGGCGCGGTGAGGCCGGCGCCGACCAACAGCAGGGCGGACAGGTACGCGGTCCTTCTCGTCATGTGCTCGTCCCCCGAAAGGTGGTGGTCAGTAGCGCAGCGAGGCGAGGTGGTCGTAGCCGACCCGGGCGGTGGTGAGCGCGTCCGCGGGAGCGCGGGGCGGGGTGCCGGCGTCGTCGCGCTCGACGATGTACTCCTCGATCCCGGGGGCGTTCGCGAAGACGCGACCGAAGTCGATGAGCCCGTCGCCGAGGTCGGCGAAGCTCGCGTTGACGTCCATGTCCTTGACGTGGACCTGGCGGACGCGGCCGCGGTGGGCGCGGATCACGTCGACCGGGTCGTGGGCGCCGCGCCAGGTCCAGAACAGGTCGAGCTCGAAGTGGACGTTGCGCGGGTCGGTCCCGGCGGCGAGGATGTCGAACCCGGTCCGGCCGTCGGTCAGCGGGACGAACTCCAGTTGGTGGTTGTGGTAGCCGAAGTCGATGCCGACCCGGGCCGCCATCCGGCCGGCCCGGTCGAGGTCACCGGCGAGCGACCGGTACCGCTGCGGATCCCGGATCGGCTGGCCCTGCTCGTCGAGCCCGAACCACGGGTGGACGAGGTACCGGCAGCCGACCGTGACGGCGTCGGCGAGCGTCCGTTCCCAGGCGGCGGCGTCGAACGGCTGCGGGATGCCGGCGTGTCCGGACGTCGCGCGCAGCCCGGCCGCGTCGAGGGCGGCCCGGAACTCGGCCGCGGTCCGGCCGACGAAGCCGGCGTGCTCGACCCGGCGGTAGCCGATCCGTCGCAGCTCGGCGAGGGTGCCGGGCAGGTCGGCGGCGAGTTGGTCGCGGAGGGTGTAGAGCTGGATGCTGATCCGGTCGGGCGGCACCCGCCGGCGACCGGGCCGGTGGTGCGTGGCGCCTTCGGGCGCGGCCGAGGCGGGTGCGGCGAGCAGGCCGGTGGCCCCGAGCGCGGCGGCGGACGCGGTGGCCGCGCGCAGGACGCCCCGCCGGCTGAGCGGGTCCCGCCCGGGCTGGTGGTCGTGCTGGTCCACGGTGGTGGTCCTCCCTGCCGGACCGACGCGGGTCCGGCCGTCGGCGGCCGAACCGGGCCGGTGTGCGGGCGCGACGGACCGGCCGGACGGGTGTCCGGCGCTGTGGCGGTCTCGACGTCGGTGCGGACGCGCGACCGGGCGTCCGGCAACCGCAGGCAGGTCCGATATCGACCGATGGACAACTTTGTATCTAGTTGGCCACCGTACCGTTATCGATGGCTTGACGCAAAGGTCTGTCCTAAGGATCGAAACTTTCGGCCGGACGAGCAAAAGCCGGCCTCGCCGCACCGCCGACCCGCCTGCCCACTCCGCTGGCGGGCCGGTCGGCGGCTCGCGGCCCGGGCGAACGGGGCGGGTCGGGCCGAAGCCGGACGGTCGGCGGCGATCGGGCACGTCGGTAACGGCCGGCGCAGGCCGTCGAGGACCGGAAAATGGCGGCGATAATTGCGCCGAGGAATCCTCCGAAAATGCGTACCCAGCCGGGCGTGACGGAGAGAATGTGGCGGAGGGAAAGCAATATACGGGGGGACGCTCATGGATTTCAGGCGGCGAATGACGCTGCTCGCGGTGGCCGTCACGGCCGCACCGCTGGCGCTCGTCGGGTGCACCGCCGACGGCAAGCCGGGCGAGCGACCGGCGCAGGGCCGGGCCGCTCCGCCCGAACTGACCGTCACACCGTCCGACCGGACTCGCGGCGTCCCGGTCAGCGCCGAGGTGGGCACGGCCGTCAAGGGCGGCAAGGTGACCTCGGTCCGGCTCACCGACGACAAGGGCGCCGAGGTCAGGGCCGAGCCACGGGAGGACGGCTCCGGGTGGGTCCCGGCCGCCCCGCTGAAGCCGGAACGGACATACACCGCCGAGGTGACCGCAACCGGGGACTCGGGTGCCACGACCACCCGGAAGACGACGTTCACGACAATGCCGAAGTCCACGAAGCCGCAGATCACCAGCACGTTGTATTTCGCCGACAAGAGGACGTACGGAACTGCGATGCCGGTAACCGTCGCGTTCGACCCGCCCATTCCGGAAGAGGCCAGGTCGGCAGTGCAGCGACGGTTGTTCGTGAAGACCGATCCGCCGCAGCCGGGGGTGTGGTCCTGGGTGTCCGACGGCAGCCAGGTCTACTACCGGGCGCCCGACTTCTGGCGGCCCGGCACCACGATCAGCGTCCGCGCCGGTCTGGAGGGCCTGCCGATCGGCAAGGAGCACGTGGGGGACTCGGACCGCCGGGCCACCT
Source organism: Actinomycetes bacterium (assembly GCA_023402505.1). Taxonomy (GTDB): domain Bacteria; phylum Actinomycetota; class Actinomycetes; order Mycobacteriales; family Micromonosporaceae; genus Micromonospora. Next base: position 5,324 of record JAEYGD010000558.1, read on the forward strand.
CGAAGATCGGCCGGCAGGTGTCGCTGGAGATCGACAACGCCACCAAGCAGATGTCCGTCCACCGCGACGGCAAGCTGCTCCGCAGGATCCCGGTGAGCCTCGGCAAGCCGAGCACGCCGACCTCCAGCGGCAAGATGGTGATCATGGAGAAGCACCAGTTCACCACCTTCGACACCCGGGGGTCGGCCGACCCGTACGTGGTCGACGTCGAGGACGCGCAGCGCCTCACCTGGGGCGGGGAGTTCATCCACGGGGCGCCGTGGTCGGAGGGCGACCAGGGCAACACCAACGTCTCCCACGGCTGCACCAACGTCTCCGCCACGGCGGCGGACTGGCTGATGAACGTCACCCAGGTCGGCGACCTGGTGACGGTCAAGGGCACCGAGGTGGAGCTGACCGAGGGCAACGGCTGGACCGCGTGGAACGTGAGCTGGGACCGGTACGTCAAGGGCAGCGCCCTGCCCGTGCCGCCGGGCCTCGGCCCGAGCCCCACGCACGCGCCGCACCCCGGCGCGGTGGCCGGCGGCTCACCCGTGCCGGCACCGTCCGTCCGCGGCGGTTGACCGGTCAGCCGCCCGGGGCCCGGGTCCGCGACGGACCCGGGCCCCGGTCCGTCGCCCGGACCGGGCCGATCAGCGCAGCGGCACCCGGGCCACCCCGACACCGGTCAGGCTGCCCAACCACAGAT
>JAEYGD010000561.1 GCA_023402505.1 Actinomycetes bacterium
CCGTTCTACCCCGGGGGTGTGACGCTTCCCGGCCCCGTCCGCCGCTTGGGAAGGCCGTGGGTACGGTGGCCCCGTCCCGATACAGTCGGGGAGTGGCGCTCGGTCTCCCTTCGGTCCTCCCCAACCCGCAGCCGGCGATCGGGGAGCTGATCCGCGACCGCCGGCCGACGTTCTCCTTCGAGTTCATGCCGCCGAAGACGGCGCAGGGTGAGCGGCTGCTCTGGCAGGCCATCCGCGAGTTGGAGTCGCTGCGCCCGTCCTTCGTCTCGATCACCTACGGCGCCGGCGGCTCGACCCGGGACACGACCGTCGCGGTCACCGAGCGGATCGCCACCGAGACGACGCTGCTGCCGATGGCGCACTTGACCGCGGTCAACCACTCGGTCGCCGAGCTGCGGCACATGATCGGGCGGCTGGCCGGCGCGGGGGTGCGCAACGTGCTCGCGGTGCGCGGCGACCCGCCGGGCGACCCGACCGGCGAGTGGGTCCCGCACCCGGAGGGCGTGCACTACGCGGAGGACCTGGTACGCCTGGTCCGCGACTCGGGCGACTTCAGCGTCGGCGTCGCCGCCTTCCCGTACAAGCACCCGCGCTCGCCCGACATCACCACCGACACGGCGTACTTCGTCCGCAAGTGCCGGGCCGGCGCCGAGTTCGCGATCACCCAGATGTTCTTCGACGCCGACGAGTACCTGCGCCTGCGGGACCGGGTGGCCGAGGCGGGCTGCGACACCCCGATCCTGCCCGGTGTGATGCCGGTGACGCAGATGAGCACGATCGAGCGGTCGGCGCAGCTGTCCGGCGCCCCGTTCCCGCCGGCCCTGGCCGCGCGTTTCGAGCGGGTCGCGGACGACCCGGAGGCGGTGCGCCGGCTCGGCATCGAGCAGGCCAGCGAGATGTGCCGGCGGCTGCTGGACGAGGGTGTGCCGGGGATCCACTTCATCACCTTCAACCGGTCCACGGCCACCCGGGAGATCTGGCAGAACCTGCAGGCTGGCGCCCGCGTGTGACCGGACGGGCGGCGACACCTCCCGATCGGTGCGACGGTTGATCCGTGGTGGGAACACAGCTGAACTGGGACCAGTACGCCACGGCCTGGGCGCGCCTGCACGGTGGGTTCGACCCGCGCGCCGCGGCGCCGGTCGTCCGCGCCTGGCTGCGCTTCGCGTACCACGTGGGGTATGTGCTGGGCCGGCTGCGGGTCACCCCGACCGCGGTCACCGTCGTCGGGGTGCTGCTCTGTTTCTGCGTGCCGCTGCTGGTCGTACGCCCGCAGGACGGCCCGTTCCTCGGCGCGCTGTTCGTGCTGCTCGCCGCCGTGGCGGACAGCGTCGACGGCGCGGTGGCGGTGGCGACCAACCGCACCACCCGGCTCGGCTACGTCTACGACTCGGTGGCCGACCGGCTCGGCGAGGTGGCCTGGCTGGCCGCGTTCTGGCTGCTCGGCGCGCCGGGCGCGCTGGTGGTCGCCGGGGGTGGGCTCTCCTGGCTGCACGAGTACGTCCGCGCGCGGGCCGTCGCCGCCGGGATGCGGGAGATCGGGGCGGTGACGGTGGGGGAGCGCCCGACGCGCGTGTCGGTGGCGTTGGCCGGCCTGCTGCTGGCCGGGCTGACCGGGCTGATCGAGTCGGACCTGGCCGCCGGCACCATCACCATGGCGACGGCGGTCTGGGTGCTGCTGGCCGCCTTCGGGCTGGGGCAGCTGCTCGCCGCGGTCCGCCGTACGCTGGTCGACGCCGGCTGAGCCGGCCGGGGCCGACCAGCGTCCTCACCAGGCCGGACCGATGGAGTCGGCGACGATCTGCGCGGACAGCGTGACCATCGGCAGGCCGCCGCCGGGGTGCCCGGACCCGCCGACCAGCCACAGGCCCCGCACCGGCCCCCGGTTGGGCGGGCGGAGCAGGCCACCGGCCGTGCCGTAGATCGCCCCGCCCGGCGCGCCCGTGCCGGCGTCCAGGTCGGCGGGGGTGCGGATCTCCCGGAACACCACCCGGTCCCGCACGTCGGTGCCGCGCGCGGCCAGCACGTCGAGGACCCGGTCGGCGTACGCCTCGGCGAGACCCGGCCGCCGCCAGTCCACGGCGCCGGCGGCGGTGCCGTGCCGGGCGGCGTTGACCAGCACGAACCACGCCTCGTGCCCGGCCGGGCGGACCAGTTCGTCGTCGGCGACGGTGACGAAGACCGTCGGGTCCGGCGCCGGCCGGGCCCGGACGCCCCGCCCGGGCGCCCCGAAGACCGCGTCGAACTCGGCGTCGTAGTCGTGCGGGAAGAAGACGTTGTGGTGCGCCAGCCCGGAGTCCCCGCGTACGCCGAGCAGCAGCACGAAACCGGCGAGGCTGCGGTCGGTCAGCGCGGCCAGCCGGCGGGGCGTCGGCAGCAGGTCCCGGTAGAGGGTCAACGCGTCGACGTTCGCCACGACCACGTCGGCGGGCACGGGGGCGCCGGCCCCGGCGAGGCGTACGCCGTGCACCCGCCCCCCGGTCGCGTCGATGCCGGTGACCCGGGCGCCGGTCTGCACCACCACGCCGAGGTCCAGGCAGCGGGTCAGCAGGGCGTCGGCGAGGGTGCCCAGGCCGCCGCGCAGGTACCAGCCGCCGAAGGCCAGCTCGGCGTACGGGACGGCGACCAGCGCGGCCGGCGCGCGGCGGGGGTCGGCGCCGGTGTAGGTGGCGTAGCGGTCGAGCAGCATCCGCAGTCGCGGGTCGGACAGGTACCTGCGGCCCAGGCCGCGCAGCGTGCGGCCGGGGCCGATGGCGGCGAGGTCGCCCAGCCGCCAGGCCAGCGCGGCCAGGTCGCGCGGGGAGTCGACGGTGCGGCGCAGGATGTCCCGGTGCGAGGCCGCCCACACCCGGTCGGC
>JAEYGD010000035.1 GCA_023402505.1 Actinomycetes bacterium
GGGGAAGGGCGGGAGGACGGGGGTTACAGGATGGGGGGCGGGGTGTAGGTGGCGGCGGCGGGGTGGGCGCGGACCAGCTCGGCGACCCGGGCGGCCACCGCCTGGACCTGGGCGGGGGCGGCGCCGACGAAGGCCGTCCGGTCGGCGACCAGGGTGTCGATGTCGGCACGGGTCAGGTCGAGGCGACCGTCCGCCGCCAGGCGGTCGAAGAGGTCGTTCTCCGGTGCGCCCTTCTCGCGCATGGCCAGGGCGACGGCGACCGCGTGCTCCTTGATCACCTCGTGGGCGACCTCCCGGCCGACACCGCGCCGCACCGCGGCGACCAGGATCTTGGTGGTGGCCAGGAACGGCAGGAACCGCTCCAGCTCCCGGTTGATCACCGCCGGGTACGCCCCGAACTCGTCCAGCACCGTGAGGAACGTCTGGAACAGGCCGTCGGCGGCGAAGAACGCGTCCGGCAGCGCCACCCGGCGGACCACCGAGCAGGACACGTCCCCCTCGTTCCACTGGTCGCCGGCCAGCTCGCCGACCATCGACAGGTAGCCCCGGATGACGACCGCGAAGCCGTTGACCCGCTCCGACGAGCGGGTGTTCATCTTGTGCGGCATCGCGCTGGACCCGACCTGGCCCGGCTTGAAGCCCTCGGTCGCCAGCTCCTGCCCCACCATCAGGCGGATCGTGGTGGCCAGCGAGGACGGCCCGGCCGCCACCTGCGCCAGCGCCGAGAGCACGTCGAAGTCGAGCGAGCGCGGGTAGACCTGCCCCACACTGGCCAGCACCCGGCGGAACCCGAGGTGCTCCGCGACCCGCCGCTCCAGCTCGGCCACCCGGTCGGCGTCACCGTCGAAGAGGTCGAGCTGGTCGGCGGCCGTGCCGACCGGGCCCTTGATCCCCCGCAGCGGATAGCGGCCGATCAGGTCGTCCAGCCGCTCGTACGCGATCAACAGCTCCTCGGCCGCCGACGCGAAGCGCTTGCCCAGCGTGGTCGCCTGCGCCGCGACGTTGTGTGAACGCCCCGTCAGCACCAGGTCGGAGTGCTCGACGGCGAGCCGCGCCAACCGGGCCAGGGTGGCGACCACGCGGTCCCGGACCAGCTCCAGCGACGCCCGCACCTGGAGCTGCTCGACGTTCTCGGTGAGGTCCCGTGAGGTCATCCCCTTGTGCACGTGCTCGTGGCCGGCGAGCGCGCTGAACTCCTCGATCCGGGCCTTCACGTCGTGCCGGGTGACCCGCTCCCGCTCCGCGATCGACGCCAGGTCGACCTGGTCGAGCACCCGCTCGTACGCCTCGACCACGCCGTCCGGCACGGCCACGCCGAGGTCCCGCTGGGCCTTGAGCACGGCGAGCCAGAGCCGCCGCTCCATCCGGACCTTCTCCTCCGGGGACCAGAGGGCGACCAGTTCCGGCGAGGCGTACCGGTTGGCGAGCACGTTCGGGATCGTCGTCACGTACCGCATTGTCCCGCACCCGCCGGACCTGGCCCGAGCGGTCTCCGGTCACGCCGGGACTCGTCACACCTGCGGGATGTCGTGGACGGTCGCGCTCACCACGAGGGTCTTCGTCCGCTTCCCGTGGGCGTTGCGGACGGTCAGCAGGTAGGTGTGCTTCTGGACGTCCCCCTCGGAACCGGAGCAGGGGAAGTTGAGCGTCTCGCTGCCGGCCGGCGGGTAGTTGTCGGCGTAGACGCCGGGGCCGTCGATCGAGAGGGCGACGGAGTCGACGTTGCTGGCCCGCCACTCCAGGACGACCGGGGTGCCGGCGATCGGGTTGGCGCTGGTGCCGGCCGGGCAGGACGGCTTCTGCGCGACCCGGAAGTAGGCGATGGACGGGCCGGTGCCCGTGCCGGACTTCCCGCCGCTGCTGCCGGTCGAACCACCACCGGTCGAGCCACCACCGGTCGAACCACCACCGGTCGACCCGCCACCGGTCGACCCGCCGCCGGGCGCCCCGGTGCCGGTGGCGCCGCCGGCGGGCTCCCCGGTCGCCGGGGTGGGAGCGGCTGACCCTCCGGTGGCGTCGCCGGGCGCCCCGGTCACCTCGGTCGCGGCGGTGGCCTCCGTGGACGTCGTACCCCCGGAGCCGCAGCCGGTGACCGCCAGCACGGCTGCCAGGGCGACGACGGTGGTGCGGAGCAGGACCTGATCTGGCATGACCACTCCCCTCGCGGGTGCCGCCGCCGGTGCTGTCCGGCGGGCTGGGAACCACGGTAGGAACGGCCGGCAACAGCGGACGGGACCGACCCGGATGATCTCCATCCTGAGTCGACTGTCAGGATCGGACGATGACCCCCAGACTTGCCGGGCAGGTCGCCCTGGTGACCGGCGGAAGCCGCGGCATCGGCGCCGCCGTCGCCCGCCGGCTGGCCGAGGACGGCGCCCACGTCGCCTTCACCTACCGCGCCGACGAGGACAGCGCGAAGGCCGTCGTGGCCGACATCGAGTCGTACGGCCGCACCGGCCTGGCGATCCGCGCGGACAGCTCGGACCCGGCAGCGGCGGCCGGCGCCGTCGAGCGGACCGTCGCCGAGCTGGGGCGGCTGGACATCCTCGTCAACAACGCCGGGGTGTTCGCCGGAGGGCGGATCGAGGACATCGGTCTCGACCTCCTCGACCGGGCCGTCGCGGTGAACGTCCGCGGTGTGTTCCTGGTCACCCAGGCGGCGGTGCGCCACCTGCCCGAGGGCGGGCGGATCGTCAACATCGGCAGCAGCTTCGCCAGTCGTGTCCCCGCGCCGGGGGTCAGCGCGTACGCCATGACGAAGACCGCGGTGAACGGCCTGACCCGGGCGCTCGCCCGCGAGCTCGGACCGCGCGGCATCACCGTCAACCTGATCCTGCCCGGGTCGACCGACACCGACATGAACCCGGCGGACGGCACCGGCGCCGACGCGCAGCGGTCGCAGATCGCCCTCGGCCGGTACGGCACGCCGGCCGACGTGGCGGCGACGGTCAGCCACCTGGTGGGCGACGGCGGGCGGCACATCACCGGCGCGACGATCGCCGTCGACGGCGGTTCCACGGCCTGACCCCGGGCCGCCCCGACACCGGCCGGCACCCGCCGTTGCGGAGCCGGACGACACCGGCCGGCGCCCCACCACCGAGGACGCCGGACGACAGCGGCCGGCGCCCGCCACCTACGACGGCGGACGCCGGCCTCGCCGTCAACGCTCCAGGATCGCGGTCACGCCCTGGCCCCCGGCGGCACAGATCGAGATGAGCCCGCGCCCGCTGCCCTTCTCGGCGAGCAGCTTCGCGAGGGTCGCCACGATCCGTCCGCCGGTGGCGGCGAACGGGTGGCCGGCGGCCAGCGACGAGCCGTTGACGTTCAGCCGGTCCCGGTCGATCGGGCCGAGCGGCGCGTCCAGCCCGAGCCGGTCCTTGCAGAACTCCGGCGACTCCCAAGCGGCGAGCGTCGCCAGCACCTGCGAGGCGAACGCCTCGTGGATCTCGTAGAAGTCGAAGTCCTGGAGGGTCAGGCCGGCGCGGGCCAGCATCCGGGGCACCGCGTACGCGGGAGCCATCAGCAGCCCCTCGTCGCCGTGCACGAAGTCCACGGCGGCGGTCTCCGACCAGGTGAACCAGGCCAGCACCGGGAGGTTGTGCTCCCGCGCCCACTCCTCGCTGGCCAGCAGCACGGTGGAGGCGCCGTCGGTAAGCGGGGAGGAGTTGCCGGCGGTCATGGTGGCCTGGTCGGCGTCCGGCCCCTTCGCCCCGAAGACCGGCTTCAGGCCGCCGAGCTTCTCCAGGCTGCTGTCCGGCCGCAGGTTCTGGTCCCGGGTCAGCCCGAGGTACGGCGTCATCAGGTCGTCGAAGAACCCGCGCTCGTACGCGGCGGCCAGCCGCTGGTGCGACCGCAGCGCCAGTTCGTCCTGCGAACGCCGGTCGACCTGCCAGCGCAGGGCGGTGCGGGCGGCGTGCTCGCCCATCGACAACCCGGTACGCGGTTCCGCGTTGCGGGGGATGTCCGGCCGGAACGGCTGCGTCGGGCGCAGCCGCGCCGCGATCCGCAGCCGCTCGCCAAGGGTGCGGGCGCTGTTCAGCTTGATCAGGGTGCGGCGCATCTCCTCGTTGATCGCGAGGGGCGCGTCGGAGGTGGTGTCGACGCCACCGGCGATGCCGGCGTCGATCTGGCCGAGGGCGATCTTGTTGGCGACCAGGATGGCGGCCTCCAGGCCGGTGCCGCACGCCTGCTGGATGTCGTACGCGGGGGTGTGCGGGTCGAGCTTCGAGCCGAGCACCACCTCGCGGGTCAGGTTGAAGTCGCGGGAGTGCTTCAGCACCGCCCCGGCCACCACCTCGCCGACCCGCTGGCCGGCCAGCCCGTAACGGGCGACCAGCCCGTCCAGCGCCGCGCCGAGCATGTCGGCGTTGGACGCCTCGGCGTAGCGCGAGTTGGAGCGGGCGAAGGGTATGCGGTTGCCGCCGATGACCGCGACCCGCCGGATGTTCTGCACGATCCCGCCTCCTCGAAAGGCTTGCCCTCAACCTACTCGCCAGTAGGCTACGCCTATGACCGACAGGTACGCGAGCTTCGTCCAGACGGGGGCCGGTCGCGCGCTGGTCAAGCGCCTCGGGTTGCCCGACCCTCCGCGACTGCGCCGGCACCGCCCCGGCGACCCCCTCGTGTCCGGGCCCGTCCTGCTCGGCGCCGCCGCCGGTGGCCGCCTCGCCGAGCCGGTCGGCAAGATCCTGACCGCCGCCGGGGTCGAGCTGCGGGACCCGGCCGCCGGCACCGACGCCGAGGCGCGCTTCGGCGCCCTGGTGTACGACGCCACCGGCATCACCGACTCGACCGGGCTGCGCCAGCTGTACGACTTCTTCCACCCGCACGCCCGGTCGGTGCTGCCCAGCGGCCGGGTGATCGTGCTCGGCAGCCCGCCCGCCGAGTGCCCGTCACCCCGCGAGGCCACCGCCCAGCGCGCCCTCGAAGGGCTGACCCGCAGCATCGGCAAGGAGTTCGGCCGGGGCGTGACCGCCCAGCTCGTCCTCGTCACCCGCGACGGTGACCAGGGCACCACGACCAGTCTCGACGCCACCCTCCGGTTCCTGCTCTCCGGGCGTTCCGCGTACGTCTCCGGCCAGGTGGTCCGCGTCGGTGCCGGGCGCGCGGAGGCCCCGGCGGACTGGGACCGCCCGCTGGACGGGCAGGTGGTGCTGGTCACCGGGGCGGCGCGCGGCATCGGCGCGGCGCTGGCCCGGGTCCTCGCCCGGGACGGCGCCCAGGTGGTGGCCCTGGACATCCCGGCCGCCGGCGACGAGCTGGCCCGGGTCGCGAACGACATCGGGGCGAGCGCCGTCCAGCTCGACCTGACCGCACCGGACGCGCCGTCCCGGCTCGCCGAGCACCTGGCCACCCGGCACGGCCGGGTCGACGCCGTCGTGCACAACGCGGGCATCACCCGGGACAAGACCCTCGGTCGGATGGACGTGGACCGGTGGGACTCCGTGCTCGACGTCAACCTGTCCAGCCAGGAGCGCATCAACGACGTGCTGCTGGAGCGGGAGCTGATCCCGGCCGGCGGCCGGATCGTCTCGGTCTCCTCGATCGCCGGCATCGCCGGCAACCGCGGGCAGACGAACTACGCCACCAGCAAGGCGGGCGTGATCGGCCTGGTCGAGTCGCTCGCCCCGGCGCTGCGGGAACGCCAGATCAGCGTCAACGCGGTCGCGCCCGGGTTCATCGAGACCCGGCTGACCGCCCGGATCCCGCTGGTGATCCGCGAGGCCGGCCGGCGGATGAACAGCATGTCCCAGGGCGGTCTGCCGGTCGACGTCGCCGAGACGATCGGCTGGTTGGCCTGGCCGGCGACCGGCGCGGTTAGCGGCAACATCGTCCGGGTCTGCGGCCAGAGCCTGCTGGGGGCGTGATGACGGGGAACGAGGAACCGACCACGTCGGTCACCCGGAACCGGGTCCAACTGCCGCAGGTGCCGGCGGCGGGCGCGCTGTACCGGCGGGCGCTGCTGAGCGCGGTGCCCGGCTTCGGCGGCCGGCGGGCCGCCCAGCCCCCGGCGGTCGAGCTGTGCGTCGACGGGGTCGCCGTCGACCGGGCGCACCTCGCCGCGTACGACCGGGTCTGCGGGTTCCGGCTCACCGACCGGCTATCGGCGACGTTCCCGCACGTCATGGGCTTCCCGCTGGCGCTGCGCCTGATGACCGCCCCGGACTTCCCGATCCCGCTGACCGGCGTGGTGCACGTCGGCAACCGGATCACCGTCCACCGGCCGATCGGCGCCGACGAGACGCTCGACTTCACCACGTACGCGGAGAACCTGCGCCCGCACGACCGGGGCCGGCAGCTCGACGTGGTGCTGATCGGCGCGGTCGGCGGGGCGGAGGTCTGGCGCGGCGTGTCCACGTACCTCGGCCGGGAGCGCACGCCCGGCGGTGGCGAGCGGCGGGACCGGGGCGACCGCGCACCGGCGCCGGCGGGGTCCGCGCGCTGGCGTGTCGAGCCCGGGGTCGGCCCGGCCTACGCGCGGGTCTCCGGCGACCACAACCCGATCCACACCTCGCGGCTGGGGGCACGACTGTTCGGTTTCCCGCGCCCGATCGCGCACGGCATGTGGAGCAAGGCCCGGTGCCTGGCCGCGCTGGAGAGCCGGCTGCCGGACGCGTACACCGTCGACGTCGCGTTCAAGTTGCCGTTGCCGCTGCCCAGCACGGTGAGCTTCAGCAGCACGCCGGCCGGCGACTTCGCCCTGCACGACTCGCGGGGCCGGCCGCACCTGCTCGGCACCGTCCGGGAGGAGGGAAGGGTCCTTTCCTGACGCCTTTTGTGCGGGAAGTGCCCCCGGTCGACACCCGGGCCCCGAGCATGAGGGCATGGAGTCCGTGCTCGACCTGCTGCGGCACCTGGTCACCTCGCCCCTGGTGTACCTGCTGCTGTTCGGGCTCACCGCGGTCGACGCGTTCCTGCCGGTGGTACCCGGCGAGGCGGCCGTCATCACGGCGGCGGTGCTCGCCACGAGCGGCGACCCGAACCTGGTCGCGGTCGGCGCGTCCGCCGCGTTGGGCGCGATCACCGGGGACCACGTCTCGTACGCGATCGGGCGTGGCGGTGGTGCGCGGCGGCTGGCCCGTTTTCCCGCGGAGAGCCGGCGGCGGGCCAGCTCGGACTGGGCCCGCCGGGCGGTGGAGCGGCACGGCGGCGTCATCCTCACCACCGCCCGGTACGTGCCGGGTGGGCGGACGGCGGTCACGCTGACCATGGGTGCGGTGCGCTATCCGCTCCGGTCGTTCCTGATGTTCGACGCGGTCGCCGGGGTGAGCTGGGCGCTCTACTGCGTGCTCCTCGGCTACTTCGGCGGGCTCGCGTTCGAGCGGGATCCGATCCGCGGCGTCCTGGCCGGGCTGGGCCTGTCGGTGGTGGTCACCCTGGTGGTGGAGGGGGTCCGTCGGATCCGCCGCCGCCGGGCCGCCCGCCGGTGATTCGGCCCGTCGGCAACGGGATCGTTCAGGACGGGGGCGGGCGCCAGGTGGTGCCCGCCAGGAGCTGGCCGGCGCCCAGCCAGGCGACGTTCATCATCCGGGTCGCGGTCTTCTCCGGGTCGGCCTCGGGGTGGTCGGCCAGCCAGTCGGCGAGCGACTCGCTCGCGCCCACCAGTGCGTACGCGACGACCTCAAGCTCGGTCTCGGGCACCTCGCGGCCCTCGGCGCGCAGCGCGTGGTCGAGCATGCCGGCGACGACGTCGACCAGCCTGCTGCGCATCGCGGCGAGTTCACCGGCGAAGGGCTGCTCGCCCCGGGCCTGCCGGTAGAGCACCGCCCAGCCGTCCCGGTGCGCGCCGACGAACCCGAAGAAGGCGCGCAGGCCGCGCCAGAGCCGTTCGTCGGCCGGCAGGTCCGGGGCGGCGGCACCGGCGATAGCCTGCATCATCCGGGTGCCTTCGCGGTGCAGGCAGGCGACGAAGAGCTCCTCCTTGGTGCCCAGGTACGCGTACACCATGGGTTTGGAGATGCCGGCGTCGTCGGCGATCTCGTCCATGCTCGCCGCGTGGTAGCCCCGCCGGGAGAAGACCTTGACGGCGGCGTCGAGCATCTGCTGCTCACGGACGGCCCGTGGCAGGCGTTTGAAGGTGGGGACGCTGGGCACTCTTGCGAGCATACCTACTCGTGCGTAGGGTTACGCACGAGTAGCCAAATCTCGGAAGGTGCGCCCTCATGACTGACTTCGACCCGGCCAACTTCGCCAACGTCGGCCCCAAGGAGTTCGCGCAGCTGGTCAAGTCCACGCCCGACGACAAGATCGCCGAGGTGATGTCCGGCGACCTGCGCGGCAAGATCCTCGCCGAGGTCTTCGGCCGGATGCCGCAGCTGTTCCGCGCCGACCGGGCCGGCTCGACCAACGCGGTGATCCACTGGAACATCACCGGCCGCCCCGACGGTGGCACCGACACCTACGAGGTCGTCATCGCCGACGGCACCTGCACGGTCAACGAGACCCCGCAGCACGACCCGAAGCTGAGCCTCACCATGGGCCCGGTCGAGTTCCTCAAGACCGTCTCCGGTGGCGCCAACCCGGTCATGATGTTCATGACCGGCAAGCTGAAGGCCAAGGGCGACCTCGGCCTCGCCGCCAACATCGCCAACCTCTTCGACATCCCCAAGGCCTGACATGGCCGAGTTCTCGCTCGACCTGAACGAGGAACAGCGGGACCTCCGCGACTGGGTGCACGGCTTCGCCGCCGAGGTCGTGCGCCCGGCCGCGGCGGAGTGGGACGCGCGTGAGGAAACCCCCTGGCCGATCATCCAGGAAGCGGCCAAGGTCGGGCTCTACGGCTTCGAGTTCCTGGCGACCTGCTGGGCCGACCCCACCGGCCTGTCCCTGCCGATCGCCAGCGAAGAGCTCTTCTGGGGTGACGCCGGCATCGGCCTGGGCATCTTCGGCACCTCGCTCGCCGTCGCCGCCATCTACGGCGCCGGCACGCCGGACCAGCTCGTCGAGTGGGTGCCGCAGTGCTTCGGCGACATCGACTCCCCCGCCGTCGCGGCGTTCTGCAGCACCGAGCCCGAAGCCGGCTCCGACGTCGGGGCGATGCGTACCCGGGCCGTCTACGACGAAGCCACCGACGAGTGGGTGCTCAACGGCCAGAAGGCGTACGCCACCAACGGCGGCATCGCCGCGGTGCACGTGGTCACCGCCTCGGTCGACCCCGACCTCGGGTCACGGGGGCAGGCCGCGTTCGTCGTGCCCCCGGGCACCGCCGGCATCAGCGCGACCCGCAAGCTGCGCAAGCTGGGCCTGCGCGCGTCGCACACCGCCGACGTCTTCCTCGACGAGGTACGCGTACCCGGACGGTGCCTGCTCGGCGGCAAGGACGCGCTGGACGAGCGGCTGGCCCGGGCCCGCTCCGGGCAGCGGGCCTCCGGCCAGGCGGCGATGCGTACGTTCGAACTGTCCCGGCCGACCGTGGGCGCGCAGGCGCTCGGCGTGGCCCGGGCCGCCTACGAGTACGCCCTGGAGTACGCGAAGGACCGGGTGCAGTTCGGACGGCCGATCATCGAGAACCAGGCGGTGGCGTTCGCGCTGGCCGACATGAAGATGGAGATCGACGCCGCGCGGCTGCTGGTCTGGCGTGCCTCCTGGATGGGACGCAACAACCGGCCCTTCACCGCCGGCGAGGGCTCGATGTCGAAGCTCAAGGCCGGTGAGGTCGCCGTCGCCGTCACCGAGAAGGCCGTCCAACTGCTCGGCGGAGCGGGTTTCCTGCGCGACCACCCGGTCGAGCGCTGGTACCGCGACGCCAAGATCTACACCATCTTCGAGGGCACCTCGGAGATCCAGCGGCTCGTCATCTCGCGAGCCGTCTCCGGAATGCAGATCCGCTGACAGGACACCTGAAGAAGCGCGCTGAGGGCCCCCGGCGACGGGGGCCCTTCGCGTACCACCGAAGGAGGCCCGCCCCCCATGGACCTGCCGTTCGTCGTCACCACCCTCGCCCGGCGTGGACTGCTCACCCCCGGCCACCCGGTACGCGTCGCGGCCCAGCTCAACGCACTGCGCCGGTGGGGCTTCAGCCTCGCCGGAGAGCTGCGCCAGGCCGCCGCCCGGGACCCCGGCCGCACCGCCGTCATCGACGAGCAGGGCACCGAACTGACGTACGCCGACCTGCTCGGCCGCGCCGAGTCGCTGGCCCGGGCGCTGCGCGCCGCGTACCGGCTGCAACCCGGTGACCGCATCGGAGTGCTCTGCCGCAACCACCACGGCCTGATCGAGACGATCGTCGCCGCGACCCTGCTCGGCGTCGACGCCGTGCTGGTCAACACCGGGCTGTCCGCCGCGCAGCTCGCCACCGTCGCCGAGGAGCAGCGGCTGCGGGCCCTCGTCCACGACGACGAGTTCGGCGAACGCCTGCTCGGTCTCCCGGCCGAGCTGCCCCGGATCGGCGAGCGGGCACGGGACGAACTGATCACCACCGCCCTACCCGGCGAACTGCGCCCGCCGGACCGCGACGGGCGGATCATCGTGCTCACCTCCGGCACCACCGGGGCACCGAAGGGCGCCCGCCGGCCCACCCCGCACGGCTTCGGCCCGCTGGTCGCCATCATCGACCGGATCCCGCTGCGCGCCCGGGACCGGGTGCTGATCGCCGCCCCGATCTTCCACACCTGGGGCTTCGCCGCACTCCAGCTCTGCTTCGCCCTGCGCGCCACCGTCGTGCTGCACCGCCGCTTCGACCCGGCCGCCACCCTCGCCACCCTCGTGGCGCAACGCTGCGACGCGCTGTTCGCCGTACCCGTGATGGTGCAGCGACTGTTGGAGGTGCCGCCACCGCAGCCGCGGCCCCGGCTGAAGGCCGTCGCGCTCAGCGGGTCGGCGCTGCCCGGCGGCCTCGCCACCGCCTTCATGGACACGTACGGTGACGTCCTCTACAACCTGTACGGCTCCACCGAGGTCTCCTGGGCGTCGATCGCCGGCCCGAAGGAGCTGCGGGCCGCCCCGACCACCGCCGGACGCCCGCCACACGGCACCCGCGTGGTCATCCTCGACGACACCGGCGCCCCGGTGCCGCGCGGGCAGGTCGGCCGGATCTTCGTCGGCAACGAGATGCTCTTCGAGGGCTACACGTCGGGCGCCGACCGGGAACGCCGCGACGGCCTCGTCGACACCGGCGACCTGGGCCGGCTCGACGACGGCGGCCTGCTGTTCGTCGACGGCCGCGCCGACGACATGATCGTCTCCGGTGGCGAGAACGTGTTCCCCTCCGAGGTGGAGCACCTCCTGGGCCAGCTCCCCCAGGTCCGGGAGGCGGCCGTGATCGGCGTACCGGACGAGAGCTACGGCCAGCGCCTGGCCGCGTTCCTCGCCCTGCACCCCGACGAGACGCTCGACCCCGACGCCGTCCGCGAGTATGTCCGGCGCCACCTGGCCCGGTTCTCGGTGCCGAGGGACGTGGTCTTCGTCGAGTACCTGCCCCGCAACGCGACCGGCAAGGTCCTGACCAGGGAACTGCGCCGTCAGTACGACTGACGATGATCTACGCTCGGTGACCATGATCCCCGCCGGGCAGCGCCGTGCGCCGCTACTGCTGCTCGAAGCGGCCACGCTGCTCTCGGCGACCGGCAACGGGGTGGCGGTCGTGGCGCTGCCGTGGCTGGTACTCGAACGCACCGGCAGCGCCACCGCCGCCGGGGTCGTCGCCGCGGCCGGCGGCCTGCCGCTGCTGCTGTCCAGCCTGATCTCCGGCACGGTGGTCGACCAGCTCGGACGCCGGCGCACCGCACTGGTGTCCGACGCCCTGTCCGCCGTCTCGGTCGCCGCGATCCCGGTCGTGGACGCCCTGCTCGGGCTGAACCTCGGTTGGATCGTCGCGCTCGCCGTGCTCGGAGCCGTCTTCGACCCGGCCGGCCTGACCGCCCGCGAGACCCTCCTGCCCGCCGCCGCCCAGGCCGCCGGCTGGCGGATCGAACGAGCCAACGGAGTCCACGAGGCGATCTTCGGGCTCGCGTTCCTGGTCGGCCCCGGCGTCGGTGGCCTGCTCATCGCCACCGTCGGTCCCAGCGCCACGCTCTGGGTGACCGCCGCCGGCTTCACCCTCTCGGTCCTGCTCGTCGCGGCCGTCCGGCTGCCCGGCGCCGGCCGGCCCGAGCGCCCGCCGGACGGCCTGTGGCGGGGCACCCTCGAAGGACTGCGCTTCGTCTGGCGGGACCGGCTGCTCCGGACCATCGCCCTCATCACGATGGTGCTGGTCGCGCTGTACCTGCCCGTCGAGGGAGTGCTGCTCCCCGCCTGGTTCGTCGCACAGGGCGAACCGGCCCGGCTCGGCGCGGTCCTCATGGCGATGAGCGCCGGAACCGTGATCGGCGCGCTCGGCTCGGGTGCCGCCGGCCGGCTGGTCAGCCGCCGTACCCTGATGGCCGCCGCGCTGGTCGTCACCGGCGTCGCCCTGCTCGGGCTCGCGCTGCTGCCCGCGTACCCCGTGCTGCTCGCCGCCGCCGTCGTCATCGGGCTCGGGTACGGACCGGTCAACCCGCTGGCCAACTACGCGATGCAGACCCGCACCCCGGAGCGGTTGCGCGGCCGGGTGGTCGGGGTGATGACGTCCTTCGCGTACGCCGCCGGCCCGGCCGGTTACCTGCTCGCCGGCCCACTCGTCGAATGGCTCGGACTGCGGACGGCCTTCCTCGTACTCGCCGGGGCACTGCTGGTGGCGGCGCTGACCGCCGCGCCGCTGCCGGTGCTGCGGGCGCTGGACGAACCACCCAGGTACCCGCCCGCCCCGCCCGGCGGCACGACCGGCCGCACCGAGGGACCGGTGCCGCTCGGCGAGCAATGGATACCGGCGGCGCACCGCGATCCCCCGCCCGGTCACGGGTAGCGGGTCAACTTCGGCGCCCGTCCGACGGCGCAGCAGATTCGGGGAAGATGCTGCCTCCCGGGCCGACGAGGCAGCATCTTCCCCGAAGCTGCGCGACGCGCTGCCCTCCGGCTGACCGTGGAGGTGGTCGGTGCGGCAAGAGCCGGCTCGGCACAGCGGGCCCGGCTCGTTGTCAGCGCGGGACGGCGATCCGGCCCTCGACCGCGGCGGCGGCGATGTCGGTGCGGTGGTGCGAGCCGGGCAGGTCGACGCCGCGTACCAACTCGTAGGCGGCGGCACGGGCGGCGGCCAGGTCGGGGCCGGTGGCCGTACCGCAGAGGACCCGGCCGCCGGCGGAGAGCAACGCGCCGTCGGCGGCCCGGCGGGCGGTGCCCGCGTGGATCACGCCCGGGCGCTCCGCCCCGGTGATCACATCACCGGTGCGGGGGCTCGCCGGGTAGCCGTCGGCCGCGACGACGACGGTGACGGCTGCCCCGTCGCGCCACCGCAGCGGCGGGTGCGCGGCCAGCGTGCCGGTGGCGGCGGCGTGCAGCAGCCCGGCCAGGGGCGTCTCCAGCAGCGCCAGCACGACCTGCGTCTCGGGGTCCCCGAAACGCGCGTTGAACTCGATCACCCGGGGGCCCGCGGCCGTGATGGCCAGGCCCACGTAGAGCAGACCGGAGAACGGGGTGCCCCGGCGGCGCATCTCGGCCAGCGTCGGGTGGACGACGTCCCGCATCACCTCGTCGACCAGGCCCGGCGGGGCCCACGGCAGGGGGGCGTACGCCCCCATGCCGCCGGTGTTCGGGCCGGTGTCACCGTCGCCGGCGCGCTTGAAGTCCTGTGCGGGCAGCAGCGGGACGGCCGCCTCGCCGTCGGTGACGACGAAGAGGGACACCTCGGGGCCGGCGAGGTACTCCTCGATCACGACCCGGCCGCACTCCCGCGCGTGCCGCTCCGCCTCCGCCGGGTCGTCGGTGACGACCACGCCCTTGCCGGCGGCGAGACCGTCGTTCTTGACCACGTACGGCGCCCCGAAGTCGGCCAGCGCCGCCCGGACACCCGGCTCGTCCGAGCAGGTGTACGCGCGGGCGGTCGGCACCCCGGCCGCCGTCATCACGTCCTTCGCGAACGCCTTGGAGCCCTCCAGCCGGGCGGCCTCCGCGGAGGGGCCGAAGACCGGGATGCCCTTGGCGCGTACGGCGTCGGCCACCCCGGCGACCAGCGGCGCCTCCGGCCCGACCACGACCAGGTCGGCACCGGTCTCCACCGCCAGCGCGGCCACGGCCGCCGGATCGACCGGGTCGACGCTGCGGGTCTCGGCGACCCCCGCGATGCCCGGATTCCCCGGTGCCGCGACAAGCGCCGTGACCGTCGGATCCGCACTGAGCCCGAGCGCGAGCGCGTGCTCCCGCCCGCCACCACCAAGAAGAAGAACCCGCACGCGCCGATCCTACGGGACCCCACCCCCACCCCCGTTGATCATGAAGTTGGCGGGTGCTTTGGAGATCAAACTACCCGTCAACTTCATGATCAACGGGCGCGTGCGGCGGCGATCGCGCTACGGACCGTCCAGGGGATGTACGCCGGGTCGAGGGTGTCCTGCCAGGTGAAGCGGAGGACCGTCCAGCCGGCGTTGACCAGCCGATTCTGGCGTCGGCGGTCGGCGAAGACGGCTTCCGGCGTTCCGTGCGGGGCACGGCCGTCCGCCTCGGCGATCACCTTCGGGGCACGCCAACCGAGATCGCCGATGCCGAGCAGGTAGCCGTCGTCATCGCGGACGTCGATCTGGAGGACGTCCGGCGGAACCCGCCCGTCGACGCAGCGCAGCCGGGTACGAGTCTCAAGTGGGGACTGCGCTCGCCCGTCCGCCTCCGCGAGGTAGCCCCGCGCGGCGATCGCACCCCGTCGACCCTTGACGAGAGCACGGACGAGCAGCAGATCGTCGTCCGTGACCAGGCCCCGGTACAGCGCGGAGTCGAGCGCCGAGACCGCGGGATATCGCGCCGCACGCAGGACCACCTCGGCCAGGGTGACGACCGGACTCGTGACTGGAATGCCGTCGACCCGCACCACCGAACCGGCGGGGTGCTCGAACTGGTGCAGCACCACGTCCGGCCGATTGGCGTGCTGGGGCCGGCCACACCGGCCGGGCAGCCCGACGTGTATCTCGCCGCTTCGCGGCAGCCCGGCGATGCCGTGCAACTCGGCTGCCGTGTCGAGTACGGCGTGGGCGGCCGGCCCGAGCGCGAGCAACGCGGCGCGGATCTCGCACCGCCGGGACGGTCCCGCCTCGACATCGCCACCGACGAGGTAGACGGCACGCGCAATCGGACGCCACCTACCCGCCCCGGCCAACCAGTCGATCTCGTTCCGGCCGAACCCGGCGCGCAACGCCTGCTCCCGCGTGATCAACCCGTCCTGCCGGGCCAGAATCCTGGCCAGCACCCCGTAACGATCCACGGACACGTCCCTGGACCACGTCGGCCTCCCCGGCGAGGCCCTGTGGATAACCTGCCGCCCCCTGTGGACAACTCCCGCCGCCAACCGTCGCGGTTGATCATGAAGTTAGCGGGTGCTTTGAAGATCAACTCACCCGTCAACTTCATGATCAACGCGGGGAGGGGCGGAGAGGGGCGGAGAGGGGCGGAGAGGGGCGGAGAGGGG
>JAEYGD010000083.1 GCA_023402505.1 Actinomycetes bacterium
GGCCGGGTCCGTACCGCCCCAGCCGCTGCCGGCCGCGACCGCGGCGGTGTCGATCAGCAACGGCGCCGCGCCGGCGATCAGGGCGCGGACCTGCACCACGAGGTCACCGGCGTCGCCGGCGCCGGCCAGCGACTCCGCCTCGGCCGCGAGCCGCCCGACCTGGGTGCCGAGCGTGTCCGCGACCTGGCCGAGGCTGAACGCCGGCAGCTCGTACCAGGTGCGGAACCGGTCGGCGACGGTGGCGGCCCGGCGCCGGCCCTCCGCGCTGACCGGCAGCCGGTCCGGTACGCCCCCGGCGTCGAGCACCCGGTCGAGGGAGCGGGACAACCGGTTCCACGGCTCGACCAGCCGGCCCTGCACGATCGACGGCAGTGCCGCCCGGTCGAACGTGGTGCGCTGGTACTCCGGGGCGGTCAGCGCCAGGTAGAAGCGCAGCAGGTCCCGGGGCACGTCGGTGAGCACCTCGTGCCCGCGTACCAGGTGGTTGCGGCTGGTGGAGAACTTCGCGCCGGCCAGCTCGTAGAACTCGTTGCAGACGTTCGCCGAGGGCAGCACGTAGCGGTCGCCGTGCGCCATCAGCATCACCAGGTCGACCAGGCCCCAGTGGTACACGTTGTCGTAGCCGTGGAAGTAGACCAGCTCGGTGTCCGTCGCGGCCCGCCAGTGGGCGTCGACCTCGTCCGCCGCGGCGGTGGTACGCGACCGGGACCACCAGGTGCTGTAGATCGAGGCCGGCATCGCCTCGATCCACGGGTAGAGGATCTGCCCCGGGGTCTCCGGGAACGGCGCCGGGATCCCCCACGTGCCCGGCACCGTCACCGGGATGTCCGGCAGCGGGCCGGCGAGCAGCTCGGCGATGAGCTGCCGGGCGTGCGGACGCCATCCGGGCGTGTGCCGTGCGTAGTACTCGGTGAGCCGGTCCCGGTAGTCCTCGGTGGGCAGGACGAGGATGTCGGTCTCGCGCGGCTCCACCGGATCGTCCGGGTCGAGGCTGTACCGGGCGTCCAGCAGCTCGTCGAAGGTGTTCGGGTGCCCGCACGCCTCGCACGCCCCACCGGAGCTCTCCGACAGGCAGGTCGGGCAGGTGCCCGACAGCAGGCCGTCGTAGAGGTGGACGCCGGCGTTGCGGGCGTACGGCAGCCGGACCCGGCGCCGCCGCAGCCGGCCGTTGCGGTGCAGCGCGGAGACGAAGTCGACGACCGTACGCCGGTAGGTGTCGCCGATCGGCGGCAGCCCGCCGGTGGAGATCCCGAGCGCGTCCAGCGACCGGGCGATCGCGGTGGTGGAGGTGGCGGCGAGCTGCTCCGGCGGCACGCCCTGCCGCCGGGCGGTGGCCAGCACGTAGCTCTGGCTGTCGTCGGTGCAGGTCGTGTAGACGACCGGCCGGCCGGTCGAGCGCAGGTGCCGGGCGTACACGTCGGCGGCCAGGTACGGCCCGGCGAGGTGGCCCAGGTGCAGGTCGCCGTTGGGGGTCGGCGTCGCGGCGATGACGACGGCCGGGCGCTGCGGGTCAGCCGGCACGGCCGTCCTCCTCGTGCCGTGCCG
Source organism: Actinomycetes bacterium (assembly GCA_023402505.1). Lineage (GTDB taxonomy): Bacteria > Actinomycetota > Actinomycetes > Mycobacteriales > Micromonosporaceae > Micromonospora. The sequence goes on from JAEYGD010000083.1 coordinate 1,546, forward strand.
AGAAGCGCTCGGCGAGTTCCGCGTCCCACCAGACGGCGTACATCTGGAACTCCGCGGCGGAGGTGTTGACGACCTGGTGGCGGCTGCCCGGCGGCAGGTACACGACGTCGCCGGCGGCGAACGGCTTGCGGACACCGTCGCTGATGATCTCCGCGCGGCCGGTCATGGCGATCCAGATCTCGTACTCGTGGTGGCCGTGCTCGCCCGAGGAGACGCCGGGCGGTACGACGCACCAGGACCCCTCGAAGGGGGCGTTGACCACCGGCCACGGCATCAGCCGCTGGGCCCGCAGGTTGTTGTCGAGCTTCAGGTTGTCGCGGTCGAGGGAACGAATGTCCATCGGGATCCTCCGCAGGGGTCAGCGCGCGGCCAGCGCGGCCGGTCGCTCGGTGGTGGTGCCGAGCAGGTGGGTGAGCAGATCGGTGACGATCTCCTCGCTGCGCGCCGCGAGGACGCTGAGCAGCGAGTCGGCGATGCCGTGCGTGCCTTCGTTGACGCCCTGCAGGTAGCAGGCGGCGTTGACGTGCGGCGGAAGGTTCATCCGGTAGTCCCGGTTGACCGTCACCTCGCCGACGCCGACCGACGCCGCGAGGTCCCGGACGAAGCGCGGCATGCCGCGGACGAACCCGGTGCCGAGCATGACGATGTCGCAGCGCAGCTCGCTGCTGTCCCCGGTGCGCCGGTCGGCGAGGGTCAGCACGATCTCGTCGCCGTCCATCGTCGCCTCGGCGACCTCGGACATCGTGACCATCTGGATGCGCTGCCGGTCGGTCAGCCGCTGGAGGTAGATCTCCCGGTACAGCATGTCCAGCGTGGCCGGTGCGAGGCCGGAGTAGTTCGTGCGGTGCATCTCCCGCAGCAGCTGGTCCCGGGCCTCCGGCCGGGCGGCGTGGAACTTGTCCACGAACGACGGGTAGAACAGCTCGTTGGTGAACTTGCTGCTCTCGTAGCAGTTGAGCCCGATGGAGCGCATCACCATCGTGCAGGTGGCCCGCGGGAAGCGCTGGTGCGTCGCCCACAGCATCTCCGCGGCGCTCTGCGCCCCGCCGACGACCACGATCCGGTGCGCCGCCGAGGGGTCGAAGTCCTCGACCCGCCACGAGTACTCGGTGCTGTGGACGACCCGCTCCCGGGCCAGGGCGGCGAACTCCGCCGGGATGTGCGCGTCGCGGCCCGCGCCGAGCACCAGCGCCCGGCAGACGACCCGGCTGCCGTCGGCGAACGACACCGACCAGCGGTCCACCGCGCCCTGCTCGTCGCGCAGCGGCTCCACCCCCACGCAGCGGCGGCCGTAGTCGATCCGGACCCGCCGCAGGTTCTCGGCCACCCAGGCGAGGTAGTGCGAGATCTCCAGCCGGTACGGCGTGAAGCTGCCGAGGTTGATGAAGTCGTCGAGCCGGTGCACGGCGTGCAGGTAGTTGACGAACGAGTACTCGCTGCGCGGGTTGCGCAGCGTCACCAGGTCCTTGAGGAACGAGACCTGGCTCTGCGTCCAGGGCAGCAGCATGCCGCGCTGCCAGACCACGCTGTCGTACTGCTCGACGACGAGCGTGTCGGCGGCGACCTCGGGCGCGAGTTCCTCCAGTGCGACGGCCAGGGCCAGGTTGGCCGGACCGGCGCCGACGGCTAGCAGGGTCACTTCGTCGTGTTGCACGACACCTCCAGGTGGGAGAGCTGGTCGGTCACCGCGTCGGTGCCGGACGGGACTGCGCCACGAGGTCGACCATGTCGTCGACCGTCCGTGCCGCGTGGAACGACCTGAGGTCGAGGGACACCGCGAATTCGGACTCCAGTTGCGCCAGGGCTTCCAGGGACGCGAGGCTGTCCCATTCGTGGGCGGCGAGAATCGGATTCTCGTCCAGCGCGCCGACCGGCTCGTCGAGCACCTCGGCGACAATTCTTCGAACTCCGTTGGCGATTTCTTCCCGTTCGTTCACGGCTGTTACGGCTCCTTCGTGGTGATCCAGTCGGGGGTGGGGTCGTCGGTGCCGCCGAGTTCGCGGCGGAACCGTTCCTCGGTGACCGGGTCGAATCCGGCGGTGGCCCAGAATTCGCGGGCGGCGCCGTTCTTCGTCGTCGGCACGTACCGCCCCTCGACCGCCTGCGCGCCCGCCGCGCGGGCCTGCCGGACCAGCCAGCCCGCGATCGCCAGCTCGACGCCCCGGCCGAGCACCCGGCAGCTGAGGACGAGGTTGAGCACCTCCCAGGCCGCCTCGTCGCGGCGCACCCACAGCGCGCCGACGATGCCCTCGTCGCCGAAGCGGTCGGTGACCGAGCAGGACGCGACCAGGTAGCCGTCGTCGGCGGCCATCGCCGACGTCTCGGCCTGGTCGAACCGGACGCCGGTCAGGTTGAACTGGTTGGTGCGGGCGGCCAGCTGGGCGATCCGGGCCACCGTGTACCGGTTGGCCGGCTCGACGGTGAGCTGGATGTCGAGGGCCCGCAGGTAGGCGTGCGAGGAGTCGAAGCCGGAGGAGAAGGTGCTGCGGTCCGCCCGTCCCCGGTACATCTGCGGGCGGCGGCGGTCGGTCTCGGTCAGCTCCAGCGTGTCGAACCACCCCGGTTCGAGCAGGGTGCGTACCAACCGGGCCGGGTCCCCGTCGGCGGGCAGGACCGCCACCTCCGGCAGCGCGCCGGCCACCTGGCCGCGCTCGAACGGCGAGTCGTCCAGGAACACGATCGAGCCGGTGGACAACCCCAGGTGCGCGGCCGCCTCCCGGAGGTTCTCCGCCTTCGACGACCAGTTGACCGCCGTGTAGGAGAACGCGTCCGGCCGCAGCAGCACCTCCGGGTGCCCGGTCAGCGCGTCGGTCACCGTGGCCGCGTCGTTCTTGCTGGTCAGGGCCAGGATCACGCCCTGCTCGCGGAGCCGCTGCGCCGCCAGTTGCAGCTGCCGGTAGGCGTTGCCCGGGTAGAGCCCGCCGAGGGTGATCCCCTCGACGCCGACCTCGCCGAGCACCCCGCCCCACAGCGTGTTGTCCAGGTCCAGCGCCAGCACCTTGCGGGACAGCCCCGCCCGGGCCTGGGCGGCGCGCCGCACCTCGTGCGCCAGGCGGGCCAGCGCGGCGTCGGTGTACGGCAGGTCGCCGTAGCGATGCAGCCGGTCGTCGCGGACCGCGGCCGGGGTGTCCGCCAGCGCGCCGACCAGGTCCACCGCGAGCACCTGCGGGTGCTGCCGGGACAGCTCCAGCAGGGTCGCGTTCAGCCGGTGCCACAGGGCGGTCACCGCCGCCCGGTCCCGCCACGCGAGGAACGTGTCGCGGACCTCGGCCGGCAGCGGCACCGTGTGCAGCACCAGCGACGACGTCGTACCGCCGGCCCCGGACGACACCGCGGCGCAGAAGTCCTCCAGCCGCCGCTGCACCTGCCCGGTGAAGTCGTCGACGTCGGCGGCGGACCACCGCTCCGGCAGGAACACCGACTCGTCGAGCAGCAGCACCACCAGCTCCGCGTCGTCCGCGCCGAACTCGCCGGTGGCCAGCGCCATGTCGAACGACCCGTAGTCGGCGACCCGCAGCGCCGGGGCGAGGCCGGCGGCGACCAGGCTCGCCCGCAGCAGGTCGGTGAACGGCCCCACGGTGAACGGGGCGAGCACACCCACCCGGACCGGGCGCAGCTCGTCGCCGGCCAGCCCCGGCCGGTCGAGCAACCGGCCCACCCGGCGCAGCAGCACCGGGTCGCGTTCGCGCACCAGCCGGGCCCGTACCCGGGGGCCCGGGTACCGGCCGGCGCGCACCGCCTCGCGGACCCCGGACCACACGTCCAGCTCGTCGGCCGCCAGCGCGACGGCCTGCTCCGCGGCGGTCATCAGACCCGCACCAGGGTGCAGTACCAGCGCATCCCGATCGAGATGCCGGCCAACGCCACGACGTCGCCCTCGGCGAGGTCGGCGCGCTCCAGGTGCTGACCGAGGCTGACCAGCTGGTCGGCGGCGCCCATGTGGCCGTGCGCCACCGCGATCGGCGCGTTGGTGCGCTCGCGCGGCAGGCCGAAGGGCGCCGCGATGTCGTCGATCGCCTCCGGGCTGTCGTTGATGTAGATGACGTGGGCCACCTCGTCCCGGCCGATCCCGGCGCGCCGGCACGCCCCCTCGATGACCTCCACCACCCGGGCGTTGAGGACGTCCACGAACTCCCGCAGCCGCCGGGGGTCCTTGGCGAAGTGCGCCTGCACCCGCTCGTGGCCGGCCGGCGCGGTCCGGCTGGTCCAGCCGGGCGGGGGCACCGGGGCCACCGCGCCGCCGTAGTCGGTGCGGAACCAGTCGCACAGGTCGGGGTCGGTGAACTGGTCGGTGGCCAGCCAGCGGTTGCGCGGGTGACCGCGGCGCAGCACCGCGGCGACCGCGCCGTCGCTGTGCACCGCGTTGTTGACCTTCATCCGGTTGCGGTGGAACTCGCTGACCCGGTTGACGGCGACGAACAGCACCGTGTCGAGCTCCGGCTGGACGGCCATCAGGCCGGCGACCATGCCCAGCCCGGTGACGCCCGACGCGCACCCCTCGTTGAGCAGCAGCGTCTGCGCCCGGGTCCGGCCGAGCTTGCGGGCCAGCGCCGCCGAGGAGTCCCAGTGCGGGTACTCCGGCAGCTCGGAGGTGGCCAGCACGATCAGGTCCACGTCGTCGGCGGCGAGGTCGACGTCGGCGAGCGCCTTGCGGGCGGCGTCGGCGGCGAGGTCGGTCGCGGTCACCCCCTCCGGGGCCCGGTGGAAGGTGTCGTAACCCCACCGGAGCACCCGCTCGGGGTCGTCGACGTAGTCAGCCGCGACCCGGGCCACCTCCTGGTCGTCGCCGAACGCGTACCCGAAGCCCTGAATTCCGAACTGGACTGGATTCGGACTCATCTCGTTCCTTCCGGATGTCGTCCGGCGGCGGATCGCGCCGGAGGGACCCAGATCTACCGGCGGCGATCGAGCACACACAACGGGCCGCCGTCGATTTCAGCCGGATACGCACGGGCATTCCCCGGCATCGTTCGAAACGCAGTACGGCCCGGCGGCGGCCACATTGTTCGTTGGCCGGAAAGGCCCTCGCCGGGCGTAAGCGAAAGCGGTAGTCCAGGGGGCGGAAAATCAACCGCAGCGCTACGGCGACAACCTCGACCCGAAAAGCCGGCGTCCCTAGACTCGACATCCATGCATGTCATCGCGCCCTCAGTGAGGGAACTCCGCGCGGCGGTGGACCGGTTCGTCGGCGACGCCGGCCCGGACCGGTCGTGGCTGCGCCTGCAGGAGCAGACGGCGCCGGCGATCGACCTGGCGGTGCCCGGGCACCGCCGCGCCACGCTGGTGTGGCTGAACGCCTGGGGCTGCCGGCTGCGCTATCCGCGACCGGGGGAGGAGGACCACTACGACAGCGGCCTCGCCCGGTGGTGGGACCGGTGGGGCGACCGGCTGCCGCCTGCGGAGACCACGCTGGTGGCCCTGCCGGAGGAGAACATCCCGGCCCTGGGCGCGGCGTTCGGCGACCTGGCGGGGACCCGGTTGGGTGCCGGCCCGCGCGGCCGGTCGCTGGGCCCGACCGCCGCCAGCAAGCTCCTGTACGCGTTGCGCCCGGCCGCGCTGCCACCATGGGACGAGGCGATCGCCCGGATCCTGCACGGCCGCCGGGACGGTGACGGCTACGCCGCGCACCTGCGGCTCGGGCGCGAGTGGGCGACCCGGCTGCTGGCGGAGGCCGGTGGCGACGAACGGGCGCTCGCCGACACGCTCGGGCGCCCCGAGCGGTCGCTGGCGAAGATGCTGGACGACTACTGGTACCTGACCTGCACCCGGGGCGCCGGACCGGAGCTGTCGTGATCATCGGAATCGACCACATCGGACTGGCCACCGACGATCCCGCCGCCCTGGCCGGCCCGCTGGCCGCGCTCGGCCTGACCCGCTCCGACGCCGGTGTCGCCCCCGACTACCAGGTCACCTGCGAGTTCTGGGGCGACCCGCGGGGGCCCGACCAGCCGGCCGTGGAACTCGTCGCGCCGGCGGCCCCGGACTCCGCCGTCACCCGGCACCTGGCCACCCGCGGGCCGGGCCTCTACCACGTCGCCTTCCGGGTCGACGACCTCGACGCCGAGGTGACCCGCCTGCGCGGCGAGGGTTTCGTCCCCGTCGACGACCGGCCCCACCCGGGGGCCCGACCCGGCATGCGGGTGCGGTTCCTCTACCTGCGCCGCCCCGGCGGCCTGCTGGTCGAGCTCGTGGAGTACGCCGCCTGAGGCGGGGGCACCGCCCCGCCGACCACCCACCATCCGCCGCACCCCGGCGACGCTCCGCCGTCACCGGGGAGCCCCGCCCTGCGACCAGCCGGGGAGCCCGGCCCGGCGACCAGCCGGGGGAGCCCGGCCCTGCGACCAGCCGGGGGAGCCCGGCCCTGCAACCAGGAAGGACACACCATGCCCTCGTCCGCCGCGCCGCACCCAAGCCCGACCACCCTGCCCACCGACGAGCAACTGCGCGCGGCCGTCGCCCGCGAACTCCCCGGCGCGCGCGCCGACCTGGAACGGCTCGTCCGGATCCCCGGCATCGCCTACGACGGCTTCGACCACCAGCACCTCGAGCGCTCCGCCACCGCCGTCGCCGACCTGCTGCGCGGCTGCGGCCTCACCGCCGAGGTGGTCCGGGCGGGCGGCCAGCCCGCCGTCATCGGCCACCGCGCCGGCCCGCCCGGGGCACCCACCGTCCTGCTCTACGCCCACCACGACGTCCAGCCCGCCGGCGACCCGCAGCTGTGGGACAGCGATCCGTTCGAGCCGGTCGAACGCGACGGCCGGCTCTACGGCCGCGGGGCCGCCGACGACAAGGCCGGCCTGATGGCGCATGTCGCGGCGCTGCGCGCGTACGGCCCCGACCTGCCGGTCTCGGTGGTCGTCTTCGTCGAGGGCGAGGAGGAGTACGGCTCGGCGTCCCTGCCCGACCTCGTCGCCGGTCACCGGGACCGGCTGGACGCCGACGTCATCGTCATCGCCGACTCCGGCAACTGGGACGTCGGCGTGCCCGCCCTCACCACGTCGCTGCGCGGGGTGATGAACTGTTTCGTACGGGTACGGGTGCTGCGCCAGGCGGTGCACTCCGGGATGTTCGGCGGGCCGGTGCCGGACGCCCTGACCGTCCTGTCCCGACTGCTGGGCACCCTGCACGACGCCGCCGGCGACCCGGCCGTCGCCGGTCTGGCCGCCGGCAGCGCCGCCCCGCTGGACCTGCCCGAGGAGCGGCTACGGGCGGAGGCCGGCGTCCTCGACGGCGTACGGCTGACCGGCACCGGACGCCTCGTCGACCGCATCTGGACCCGTCCCGCGATCAACGTGCTCGGCGTCGACGCGCCCACCACCCGGGAGGCCGCCAACGCCCTGGTGCCCGAGGCTACGGCGAAGCTGAGCGTCCGGCTGGCGCCCGGCGACGACCCGCAGCGGGCGTACGAGGCGCTCTGCGCGCACCTGCGCGCCAAGGTGGACTGGGGGGCCGAGGTGAGCTTCCGGTACGAGGGCGGCGGCGCCCCCTGCCGGATCGACGCCTCCGGCCCCCGGCACGACGCGGCCCGGGCCGCGTTCCGCGTCGCCTGGGACGGCACCGAGCCGGTCGACATCGGCGTCGGCGGCTCGATCCCGTTCATCGCCACGTTCCAGGAGGCGTTCCCGGACGCCGCGATCCTCGTCACCGGCGTCGAGGACCCCTACACGAACGCGCACGGACCCAACGAGAGCCTGCACCTGGGCGAGTTCGCGCGGGTGTGCCTGGCCGAGGCGCTGCTGCTGCGCAACGTCGCCGCGCTCGGCTGACCGGTTCCGCACGACGGCGCCGCCCCCGGCCGGGGGCGGCGCCGGCGGTGTCCCGGCAGTTGGTGCCGCCGGACGGCGCGCCCGCCATCGCCGGACGGTCCGCCGGGTCCAGCGGGACGGGCCGGACCGCGGGCTGCGCCGCGGCGGCGGCCCGGTACCGGAACACGTGCCGGTACGTCTGCGGGGTCACCCCGCTGACCTTGGCGAAGTGCTGGCGCAGGTTGGCGCCGGTGCCGAAGCCGGTGCGGTGGGCGATGCGCTCCACCGGGTCGTCGGTGGTCTCCAGCAGTTCCTGCGCCAGGCGGACCCGCTGCTCCAGCAGCCACTGCAGGGGGGTCGTCCCGAGCGTGTCGCGGAACCGCCGGGCGAAGGTGCGGGGGCTCATGTTCGCCTCGCGGGCCAGGTCGTTGACGGTCAGGGGCCGGTCGAGCCGGCCGCGGGCCCACTCCAGGACCGGACTGAGGTCGTTGGGGGACACCCCCCGCACCGGCGGCGGCGGGTACTGGGTGTGCTCACCGGCCCGGTGGGGCGGCACGACCATCCGGCGGGCGACCTCGTGGGCGATCGCCGTGCCGTGGTCCCGCTTCACCAGGTGCAGGCACAGGTCGATCGCGGCCGCCGTGCCGGCGGAGGTGAGGATGTCACCCTCGTCCACATAGAGCACCCGGGGGTCGAGGTCGACCAGCGGGAACCGGGTCGCGAAGTCCTGGGCGTTCATCCAGTGGGTCGTCGCCCGGCGGCCGTCGAGCAGCCCGGCCGCCGCCATCACGTACGCGCCGGTGCAGATGCCCACGATGCGCCGGCCCCGCGCGTGCGCCACCCGCAGCGCCTCGACGAGGGCCGCGGGCGGGTCGACCTGCGTCGCCCGGCTGCACGCCGGCACCAGCACGGTGTCCGCCTCGATGAGATCGTCCAGGCCGTACGTCGGGTTGAGCCAGCTTCCTCCGGTGGTGCGCAGGGGACCGGGCTCGGCCGCGCACAGGCGCATCTCGTACCACGGGTCGGCGATGTCCCGGCGATCGGTGCCGAACACCTCCTGGGGCACCGCCAGCTCGAAGATCGGCAGGTTCTCGGTAACCGCCACCGCGACGACGTGCTCACCCATGGCAGAAATCTACCGCACCCCGGCACGAATCCATCTGTTTCACCTGGCCGAATCCAGCGATGGTGATCTCATGGCTGAGACACCATCCGCGCCGGCGACGAGCGGCCGACTGACCGTCGCGCAGGGCACCGCCCTGTACGTCGGCGCCGTCCTGGGAACCGGAGTCATCGCACTTCCCGCGCTGGCGGCCGAGGCCGCCGGCCCCGCATCACTGTTCGCGTGGCTGCTGCTCGTGCTCGTGTCCGCGCCGCTCGCGGCGACGTTCGCCGCGCTGGGCGCCCGCTACCCCGACGCGGGGGGCGTGTCCACGTACGCCCGGATGGCCTTCGGGCCACGAGCCGCGGCGGTCGTCGGCTGGTGCTTCTACTTCGCGGTACCGCCGGGGGCCGCCGCCGCGGCCCTCTTCGGCGGCGCCTACGTGGAGGCGGCCGTCGGTGGCGGCGGCACGACCGTGGCGATCACGGCGGTCCTCCTCATGGTCGTCGTCACGACCACCAACTTCTTCGGGGTCCAGCTGGCCGGGCGGGTGCAGCTCGCGCTGGCCGGCATCCTGGTCGCCTTCCTGATCCTGGCGGTGGTGCTGTCCCTGCCGCACGCCTCGACCGACAACCTCGAGCCGTTCGCGCCGCACGGCTGGACGGCGATCGGCCCGGCCGCCGCGCTGCTGGTCTGGAGCTTCGTCGGGTGGGAGGCGATCACCCACCTGACGGCCGAGTTCCGCCGGCCGGCCCGGGACCTGCCGAGGGCCACCGCCGCCGCGGTCATCGTGGTCGGCGCGCTGTACCTCGCGGTGGCCTTCGCGATCATCGCGGTGCTCGGGTCCGCCGCCGCCGACGCCGACGCGCCGCTCGGTGAGCTGTTCGCCGTCGCGCTCGGCGGTGACGCGCGGTGGCTCGCCGCCGCCGCGGCGCTGCTGCTCACGTTCGGCGCGATGAACGCCTACTACGCCGGCGCGGCCAAGCTGGGTGCGGCCCTCGGCCGCGACGGTGCGCTGCCGGCGTGGCTGACCCGGGGCAGTGTCGCGGGCGAGGTGCCGCGGCGCAGCCTCACGGTCAACGCCGTGCTGTCCTTCCTGGCGCTGTTCGCGGTGCTCGCCGCCGAGGTCGGTCCCCGACCACTGGTCCTGCTGACCACCGGTTCCTTCGTCACGGTGTACGCCGTGGGCGTCGCGGCGGCGCTGCGGCTGCTGCCCCGGCGTAGCAAGATCTGGTACGCCGCCGTGGTGACCGTCGGAGCGGTGATCTTCCTGCTGGTCATGACCGGCGTCTACCTGGTGTGGCCGCTGATCGTGACCGCGGCGGCCCTGCTGTACCTCCGGCTGCGCGCTGACCGGGGTCGCGACTCGCTCGCCGGACCGGGAGCCCCCACTCCCGCTCCGGAGGCCGAGACGGAGATCTCGGCCGAGGCCGCGGAGGTCGGCCGGAACGACATCAGGGCCTGACACCCGGGGACGCTTGACCGCGGGTTCCTCCCCCGCGGCCGGCTCGGACCGCCCCAGGTGTCGGAGCGAGGAGCCGGACGCCGCTCGTCGTCCGGCTCCTCGCTGTCCGCGTCCGGTTATCGGTGGCATTGTTGTGCACGCCCGGCGAAGGGGTGGTTGAGGATGCGTGTCGCGCTGTTCGTGACGTGCCTGGCGGACACCCTGTTCCCGCGTGCCGCGGTGGCGACGGTGCGGCTGCTGGAGCGTCTCGGCCACGAAGTGGTCTTCCCGGCGGACCAGACCTGCTGCGGGCAGATGCACGTCAACACCGGCTACCCGGACGAGGCGCTGCGCCTGGTCCGCCGGCACGTGCGGGTGTTCGCCCCGTACGACGTGGTGGTCGCCCCGTCCGGGTCGTGCGTCGGGTCGGTGCGGCACCAGCACGCCGTGGTGGCCCGGCGGTCGGGCGACGAGCGCCTGGCCGGCCGGGCCGAGGAGGTCGCCGGCCGCACGTACGAGCTGTCCGAGTTCCTGGTGGACGTGCTGGGGGTGACCGACGTGGGCGCGTACTACCCGCACCGGGTGACGTACCACCCGACCTGCCACTCGTTGCGGATGCTGCGGGTGGCGGACCGGCCGGTGCGCCTGTTGCGGGCGGTCCGGGGTCTGGAGCTGGTGGAGTTGCCGCAGGCGGAGCAGTGTTGCGGGTTCGGCGGCACGTTCGCGGTGAAGAACGCGGACACCTCGACGGCGATGCTCGCCGACAAGATGCGCAACGTGCTGGCCACCCGGGCGGACGTGTGCACCGCCGGCGACGCGTCCTGCCTGATGCACATCGGCGGTGGGTTGTCCCGGCTCAGAGCGGGGGTGCGGACGGTACACCTGGCGGAGATCCTGGCCGCGACCGAGGCCACCGCCGGGCGGACGCGACCGGGGGTGCGGACGTGAGCCGGACGTTTCTCGGCATGCCCACCACGGCGCCTCGCGGGGTGGGCCACCTGCGTGGCGACGAGCCGTTCCCGGCCGCCGCCCGGCGGGCTCTGTCCGACGCCCAGCTGCGCCGCAACCTGCGGCACGCCACCACCACCATCCGGGAGAAGTCGGGGGCGGTCGTCGGTGAGCTGCCGGACTGGCAGCAGCTGCGGGTCGCCGCCCGGGCGATCAAGACCGACACCATGGCCCGGCTTCCCGAGCTGCTGGAGCAGCTGGAGGCGGCGGTCACCGGGGCGGGCGGGACGGTGCACTGGGCTGCCGACGCGGTCGAGGCCAACCGGATCGTCACCGGCCTGGTCCGGGCGGCCGGCGCGGACCGGGTGATGAAGGTGAAGTCGATGGCCACCCAGGAGATCGGCCTCAACGAGGCCCTGCGGGCGGCGGGGATCGACGCGGTCGAGACGGACCTCGCGGAGTTGATCGTGCAGCTCGGCGGTGACCGGCCGAGCCACATCCTGGTGCCGGCGATCCACCGCAACCGGGCGGAGATCCGGGAGATCTTCCTGCGGGCGATGCCGGGCGTCGACCCGGGGCTCACCGACGAGCCGGCGGCGCTGGCCGCCGCCGCGCGCCGGCACCTGCGGGAGACGTTCCTGAGCACCCGGGTGGCCGTGTCCGGGGCGAACTTCGCCGTCGCCGAGACCGGCACGCTCGCCGTCGTCGAGTCCGAGGGCAACGGGCGGATGTGCCTGACGTTGCCGGAGACGCTGATCACCGTGATGGGTATCGAGAAGGTCGTGCCCACCTGGCGGGACCTGGAGGTCTTCCTCCAGTTGCTGCCGCGGGCGGCGACCGGGGAGCGGATGAACCCGTACACCTCGATGTGGACCGGTGTCACGCCGGGGGACGGGCCGCGGGCGTTCCACCTGGTGCTGCTGGACAACGGGCGCAGCGCGGTGCTCGCCGACCCGGTCGGGCGGCAGGCGTTGCACTGCATCCGCTGCTCGGCCTGCCTCAACGTCTGCCCGGTCTACGAACGCACCGGCGGGCACGCGTACGGGTCGGTGTATCCCGGTCCGATCGGCGCGGTGCTCTCCCCGCAGCTGACCGGCGTGGCGGACAACGCGTCGCTGCCGTACGCGTCGTCGCTCTGCGGCGCCTGTTACGACGCCTGTCCGGTCCTGATCGACATCCCGTCCGTCCTGGTCCACCTGCGCGGCAAGGTCCCGCACCCGCGGGCGGAGGCGGCGGCGATGGCCGCCGCGGCGTACACGATGGACCATCCGGCGCTGTACGCGGCCGCGCAGCGCGCCGCGCGGGCGAGCCGGATCGCCGGTCCGCGCGGTCGGGGGCTGCCACCGCCGCTGTCCGGTTGGACCGCGAGCCGGGACCTGCCGGCGGCGCCGCCGCGGACGTTCCGCCAGTGGTGGGCCGAGCGGTGACCTCGCGGGATCTCATCCTGGGGCGGTTGCGGGCGGCGCTGCGCGACCGGCCGGCGCCGGTCGACGCGCCCCGCGACTACCGGCCCGCCGGCTCCCTCGCCGTCGACCTCGACCTGTTCGTGGACCGCCTCACCGACTACCGGGCCACCGTGCACCGGTGCGCCGACGCGGACGTCGCCCGGGTCGTCGACCGGGTGCTGGGCGGCCGGCGGGTCGTGGCGCCACCCGGGCTGCCCCGGCACTGGCTGCCCGACAGCGTCCGCGTGCTTGGGGACGACGGCTGCCCGCCGGAGCGGATCGCCGGCGCCGACGGGGTCGTCACCGCGGCGGCGGTGGCCGTCGCCGAGACCGGCACGATCGTGCTCGACGGCGCGCCGGACCAGGGCCGCCGGATCGCCACGCTGCTGCCCGACGTGCACCTGTGCGTGCTGCGCGCCGACCAGGTCGTCGCCTCGGTGCCGGACGCGCTGCGCCGGGTCGACCCGCACCGCCCGCTGACCTGGATCAGCGGGCCGTCGGCCACCAGCGACATCGAGCTCGCCCGGGTCGAGGGCGTCCACGGCCCCCGCAACCTCCACGTCGTCATCACGGCGTGAACCGCGTGTCGGCGGGCCTGCCCGGGTGCGCCCCGGGCGGGCCTATTCACATTATCCAAATGTTTCGATAGCATTACCGGCTAGTAACAACCATTGCACCTCTGGCCACGCGCGCGGTCACAGGGCCCCACCACCCCTTGTCCTGTGGAGGTCCGTCATGCCCCACCGCCCGTTGGCCCGTGCCCTCGCCGCGCTGGTCGCCCTCTTCACCGCCGTCGCCGGCGCGGTGCTCGTGCCCGGCACCGCCCAGGCCGCGACGATCAACTACGTGGCGCTCGGCGACTCGTACTCCTCCGGCGTCGGCGCCGGACCGTACGATCTGTCCACCTGTCTGCGCAGCCAGAAGTCGTACGCCCCGCTGTGGGCCGCCGCCAACGCCGTGACCAGCTTCAAGTTCCCGGCCTGCGGCGGCGCGGTCACCTCCGACGTCATCAACAACCAGGTCAGCTCGCTGAGCACCAGCACCACCCTGGTGACGATCACGATCGGCGGCAACGACGCCGGCTTCGCCGACGTGATGACCACCTGCCGGTTCGAGAGCACCGCCAACTGCACCAGCGCCGTCAACGCGGCCAAGGCGTTCGCCACCACCACCCTGCCCGGCCGGCTGGACGCCACGTACGCGGCCATCCGCGACCGGGCGCCGAACGCGCGGCTGATCGTGCTCGGCTACCCGCGCCTGTTCGAGACCGGCTGGTGCGGGCTGCTCGCGATGAGCAGCACCAAGCGGCAGATGCTGAACGAGGCCGCCGACGTCCTGGCCGGCGTCACCGCCGCCCGGGCCGCCGCGGCCGGCGCCACCTTCGCCGACACCCGCCCCTACTTCGCCGGTCACGGCGTCTGCGCGTCGAGCCCGTGGATCAAGGACGTCACCGGGGTCATCGAGGCGTACCACCCGAACGCCGACGGCTACCGCTACGGCTACCTGCCGGCCCTGAACGCCGTCACCGGCTGACCGCGCCGACCCGGCAGCCGGTGGTCCACCCCGGACCACCGGCTGCCGGTCCGCTTGCCCCCGTCCGCGACACTGAGTGGATCGAACGGGCACGCTGCGCCACCGATCCGGGGGTGATCCATGCGGGAGACGACCAGCCAGACGCAGCCGCCGGCCGGCCGGGACCGGCTGCCGGCCGGCGGATGGGAACTGCTCGGGCTGCTCGCCCGCCTGCTACGCCGGCCCCGCCGCGGTGACCGCCGCCTCCCGGTCCTGTGGCTGGTCCGGCCGCCCGGCACCCCGGAGCTGACGGCCCTCGTCCGCCGCTTCCTCGGGCAGGGGCCAGGGCGGCGAGTTCCGCACGCCACCCTCGACGCCGCCGCCGGTTCCGCAGACGTGCCCGCCCTCCTGCGGGACCTGCACCGGCAACTGTCCCTCGAGGCGTTCGGCACGACCCGGCTGCGGTTCCGGCACTACCCGCTCGCCGAGTGGCTGATGCAGCAGAGCCTCAGCGTCGGCCTGGACGCCGGCGAGGGCCGCTCGGCGCTGGTCCGCCGGCTGCGCGACCGGCGCGGGCCACGGGGCGTCGCCGAGCCGGTGCCGGCCGGCGGGGACGCCGCCTCGATCGTGTCGCAGCTGCTGCTCTGGCTGGTCCGGCGGGCGGTGCCGGGCGCGGTCTTCCGGCTCGCCGTCTCCGGCCGGGTGCCGGTGCTCGGGCGGCACTACCGCTGGTTCATGCGCCAGCAGTACCTGGCCCCCCGCCAGTCCGTCACGTTCCTCGGCTTCGCCGAGCGGCTCACCGCCGGCTGGCGCGACGGGGAGCAGGCCGACCAGGTCGACAAGCTGCTGCTGCACGCGTTCCTGGAAGACCTGCGCCAGGCCTACCGGCGGCGGCTGTGGCGCCCGGGGGACTGGCGGCGCACGGCGTACCCGGTCCTGCTGCTCGACGGTGTCGCGCCGGGCAACCCCGGGCACGTGCTGGTCCGCCGGCTGACCGACGTCCGCAACGAGACCGGGCGCAACGACCCGCTGCTGGTGGTCGCCGCCGCCGACGAGCCCCCGCCCGAGCTGCCCGAGCCGCACCCGCTGGACGACGCCGACGAGGCGTACGACGAGTGGGCCGAGGCGCTGCCGGAGATGCGGCGGCTGCGCCGCCCGGCTGCCTGGCTCGTGGCGTTGCGCCCCGACGACACCGACACCGGCCCGCCGTCGCGGGGTGGCATCCGGCCGTTCTCCGCGCCCGATCCGCC
>JAEYGD010000183.1 GCA_023402505.1 Actinomycetes bacterium
CCCGGTCCTGCCAGCTGGCCGCCTCCATCGCCTGCGGCGTGCGGTAGCCGGCGGCGAAGAGTTCCCGCGCGGCGGCCACCGCCACGCAGGCCCGGATCCGGGTGCTCAGCAGCGTGGCGAGCACCAGCAGCTGGTAGAGCGGCCCGGGCCGGTCGGCCAGCCGGATCCCGGCCTCCTCGGCGTAGGTCCGCCCGCGCCGCTCCAGCAGCACCCGTGCCGTCCGTTCGTCGCCCATCGCCGCAGAGGTACCCGCCCGGGCGCGGGTTAGCCCCGCATGGCGGGGGTGGCGTCGGGTACCCGGTCGGCGAGGCGGCGCACGCCGTGCGTCGCCGCCCGGAAGGAGAAGCCCGTGGTGAACCCGCAGCAGGAGGAGTTCCGGCGCAACAACAAGGGCGCGACCAGCCAGGACAGCAAGGGCCCGCAGCCGACCGGTCACCCGCTCAACCGTGGCTCGTCGCGCGGGGACGCGGGGCGGCCGGTGCCGAAGGGGCAGGTGTCGCCGTACGGACCGGCGGGGGAGCCGGTCGCCGAGGACGAGAGCTGACCGCCGTACGCCGCCCGCCCTTCCGCGAGAGGGGCGGGCGGCGCGCGTGACAGGTCAGGTGCGCGGCGAGCGCAGCCGGTTCCAGGTCGCCGCCGCCGACAGGCCGAACGCCAGGTGCGGGATCAGGTCGGACAGCCAGTCGACGCGGCTCCAGGTCCGCGGGTCGCTGACACCGAGCACGGCGTAGGAGCTGTCCGACAGGGTCATCACGCCGCCGCCGAGCACGCCGCTGCCCAGTGCCAGCGGCGTGCGCCGGCCCCGGGCCAGCAGCGCGAACGCGACGCCCGCGCCGACGCCCAGCCCGTAGCCGAGCAGGGGACCGAGCCCGGAGCGGCGGTTGTCCGCCCGCTGCCCGGACCCCAGGTGCAGCTGCGTCAGGTCGGCCACCCGCCCGGCGGTCTGCTCCGGGGTGCTGCTCGCCGGGCGACCCCGCAGCGTCATGTCCAGGTAGGTGACCGCGTTCAGGACGGTGCTGCCGACCGCGCCGGCGATCGCCCCGTCGGCGAGAACCGCCGCCCTCACCTCGGGTCGCCGGCTTCCCGCTCGCCCTTCGGGCCGTAGACCCGGTCACCGCGTACGACGCCCCGCTGGCCCCGGTCCTGTTGCAGGATCCGGTTGGCGACCTCGTCCGCCGTGCTGTCCGACACGCGGCGCCCGGAATCGTCGATGGCGTTCCGCATGCGTGCCCGCTGCTTGTCGTACGCGTTGCTGCCCGGCCGTGGTCCTGGCATCACTGCCTCCTCCGGTCGTCCTCGCCGTTGGCGTACCGGGGTCGTCTACCCGTCCGGGCGGCGGCCAACCGCGCCGGGGCGGGGTCAGCGGGGTGCGCGGACCACCGCGACCGGGCAGTCGGCGTGGTGCAGCACCGAATGGCTGACCGAGCCCAGCAGTAGGCCGGCGAGCCCGCCGCGGCCGTGCCCACCGACCACGAGCAGCTGCGCCTTCCGGGAGGCGTCGGTGAGCAGCCGGGCGGCCTTGCCGCGGCCGGTCGTCGGGCGCACGGTCACGTCCGGCCAGCGCTCGGCGAGCCCGGCGAGGGACTCGGCGAGCACCCGCCGCTCCTCGTCGCGCAGCTCGCTGTCGTCGTACACCAGGGGTCGCATGTCGCCGGGCCCGGTGGAGACCGGGTGGTGGTAGGCGTGCAGCGCGACGAGGTCCGCGCCGCGCAGCGCGGCCTCCTCGGCGGCGAACTCGACCGCGAGGCGGGACACCTCCGACCCGTCGACGCCGACGACCACCGGCCCGTCGGCGCGGTCGCCGCCGCGGGCGACCAGCACCGGGCAGTCGGCGTGGGTGGCGACCTGCACCGCGACGGAGCCGACCACGAGCGCGGCGAACCCGCCCAGGCCCCGGTCGCCCAGGACGATCAGCGCGGCGGTCGGTGACTCCCCGAGCAGGACCGCCGCGGCCTCCCCGTCGATGATCTCGCCGGTGACCCGCAGCCCGGGCACCGTCGCCTCGGCCTCCGCGACCGCGGCCGTGACCAGTTCCTCCGCCTGGTTGCGCAGGCCGGCTCCCGGCGGCCCGCCGGCGGGCGCGTCCACCGGCACCCGCAGCAGGGGCCAGATGAAGCCGTGGACCACGCGCAGCGCGCGGTGCCGGCGGGCCGCCTCGACGGCCGCCAGGCGTACCGCCCGCAGCGCCTGCTCGGAGCCGTCCACGCCGACCACGACCGCCGCGCCGTCCGCCGAGTTCACCCGCCCACCTCCGGGGCCAGTATCGCGGTCACGGCACTCTCGCGCGGCGATACCGGCGCAGCCGGCCGCTCGGTACGCTGGCGGACGACCACCGGGGAGGGAGCGCCGTCGATGGTTGAGCCGCAGCAGCCGAGCACCGCACGAATGATCGACTACTGGCTCGGCGGGGAGCACCACTTCCCGGTCGACGTGGCGGCGGCGCGCGCCTTCGAGGGCGCGTACGGGTCGTGCGCGCCGGTGTTCCGGGAGTTGCGCGCGTTCCTCGGGCGGGCGGTGCGGGCGATGGCCGCCGCCGGTGTGGACGGGTTCCTGGTCTTCGGCGCCGGCGTGCCGACGATGGGCAACGTGCACGAGGTGGCCCTGGACGCGACGGTGCTCTACACCGACGTCGACCCGGTGACGATCCGGCTCGGCCAGCGCATTCTGGCCGGCAGCGACCGGGCCGGCTACGGCTTCGGGGACGCGACCGACATCGGCACCGTCGACCCGGCGCAGCTGCACCGGTTCGTCCCCGGGTGGGGGAGGAGGCCGGTGGGGGTGGTGTTCCTGGGGTTGGCCGCGTTCCTGGACGACGGGACGCTCGCCCGGACCCTCGACGAGCTCTACCAGGCGACCGTGCCGGGCAGCCTGCTCGCGGTGGACTTCGACACCGAGGAGTTGGCGGCGTACCCGCAGGCGCTGGCGATGATGGGACCGGCCTTCCGGATGCGGTCGCCGGCGGCGTTCCCGCCGCTGCTGGGTCGGTGGACGCCGACCGGGGACGGGATCGTGCCGATCGCCCGGTGGCGGCCCGAGGGCCGCCCGGCCGACGTTCCGGACGCCTTCCACGGCGGCGTCGCGGTGCGCGGCGACGACTGAGGTTCCCAGCTCAGCACGGCGGGCGGCGACCGGGCCGCACCGGCGTGAACGCCCTTCGTATGATGCTTGCCCTGCTGCAAGTGTTGTCGGAGGGGAAAGATGTCGGACACGGTTGGCGTGGTGTCGCGCGCGTTGCGCGCAGCCCCGCCCGACCAGTTGGTCGAGGTGGTGGACCGGACGATCCGCGCCGAGCTGGGCGCGACGCGCACGGACGTGCTGATCGCCGACTACCGGCTCGACGGGCTGTGGCCGGTACGCGACGCGGACGCGGCCGACCTCGAACGTTCCGGTGGGCACGAGCTGGTCCGGCGGTGCTTCCGGGCGCAGCAGGTGCTGACCGAGGCGGACGCCTCGGGCCGGTGCCGGTGGTACCTGCCGCTGTCGGTGTGGGGGGAGCGGGTCGGTGTCCTGCTGGTCGAGCTGCCCCGCCCGGCCGGCCCCGAGGTCGTCGACCAGGTGCGGGAGATCGCCGGTGCGCTGGCGACGGCGCTGCGGGCGGCGGACCCGAGGACCGACCGCTATCACCGGGCCCGCCGGCGAGAGCGCCTGAGCATGGCGGCCGAGCTGCAGTGGGAGTTGTTGCCGGCCCGCAGCGTGGAGCTGGCGGCGTTCCGGCTGGCCGGGCAGCTCGAACCGGCGTACACGGTGGCCGGCGACCACTTCGACTGGGCGGCGGACGGCGACCGGCTGACGGTCACCGTGCTGGACGGCTCCGGCGTCGGCCTCGCGGCGTCGATCCTCACGGCCGTGGCGGTGAACGCGCTGCGCAACGCGCGCCGTTCGGGCGAGGGCCTCGTCGAGCAGGCCGAGCTGGCCTCGGACACCGTGTTCCACCAGCACCGCGGCCGGCGGCACGTCGCGACGCTGCTGCTGGAGCTGGACACGGCTTCCGGCCGGTTGTACGCGGTGGACGCCGGCTCGCCGCACCTGCTGCGCCTGCGCGGCGGTGAGCTGGCCCCGGTCCCGCTGGAGCAGCAGTTGCCGCTGGGAATGTTCGCCGAGACCCACTACGACGTGCAGGAGATCGACCTGGAGCCGGGGGACCGGCTCTTCGTGGTCAGCGACGGCGTGTGGGCGGCCGACCCGGCTGGCCGGGCCGGTTTCGGGGAGCGGGCGATGGGCCGGGCGATGCGCGCGACGCGGCTGCAGCCGCCGCCGGAGGCGGTTGGTACGGTGATGCGCGAACTGCGCGCCTGGCACGACGGTGCCGACCTACGGGACGACGCGGTGGTGGTCTGCCTGGACTGGCCTGGTCCGGGCAGCCGGGACGTGGGCTGAGCCGTCACGACGGCAGCCCTCGGTACGAGCGGGACAATCGCGGGAGACAGTCGGGTGGAGCGTCCTCCGGATCTGGCGGCGGCGATCGACGGGGCCGCGGAGGCCCTCATCGGCGTGCTCGACGCGGCGGTCTCGCGGCAGCGGCTGGCGGTCTCGCCGACGCAGCTGCGGGTGCTGTCGCTGGTGACGAGCCGACCGGACACCAACGTCAACGGCCTGGCCGAGCTGCTGGACGTGGTGCCGTCGTCGGCGAGCCGGCTCTGCGACCGGCTGGAGGCGATCGGCCTGCTGCGCCGGGTGGGGGACCCGCGGGACCGCCGGGAGGTCCGGCTGTCGCCGACGCCGGCGGGGGAGGCCCTGCTGCGCGAGGTCAAGGAGCGCCGGCACCGGGCGGTGCAGGCGGTGCTGGACCGGATGCCGGGCCGGGTGCAGCAGGAGCTGCTGTTCGCCCTGGTGGCGTTCAGCCAGGCGGCGATGTCCGCCGATCAGCCGGGCGACGCGGCACGTACCGCCTGACCGCCCTCCACCATCATCCTAGGACGCTCTACGTGATGTGGCGCCCACCACAACGCCCAGAAAGGCGCCGACAGCCCGAACGCGGATCCCGGAGGCCGGCGGGAGGGCGGATATAGTGGCACCGCAACTTGCCCGGCCCGTGATCCCACGCGATCGCGGGCCGCGTCGGAGAGTGGCCCCGAGTCCGGAGCCACTGGGGGAGCCGGTGGCAGCCGGCCCGACTGTGCGTACGCCTTCGCGCGCCGGCCGAACCGGCCGTGTGCCGGAGCGCGTCGCGAAGGAGGTTCGGTGTCGCGTCGGCCGGCTCGGGCAGGGCATCCACGAGCCTCGGGCGACCCCGCCGACCAGGTCCTCACCCTGCCGAACCTGATCAGTTTCGTCCGGCTGCTCGGCGTCCCGCTGTTCCTGTACCTGCTGCTGGTGGCACGCGCCGACGTCGCCGCGATCGTGGTGCTGGCCATCGGCGGCACCACCGACTGGGTCGACGGCTGGATCGCCCGCCGGCTGGGCCAGGTGAGCCGCCTGGGCGAACTGCTCGACCCGCTCGCCGACCGCCTGTACATCCTGGCGACGCTGCTCGCGTTCACCGCCCGCGAGGTGGTGCCGTGGCAGTTCACCGTGGCGCTGCTGGCCCGCGAACTGCTCCTGCTGGTGTCCCTGGCCGTGCTGCGGCGCTACGGGTACGGTCCGCCGCCGGTGCACTACGTCGGCAAGACCGCGACGTTCCTGCTGCTGGCCGCGTTCCCGATCCTGCTGCTCGCGGCGGCGGTGCCGGCCGCGGCGGCCGTCGCCGGCCCGGTCGGTTGGGGCCTGGCTTGGTGGGGTCTGGCCCTCTACTGGGTGGCCGGTGCGATGTACGTCATCCAGGCCCGCCGGCTGGTCGGGGAGGCGGCGCGGTGACCGGCACACCACCGGAGAACCGGGAGCCGAGCGCCCGGGTGTACGCGCCGGACTTCCTCACCGAACTGTTCCGCAACCCGCTCGATCCGGGGTACGCCGACGCGGCGGCCCGCCGGCCGGAGTCGCCGCAGCCGCCGCCGTCGGGATGGCGGCGGTGGTCGGCGCGGACGGTGACGCTCGTCGTGCTGGTGGTGCTGGGTTTCCTGTTCGCGGTGGCGTACCGGCAGACGGTGGCGGAGGCGCCGGGGCGCACCCAGGCCCGGCAGGGGCTGGTGGAGCAGATCAAACAGCGGGAGAGCGAGACCGACCGGTTGTCGGAGCGGGCCGACCAGTTGCGGGCGGAGGTGGCCCGGCAGCGGGAGGCCGCGCTGGGCGGCTCGGAGGCGGCGCGGCTGCGGAACCTGGAGGCGGGTACCGGCCTGGGCCGGGTGCGCGGTGACGGTGTGGTGGTGCGGTTGGTCGACGCGCCGCCGGACGAGGACGCGGCGACGGATTCGGACGCGGGGCCGTCGCGGGTGCTCTACACGGACCTGCAGGGTGTGGCCAACGACCTGTGGGCGGCGGGCGCGGAGGCGATCTCGATCAACGGGCAGCGGTTGACGTCGACGTCGACGATCCGGTTCGCGGGTCAGGCGATCCTGGTGGACTTCCGGCCGGTGACCGGCCCGTACGAGGTGTCGGCGATCGGTCCGGACGAGTTGCGGGAGCGGTTCGAGCGCAGCCGGAGCGCGTTGACGATGCGCAAGGTCGCCGAGGACACCGGGTTGTCGTTCGGGATCCGGGACGCCGAGGACCTCACCCTGCCGGCGGCGCCGGAGCCGCGGCTACAGTACGCGCAGCCGCCGGCCAGCCCGAGTCCGACGCCGTCGGGCGGGTCGGCCAGTCCGGGGGCGTCCGGTTCGGGGACGTCTCCCACCCCCTACCGGAGGTAGTAGTCGATGATCGCGGTGTTGGCGTTGCTCGCGGGCGTGGGGCTCGGGCTGTTGTTCGACCCGACCGTGCCGGCGGCGTTGGAGCCGTACCTGCCGATCGCTGTGGTGGCGGCGTTGGACGCGGTGTTCGGCGGGGTGCGGGCGAAGCTGGACCGGATCTTCGACGACAAGCAGTTCGTGGTGTCGTTCATCTCGAACGTGCTGGTGGCCGCTCTGATCGTGTACCTGGGGGACCAGTTGGGCGTGGGTAGCCAGTTGTCCACGGGTGTGGTGGTCGTGCTGGGGGTGCGGATCTTCGGGAACGTGGCGGCGATCCGCCGGCACCTGTTCCGGGCGTAGGTTGGTGGTGATGAGCAGCGACGAGCACACCGAGACGGGTACGGGTTGGCCGCAGCCGGCGGACCCGCGGCGCCCGGCGGGGCCGGCGGGTGAGCCGGATCCGCGGCCGGACGCGCCGGATCCGGACGAGTTGAGCCCGTTGGCTCCGGAGGCGGAGCCGGGTCGGGAGGCGGAGCAGCCGGCCGGTGCGGGCGGGGCGGCGGATCCGGCGACGGTGGACCCGGCGGTGGAGCGGCCGGAGGAGCCGGCACCGGCCTCGGGGCGGCGCAGCGTGAGTTCGGCCGCGGTGATGATCGCGGTGTTGCTGGCGCTGCTGGGGTTCACGCTGGTGGAGCAGTTGCGGACGACGTCGGCGGATCCGACGACGTCGGCGGCGCGCCAGGAGGATCTGGTGCGGATCCTGTACGACCTGAACGCGCGGGAGGGTCGGTTGCGGCAGGACATCGCGGCGTTGGAGGAGAGTCAGCGGCAGTTGCGTTCGGGTGAGCAGGGCCGGCAGGCGGCGTTGGAGGAGGCGACGCGGCGGGCCGACGAGCTGGGGATCCTGGCGGGGACGTTGCCGGCGACGGGTCCGGGGCTCGCGGTGCGGTTCGAGGCCGGCGGCGGGAAGCCGGTCAAGGCGGTGCGGGTGCTGGACGCGGTGCAGGAGCTGCGGGGCGCGGGCGCGGAGGCGATGCAGATCTCCGGTGGTGACCGGGCGACGGTACGGATCATCGCGTCGACGTTCTTCCTGGACGGGGAGAACGGGTCGTTGATCGTGGACGGGCGGCGGTTGACGGGTCCGTACACGATCACGGTGATCGGTGATCCGGCGACGATGCGTACGGCGTTGAACATTCCCGGCGGGGTGGTCGCGACGGTCGCGGGCGACGGCGGTACGGTGATCGTCGAGGATCGTGAGGCTGCCGAGGTTTCGGCGCTGCACGCGCCGATCAAGCTGGAACACGCCCGTCCGGTCTCGTGACCGGCGGGGCCGCGCCGGTCTCCTGTCGGGGCCGGGGCACCGATGGGACGAAGGACGCGTCTGGTGATTCCTGAGGATCTGCGGTATACCGCCGAGCACGAGTGGGTTGCGGGTGGTGGCGACGGTGCGGTGCGGGTCGGCATCACGCACTTCGCGCAGGACGCGCTGGGTGACATCGTGTATGTCCAGCTGCCTGAGGCGGGCTCGGTGGTGGCCGCCGGTGAGTCGTTGGGTGAGATCGAGTCGACCAAGAGCGTGTCGGAGATCTACGCCCCGTTGAGTGGGACGGTGTCGGCGCGCAACGAGGCGTTGGGCGACACCCCGGAGGTGATCAACTCTGATCCGTACGGTGCGGGTTGGTTGGTGGAGATCACGCCGGATGATCCGGCTGCGGTGGACGGCCTGCTGTCGGCGGGCGCGTATCGCGAGCTCACCGAGAGCTGAGTGTGCCCTTGCCGGTGCGGCGGTTGGTTCCGCGCGTCCGGTTGCCCTGCTTTTCGGCGCTGGCTAGGCTCGCCCAGTCGACCGAGAAACCGATAGTTGAGCGTTGCGGAATTGCCTTCCCTGGCACGGGGAGCCAGCCGCCGGGTGAGAGACTGCCCGGCGGCCAGACCCGCCATTACCCGACGCCGACCGAACAGATCCGTGAGGTGGTCCCATGACGCGCCCAGACGACGAGTTCCCCCCGCTCGACGTCACTTCGACGCTCAATCTCGGTTCGCTCGACGAGGTCCTGGAGGGACCGGACACCGATGTGGTGCCGAGCCGGATGTCCGGTTCGTTGCCGCCGGGGATGGCGCTGCTGGTGGTCCGGCGGGGTCCGAACGCGGGTGCCCGGTTCTTGTTGGATCACGACGTGACGACCAGTGGGCGGCACCCCGACAGTGACATCTTCCTGGACGATGTGACGGTGTCGCGGCGGCACGCGGAGTTCCACCGGGATGGTGGGACGTTCACGGTGCGGGACGTGGGGAGCCTGAACGGGACGTACGTGAACCGGGAGCGGGTCGAGGCGGCCACGTTGAGCAATGGTGACGAGGTGCAGATCGGCAAGTTCCGGGTGGTGTTCATCGCCGGTCCGCGCCCGGAGGAGGAGGCCGGCCGGGGGTGAACGAGCCTGCGGCCTCCGCCGCGCCGGGGTCGGCCCGTACGCAGCCGTTGATGAGTATCGGCGAGGTGCTGGCCCAGTTGCGGGTGGATTTTCCGGATACGACGTTGTCGAAGCTGCGGTTCCTCGAGGCCGAGGGTCTGGTGGAGCCGCAGCGGACGGCGTCGGGGTACCGGAAGTACAGCTGGGACGACGTGGCGCGGTTGCGGTTCGTGTTGACCGCGCAGCGGGACCAGTACCTGCCGTTGCGGGTGATCCGTGAGCAGTTGGCGGAGTGGGACGCGACGGAGGGGCCGCGGTCGCGGCCGACGCTGGTGGCGGTGGGTCCCGGTGGTGAGGTTCCGGGCCGGGAGGCGGAGGTCGAGTCGCCGCAGGTGCGTCTGGACCGGGCTGGTCTGGTGGCGCGCAGCGGCGTCGACGAGTCGACGTTGGCGGAGTTGGAGCGGCTCGGTGTGGTGGTGTCGGATCCGCCGGGTTGGTACGACGGGGACGCGTTGATCATCGCGCGGGCGGTGGCGGGTCTGGCGGCGTACGGGTTGGAGCCGCGGCATCTGCGGGGTTACCGGACGGCGGCGGACCGTGAGGTGGGTCTGTTCGCGCAGTTGGTGGCGCCGTTGGCGCGGCAGAGTGATCCGGCGGCGCGGGCGCGGGCGGCGGAGACGGCGCGGGAGTTGGTGGCGTTGTCGCAGCAGTTGCACGCGGCGTTGGTGCGGGTGGGGTTGCGGTCGACGTTGGGCCGGTGACGTGCCGGTACGGAAAGATCTGTACGGGGAAGCGTGCCGTAGGCTTGCCGGGGTAACCCCTTTCTGGCGCGGGCGTGGTGCTTGTAGCGCGTGGGACGGCCGTGTCGCGGTCCGTGTACCGTGCAGGAAGGGCGCGGTGCGGCGTAGGTGACAACGACACGGAGGCGGCGGTGCGCGAGCTGAGCGTGGTCGGGGTTCGGGTGGAGCTGCCGAGCAACCAGCCGATCGTCCTGCTCAGGGAGGTCGAGGGGGACCGCTATCTGCCGATCTGGATCGGCGCGGTCGAGGCGACGGCGATCGCTTACGAGCAGCAGGGGGTCAAGCCCGCGCGGCCGTTGACGCATGATCTTCTTCGGGATGTGTTGGCGGCGTTGAAGGCGCCGTTGCGGGCGGTGGAGATCACCGAGCTGAAGGAGAACGTGTTCTACGCCGACCTGTTGATCGGTGACGGGGTGCGGGTGTCGGCGCGGCCGAGTGATTCCATCGCGTTGGCGTTGCGGGTGGGTGCGCCGATTCGTTGTGCCGAAGAGGTCCTCAGTGAGGCCGGGATCGTGATTCCGGACGAGCAGGAGGACGAGGTGGAGAAGTTCCGCGAGTTCCTGGAGCAGGTGCGTCCGGAGGATTTCGCCGGCTGAGCGTCGGCCCGGCGCCGTCACGGTGGGTGACGGTTGGTGTGGGCGTGTGGCGCGCGCGGCGTGTCGTGGCTGTTGTTCCCCGGTAACTGTCCGGTGCGGCGTTAGGGTTGCCGTATCGAGGGGTGCGCGTTGCGGAATCGGCGCGTCACCGCACGGCGGGGAGGTTGTCCGATGCAGGAGCCGCGGGATCCGGGTTCGGGTTCGGAGCAGGGCGCGTCGGTGGCGACGGACGGTGACGGCGCGGTCGGTTATCGGGGTGTGACGGCGTGCCACGCGGTGGGCATCAGTTACCGGCAGTTGGACTACTGGGCTCGGACGGCGCTGGTGGTGCCGAGTGTGCGGGACGCGTCGGGTTCGGGGACGCAGCGGTTGTACTCGTTCCGGGACCTGGTGGTGTTGAAGGTCGTGAAGCGGCTGCTGGACGCCGGGGTGTCGTTGCAGAACATCCGTAAGGCGATCGAGGCGCTGCGGTCGCGCGGGGTGGAGGATCTCGCCGGCATCACGTTGATCTCCGATGGGACGACGGTGTACGAGTGCCGGTCGCCGGAGGAGGTGGTCGACCTGTTGCAGGGCGGCCAGGGGGTGTTCGGCATCGCGATCGGTGGGGCGTTCAAGGAGATCCAGGGTTCGTTGTCGCATCTGCCGGCGGAGCCGGCGGGTCAGGATCCCGGGGTCCGGGAGTCGGCGGGTCCGGAGTCGGCGGCGGATGTCGTGGGTGACGAGTTGGCGGCGCGGCGGGCGCGGCGGCGGGCCGGCTGAGCGGCGGCGCGGTGCCGGTGGCCGGCTGTTCGTGGTGGTCGGCGCGGCGTTGGTGAGGCGCGACGCGCCGACGCTTTCCGAGATCTTGTAGTTACTGTGGGTTGCTGCCGTGGTGTGGTGGCCGGGCCGGCGTGTGTGGCGGTGCTGCTGGCGGTCGGTGGGGCGGCGGCGGTGGTAGCCGGGGCGTGGACGCGGTGGTGACGGCCGGTTCGAGGGTCCGCTCCCGCGATGTGCGTGCAACGGGAATATCACACCCGCGGTGGAAATTTGCGACTGTCCGGAACGGATGGTGGCCGTCCGGTTGCCGGCAGTCGATGGTGGAGCCGTCCTTGATCACCGTCCGTGGTGGATTGTTGTCGGAAATCCGATCGGGGGGCGGTGACCGGAGCGTCGCAACGCGCTATGGTCCCCAACGCGTCCTGCGGCGCCGGGGTCACCGCCAGGCTCCGGAGCAGGCGGGCGTCCCCCTGTGCGCGCGCCCTTCGGCGCGACCCCTGCCACCGTGGAAGGAACCGACCGTGACGGTTACCGACGAGACCGCTCCCACCTCCCACTACGAACGCATCGGCGGCGCCAGCTCGGTCAAGGCGGCCGTGGAGCTGTTCTACGACAAGGTTCTGGCCGACCCGGAGCTGGCCGGCTACTTCACCGACGTGGACATGATCGCCCAGCGGCGGCACCTGGCGCTGATGCTGGCCGTGGTGCTGGGCGGGCCCAACGAGTACGCCGGGCGGGGCCTGGCGGAGGCGCACCAGCCGCTGAACATCCCGGCCGCGCACTACGCGAAGGTCGGCGCGCACCTCACCGCGACGCTGACCGAGCTGGGCGTGCCCGGCGATGTCATCACCGACGTGCAGGCCGTGCTGGCCCAGGTCCAGGATCAGGTGGTGGCGACCGGGACCCGGACGGGCGCCTGAGCGTGGACGCCGCCCGGCTCAAGCAGAGCTGGTCCCTGGTCGCCGCGCACGGCGACCAGGTGCCGCTCTACTTCTACTCGACGCTGTTCCTGGCGCATCCGGAGACCCGGCAGATGTTCCCGACGAACATGGCCGGGCAGCGGGACCGGCTCGTGACCGCGCTGGGCCACATCGTGTCGCACGTGGACCAGGTGGACCGGCTGGTCGGGTTCCTCGGCGACCTCGGCGCCGACCACCGCAAGTTCGCCGTCCGCGCGGAGCACTACCCGGCGGTGGGTGAGGCGCTGCTGGCCACCTTGCGGCATTTCCTCGCCGACCAGTGGACCGAGGAGTTGGCCCAGGACTGGGCGGGCGCGTACGCGCTGGTCGCCAAGGTGATGACCGAGGGTGCGCAGGCGGCGGAGGCGGTCAACCCGCCGTGGTGGGTGGCGGAGATCGTCGGTCACGAGCGGCGGACGTTCGACGTGGCGGTGCTGACGTTGCGCCCGCAGTACCTGCTGCCGTTCACACCCGGCCAGTCGATCGGGGTGTCGCATCCGGCGGTGCGGTCGTGGCGGTACTACTCGCCGGCCAACGCGCCGCGCAGTGACGGCACGCTGGAGCTGCACGTGCGGGCCGCGCCGGGTGGGGCGGTGTCGTCGCGCCTGGTGTACGGGTGCACGACCGGGGATCAGGTCAACCTGTCGGCGCCGGTGGGGGACCGGCTGACGCTGGCGTCGGCGGGGTCGGCGGATCTGCTGCTGCTGGCCGGTGGCACCGGGTGGGCGCCGGTGAAGGCGCTGGTGGAGCAGGTCGCCGCGGAGGGGTCACGGCGGCGGGTCGACCTGTACGTGGGGGCGCGGTCGCGGATGGAGTTCTACGACAACGACGCGATCGACAAGTTGGCGTCGTCGTGGCCGGGGCTGTCGGTGACCCACGTGGTGGGCAGCGACGGGAATCGGCCGGGGGAGTTCACGTACCCGGTGGACCGGGCGCTGGCCGACGGGGACTGGCGGTCGCGGCACGTGTACGTGTGCGGGTCGGACGACCTGGTGTCGCACGCCGTGGCCACGTTGGACCGGGCCGGCTTCCACGCCGGGCAGCTGCACCACGAGGGCCTGGGCAAGCACTGGTACGGCCCGTCGTGGCGGACCGCCGTGCAGGCGGCGTCCACCGCCGACAATTCCGGAGGGTTACGGTGACCGCGAGTCCGATCAGCAGGTACGACGGCCGGCACGCGTCGGCTTCGGTGCAGGTGCGGGTCACCGCGGACCGGGTCCGGCGGTGGGAGTTCGGCACCGCGTCGTTCACCCGGCGCGGCTACGACAACACCGACGTGGACCGGTTCCGGATGCAGGTGGCCGACGAGCTGGATGTGCTGTCGTCGCAGATCGCGCATCTGCGGGCGGAGAACGAGCGGCTCAACAACCACCTGGAGCTGCACCGGCACGGGGTGCTGCCGAGCGCGCCGGCGGCGTCGGTGCCGGCGGCCAAGGAGGTGAACCTGCTGTCGGCGGCGCAGCGGGAGGCGGAGCAGATCATCGCGCAGGCCCACGACTACGCCCGGCGGGTCGCCGAGTACGCCCGGACCCAGTACGAGAGTTACGTGCGGGCCGCGGCGGAGGAGGCGCGGCAGGAGGCGGAGCGGGCCGTCCAGGAGTACCGGACGTCGGCCGGGGCGAGTTTCGACGACTCGGTGGCGGCGCGGGAGGCGCTGCGCATCTACGGCGAGATGATGATCTCGCACATGAAGGCGGCGGCACGGCATCTCGACGACGGCAGTGAGCACCTGGCGCGGACGATGCAGCGGCTGGCCAGCGACGCCGGGGCGCCGCCGGTGGGTGCGCTGCCCCGCCACGGCTCCGGGCAGTAGCCGGGACCGTCGGCGTCGGTGGGACCGGCTCACACCCCCGCACCGGCCGAGAGTTTAAAAAATTCAAGATCCACATCTTGAAAGTTAAGGTTCCGCCGACAATACTCTTGGTATGGTTGAGCGGTCGATGGAGTGGGGCGAACTCACGAACCTGACCGGGGGCCGACCGTTCGTCGTCGAACGGGTACGCCTCACGGGCAGCGGCGTGGCGATCGAGGGCGAGTTCGAGCTACCGCAGCTGGCTCAGCTCAACGCCGAGGATCAGGTCTTCGTCACGGCGTTCGTGCGGTGCCACGGCTCCATCAAGGAGATGGAGCGCATCTTCGGGGTGAGCTACCCGACGATCAAGTCACGGCTGAACCGGATCATGCAGAGGCTCGACTTCGTCGAGACCGACCCGGCGCCCGTGCGGTCCGACGTCATCGACCGGCTGCGCCGCGGTGAGATCACCACCCAGCAGGCGTTGTCCGAGCTGGAGGAGCGCCGGTGATGCCGCAGGTGTTGACCGTACGGGTCACCCGTGCGGTCGGTCGTCCCGTCCGGATCTGGGTTCCGGTGCTGCCGGTGCTGCTCCTGTGCGCACCGCTGGTGGTCCTGGCCGTGTTGGCGGCCGTCGTGGCCTGCGTCGCGTACCGGGTCAGCGTGCTCGGTGCGCTCGGCGCGGGCTGGCGTCTGGTGCGCGCGTTGCCCGGCACCCGGGTCGACATCGCGCAGGGCCGCACGGCTGTGCTCGTGAGCATCCGATAGGAGAGGTTCCCCGATGAACGCGAAACGCAAGGACATCCTCGACATGCTGGCCGAGGGCAGGTTGACCGCGGAGGAGGCGGAGCAGCTCATCGCCGCGCTCGAACGCGCCCAGCCCCCGACGGCGGCGAGTTCCGACGCCCGCCCCAAGGCGCGGGTCAAGTACCTGCGGGTGGTGGTGGACACCTCGGACGACGGCGAACCGGGGACGGTCAACGTGCGGGTGCCGCTGCAGCTGCTGCGCGCCGGTGTGCGGCTGGCGGCCCTGATCCCGCCGCAGGCGCTGAGCCAGGCCAATGCCGAACTGAGCAGGTCGGGTGTGCCGTTCGACCTGACGCAGCTCAAGCCCGAACAGCTCGAGGCGCTCGTGGAGCACCTCGACGAGGTGACCGTGGAGGTCGACCAGTCCGACGCCAAGGTGCGAATCTTCTGCGAGTAGGCGCACCCCGGCCGCCCCGCCCTCAGGCGGGTGTGATGACAGCCAGCGCCTCGGCGATGGTGGTGTCGCCGTTGGTCAGCTCCAGCGTCAGGCCGGCGGTGGCGGGCGCGGCGAGCAGGGCGACCAGGACGCGGGCCACGTCGGCGCGGGTGACGGCGCCGCGCGGCACGTGCCGGGCCAGCGTGATCCGGCCGGTGGGTTCGTCGTCGGTGAGCTGTCCGGGCCGCAGCACCGTGGCGTCC
>JAEYGD010000200.1 GCA_023402505.1 Actinomycetes bacterium
GGGCAGCAGCGCCGCCGCGGCGCACACCAGCGCCAGCCGTACGGCGAATACGGTGCCGACCCCGCCCGCCGCCGCCAGGTCCCCGACGGACAGCTCGCCGACCGGTACGCCGACCGCCTCGGCGGCCTGTCCGATCCACGTCGCGACCGTCGCGGCGGCGACCAGGCCCAGCCCGGCCCACGCCACGACGAGGGCGCCCCGGCGGGACCGCCGGCGGGGCCACATCGTGGCCGCGAGCAGCGGCGGGCCGACCGCCGCGACCAGTCCCAGGTAGCCGGCGTACTTGGTCGCCGGCACCAGCGGCCCGCCGGGCGGCGCCGCGTCGGAGGCGGGCTGCGGCGGCGCCTCGGAGGGCGCTCCCGCCGAGTAGGTGAAGCTGCCGGCGACCGGGTGGCTGTCCGCGGACACCACCCGGTAGCTGACGAGGTACGTGCCGAGCGGCCGGTCGGGCACGCGTACCGGGATGCGCATCGTCGTTCCCCGCATCTCCGGCTCCCCGGCGGTGATCCGCCGGCCGTCCGGGGCGAGCACCTGGACCCGGCCGGGGACCGGCGCCACCGGTTCGCTGAAGGTGATCACCACCTCGCGGGGCGCGTAGCCGACCACCCCGTCGCGTTGCGGCGTCGTGGCCACGACGACGGCGTGGGCCGCCGCCGGGCTCGCCGGTGCCACGGTGGCGAACAGGGCGCCCAGGAGCAGCCCGAAAAGGACCGCCGCACGGGTACGCCCGTGCGGCGGTCGCGGTCCGGCGGAAGACGTCGTCGTCCGCATGGCGGGCGGGCTCGACCCGGTCAGGTGCGGCGGACCATGCGCCAGGTGGCGATGCCGCCGGTGACGAGGGCGCCGAGGAACACCAGCCAGACCAGCGCGCTGCTGACGCCGAAGCCCGGCGCGGTGTTGGCCGAGGCGGCGGCGAGCAGGCCGTCGTCGCCCGGCGCGGGCAGCGCCGCCGGCGGCAGCTCCGCCCAGCGGACCAGCCCGGTGCTCTCCAGCATCGCCATGTGGTCGTTGACGAACGTGTTGGCCGCCTCGGCGAGTTCCCGGATGATCGGGTCACGGGTGCTGGCGCGGACCGCGCCGATCACCGGGAAGATGTTGCCGTGGGCCACCCGCAGCCGGGTGACGAAGATCTGGTCGAAGCGCGCGCCGCGCGCGTTCTTCATCTCCGTCAGCCACCCCTTCTGCTCCGCGGTCGGGTCGGTGGGGATGGTCGCGCCGAGCTTGTTCGCCGCTTCGACCGTCAGCCGGTCCAGTTCCTCGTGCTGCTTGGCGATCTCGGCGCCGATCTCCCGTACCCGCGCCGACTGTCCCTTCTCGGCGGCCATCTGCCCGGCGGGCATCTCCCAGAGCCCCGCCAGGCGTACGCCGTTGAGCAGCGCGGCGTCCGCCGCGTTGAGCTGCTGGCCGCCCGGGGCGGCGAGGGCGGCGCCGGGCAGTACCCCGAGCCCGGCGGCGATCGCGATGAGCAGGACCGCCAGGCGACGGGTCGGGTTGCCCTGCCGGCGACGGGCGGATCTGCACGGTGCCATGTCTGTGGTGCCTCCTGGATTCCGGGCCGGTACGTCTGTGCCGGGCGGCCGCACCCCGCCGGCTGCCCGTCCGCCCACAGGTACGGATCGGGCGCCGGATCAGTTCACCGGGAATCGCGAATCAGCCGACGTCGAGCGGGTCGGCGAGGAGGCGTTCGAAGGCCAGTTCGGCGGCGCCGATCAGCGGGGCGTCGTCACCGAGCTTCGGCGTACGCAGCCGGACGTGCTCGACGCAGGCCGGCAGCGCGATGGAGTTGAGCCGGCTGCGGACCTGGGCCGCCGCCGCGAGGTAGAGGTCGCGCATGGTCCCACCGAAGATGACCATCTCCGGGTTGAAGATGTTGACCAGGTTGGCGACGCCGAAACCGAGCCAGTCGCCGGCCTTCCGTACCGCCGTCTGTGCCCGGGCGTCACCCCGGTCGGCGGCGTCGAAGACGGCCAGCAGCGCCTCGCGACCGCGGGCGTCGGAGCGGCCCGCGGCGCGCAGCAGGCCGTACTCACCGATCTCGGTCTCCCAACAGCCCCGGGAACCGCACTCGCAGCGGGTGCCGTCCGGGACGACCACCATGTGCCCGACCTCGCCGCTGTACCCGCCGTGGCCGGTCAGCCGCCGGCCACCGGCGATGATGCCGGCGCCCACCCCCACGTCCCCGTACAGGTAGATCACGTTGTCGCAGCCGGCGGCGGCGCCGCGGGCGTGCTCGGCGAAGGCCGCCACGTCGGCGACGTTGCCGACCGCGATCCGCGCGTCGGTGCCCAGCTCGGCGCGGAGCGCCGCGCCGATCGGCTCGTCCACCCAGCCCATCGTCGGACCCAGGCGCACCAGCCCGTCGTCGCGGCGCACCATCCCGCAGACGGCGACGCCGGCTCCGACGCAGGTCGAGTCGCCCGGAACCGCCTCGTGCATCTGCTTCGCGACGCCGGCCAGCAGCGGCGCCGCCTCCGCGGCCGTCAGGCCCCGGGGCCGTGCCAGCTCCCGGCGGTCGAGCACCTCGCCGCCGAGCCCGACCCGCGCGGCCCGCAGCCGGTCCACCTCAATGCTGTACGCGTACGCGTAGATCCGGGCCGACTCGGGCCGGACGACCAGCGAGGGTCGCCCGGCCCGGCCGGTTTCCTTCGGCGCCCCCTCGCTCACCAGTCCGGCCGCGGCGAGGTCGGTGGTGAGTGCGCCGATGGTGCTGCGGTTCAACCCGAGCACGTTGGTCAGCTCCGCGCGCGACGTGGCGCCGCGTACGTGGACGTACCGCAGCAGCGCCCCGAGGTTCTGCCGGCGGATCTCGTCCTGGCTGGGTCCTACGCGCATGACGGTGTGCTACTCCGGACGGACGTGGTCAGCGGGTGCCGGTCGCGGCGGAACGGCGCCGGGACAGCGCGTCCACACCGGCCGCGAGCAGCAGCACCGCACCGGTGAAGACGTACTTCAGACCGGAGCTGAGGTTGAGCAGGCC
The DNA here is from genome assembly GCA_023402505.1 of Actinomycetes bacterium. Taxonomy (GTDB): domain Bacteria; phylum Actinomycetota; class Actinomycetes; order Mycobacteriales; family Micromonosporaceae; genus Micromonospora. Next base: position 2,978 of record JAEYGD010000200.1, read on the forward strand.
CATGCCGTTGATGATGACGGCCACCACCGCGCCGCCGAGCACCGCGTTGATCATCCGACCCTTCCCGCCGAAGAGGCTCGTGCCGCCGATCACCGCCGCGCCGACCGCGTAGAGCAGCACGTTACTGCCACCGGTGTTGGGGTCGACCGACCTGTCCCGGCTGGCCGCGATGATGCCGCCGACCGCTGCCATCGTGGAGCAGATGACGAACGCGGAGATGCGGATCCGGTCGACGTTGATGCCGGCCCGGCGGGCCGCCTCCCGGTTGCCGCCGACCGCGTAGAGGTGCCGCCCGTACGCGGTGCGGTTGAGCACGAAGGTCCAGCCGACCAGGAGGACGGCGAGGATCGGCACCACGATCGGCATGCCCTTGTTGGAGCTGATCAGCGGGTTGATGCTGCGCTCCTGGTTGAGCACGTACACGGCGAAGCCGAGGATGATCGCCAGTGCGGCGATCCGGCCGAAGACCACCAGCACCGGCTCGGTGACCAGGCCCCGGGCGGCCCGGTTGCGGTAGCGCAGCAGCTGCGCGGCGGCGTAGCCGGCGACGGCGACCGCGAAGAGAGCCCAACCGATCGTCGGCGGCACCCACCGGTTCTCGATGGCGATGATGACCTCGTCGCCGATCGAGATGTTGGTGCCCTCCTTCATCAACAGCAGCACCACTCCCTGGAAGGCCAGGAAGCCGGCGAGGGTGACCACGAAGGACGGGATGCCGACCTTCGCGACCAGGAAGCCGAGGGTCAGGCCGATGACCAGGCCGGTGGCGAGCGCGGCGAGGACCGCGACGTACCAGGGGTAGCCCAGCACGCTCACCACGTTGGCGAGGATGGCGGCGCAGACGCCGCTGGCGAAGCCGGCGGACAGGTCGATCTCGCCGAGCAGCAGGACGAAGATCAGACCCATGGCGATCGCGGTGACCGCCGCCCCCTGGGTGAACAGGTTGGCGAAGTTGCCGGCGGAGAGGAAGACCGGACGCACGATCGCGAAGACGACGCAGAGGACGACCAGGCCGATGACGGCCGGCAGTGAGCCGAGGTCGCCGCCACGGACCCGGGCCAGGTAGTTGCGGACGTGGCTGGCCACGGTGGGTGCCGGGGTGACGGCCGCCGGCCCCTCCTCGCGTACTGCGGTGGTGGTCATCGGACGGCTCCCGGTGTGGTGGCGGGCTCCCCGCCGTTGTCGTGCTGCCCGTTGCCGAGGCCGAGCGCGCCGGAGCGGCCGGCGGTGATCAGCTCGACGATCTGGGCGTGGGTGATGTCGGTGGTCTTCACCTGGGCGACCATCTGACCGAGGTAGAGCGCGGCGATCCGGTCGGAGACGGCGAAGACGTCGTTCATGTTGTGCGAGATGAGCACGACCGCCAGGCCGTTGTCGGCCAGCCGGCGGACCAGTTCGAGCACCTGGGCGGTCTGGGCGACGCCGAGCGCGGCGGTGGGCTCGTCGAGGATGACCACCCTGCTGTTCCAGAGGACCGCCTTGGCGATCGCCACGGTCTGGCGCTGGCCGCCGGAGAGGCTGGAGACGTGCTGGCGCAGTGACTTGACGGTACGCACGGAGAGACCGGCGAGCGTCTCGGCCGCCATCTGCTCCATCGTCGGCTCGTCGAGGACGATGCCGCTGCGCTTCTCCCGGCCGAGGAACATGTTCTGGACGATGTCGAGGTTGTCGCAGAGGGCGAGGTCCTGGTAGACGACCTCGATGCCGAGCGCGGCGGCGTCGCGCGGGCTGTGGATGGTCACCGCCCGGCCGTCGAAGAGGAACTCCCCGCCGTCGGTCGGGTAGATGCCGCTGATGCACTTGACCAGGGTGGACTTGCCGGCGCCGTTGTCGCCGACGAGCGCGGTCACCTCGCCCGGGTAGGCGGAGAAGGCGACGTCGCGCAGGACCTGGACGGGACCGAAGCTCTTGTCGATCCCGCGCAGCTCCAGCAGGGGGGTCGCGGACACGGGGTTCTCCTTAGGCGGGAAGGAAAGGACTCTTCAGCCCGTCACTGGTGGCGGCATGCCGCCCGGCACGGGAGGTGGCCCGTGCCGGGC
>JAEYGD010000208.1 GCA_023402505.1 Actinomycetes bacterium
CCGCCGGTCCGGGGCCGGCGGCGGCCCGCCGTTCAGCCGCTGCGCCGGCGCAGGGTGGCCGCGGCCAGCACCAGCGCCAGCACCGCGGCGCCGCCCACGACGGCCAGGTCCCGCCACATCGTGCCGGTCGGTTCGGCGTTCGCCCCGACCTCCTGCAACGCCTCGACGGCGTACGACAGGGGCAGCGCGTCGCTGACCGCCTGGAGCCAGCCGGCCATCTCGTCCCGGGGCACGAACAGCCCGCACAGCAACAGCTGCGGGGCCACCACGACCGGCATGAACTGTACGGCCTGGAACTCGGTGCGGGCGAAGGCACTGCAGAACAGCCCGAGCGCGACGGCGAGGACCGCGTTGACGGCCGCGATCAGGATGACCAGCCCGCTGCTGCCGGCGGTGTCCAGGTCGAACAGCCAGTACGCGACGGCCGCCGCGACCGCCGCCTGCACCACGGCGGCCAGGCCGAACGCGACGCCGTACCCGAAGAGCAGGTCGAGCTTGGCCAGCGGGGTGGTGAGCAGGCGCTCCAGGGTGCCGGTGGTGCGTTCGCGCAGCATGGCGATGCTGGTCACCAGGAACATGATGATGAACGGGAAGAACCCCAGCATCACCAGCGCGATCCGGTCGAACGCGGCCGGGCGGCCCGGTGGCGCCGGCTGGTCGACGTACATGTAGTAGACCACCGTCAGCAGCACCGCCGGCACGACCAGCAGCAGCGCGACCGTCCGCCGGTCGTGGCGCAGCTGGCGCAGGATGCGGCCGGTGGTGGCGGCCAGGATCCGTGGGTTCATCACGCCTCCGGTCCGGCCGGTCCGGCCTCGCTCGCGCGGATCATCCGTAGGAACGCCTCCTCCAGGTCGTCGGCGCCGGTGCTCGCGCGCACCGCGTCCGGGGTGTCGTCGGCGACCAGCCGGCCCTCGCGGATCAGCAGCAGCCGGTCGCAGCGGGCCGCCTCGTCCATGACGTGGCTGGAGACCAGCAGGGTGGTGCCGGTGGCCGCCATCGCGTGGAACCGGGCCCACAGCTCGGCGCGCAGCACCGGGTCCTGCCCGACCGTCGGCTCGTCGAGGACGAGCAGCTCCGGGTCGCCGACCAGCGCGCAGGCCAGCGACGCCCGGCTGCGCTGGCCGCCGGAGAGGGTGCCGACGAGTTGGGTGGCGGCCCCGGCCAGGCCCACGTCGGCGACGGCGTCGTCGGCCGCGGTGCGGTCCCGGCCGTGCAGCCGGGCGAAGTAGCGGGCGTTCTCCCGGACCGTCAGGTCCGCGTACACGCTCGGCGCCTGCGTCAGGTAGCCGACCCGGTGGCGCAGGGGCGGGGCGCCGGCCGGCCGGCCGAGCACGGTCACCGTGCCGGACGTGACCAGCTGCACGCCGACCAGCGCCCGCATCAGGGTGGTCTTCCCGCTGCCGCTCGGGCCGAGCAGGCCGGTCACGCTCCCGCGCGGCACGGTCGCGTTGATCCCGTGCAGCACCCGCCGCCCGCCCCGGTCCACCACCAGGTCACGGACGGCGACGGCGTTCTCCATCGCACACCTCCCCGAAACTCATCAACTGTTGAACTCAACGGTAGGTGAAATCTTGCCGCGCTGGCAAGCCCACCCGGCGGGAGCCCGCACCGGCCGCCCGGGCGCGTACGGGAGAATGGGTGACTGTGCCCGTACCTGACGCGCCGGTGACCGGCGCCCACCCCGGCCCGGCCCGACCGTCCCGCCTGGACCCGGCCATCGCCGCGCGCCTGCGGCGGACCCCGGACGGCCTGGTGGCGGCGGTCGTCCGCCAGCACGACACCGGCGAGGTGCTGATGGTCGCCTGGATGGACGACGAGGCGCTGCACCGCACCCTCACCACCGGCCGGGCCACGTACTGGTCGCGCAGCCGCGGCGAGTACTGGGTCAAGGGCGCCACCTCCGGCCACCACCAGTACGTCCGCTCGGTCGCCCTCGACTGCGACGGCGACGCCCTGCTGGTCGGCGTCGACCAGGTCGGCCCGGCGTGCCACACCGGGCAGCGCACGTGCTTCCACACCGAGCTGCCGGTGACCGGCCCGCTCGGCGACGAAGGGCAGGTCCAGCCATGACCGACGGCACGGTGAGCCCCGACGCGGCGACCTTCGCCGACCTGGCCGCCCGGTGGCGGGTGGTCCCGGTGACCCGGCGGCTGCTCGCCGACGCGGAGACCCCGGTCGGCGTCTACCGCAAGCTGGCCGGCGGTCCGGGCACCTTCCTGCTGGAGTCCGCCGAGCAGGGCGCCGGCTCGGCCGGAACGGCCTGGTCCCGGTACTCGTTCATCGGCGTCCGCAGCGTCGCCACGCTGACCGAGCGCGACGGCTCGGCGGTCTGGACGGGCCGGCCGCCGGCCGGGCTACCGACCACCGGTGACCCGGTCGCGGCGCTGCGCGAGACCGTTGCGGCGCTGGCCGGTCCGGCCGCCGACACCGCCGCCGGACTGCCGCCGCTGACCGGCGGCATGGTCGGCTACCTCGGGTACGACCTGGTCCGGCGCTTCGAGCGGCTGCCCACGCTCACCGAGGACGACCTCGGCGTACCCGAGCTGGGCATGATGCTCGCCACCGACCTGGTGGTGCTCGACCACTACGACGGCTCGGCGATCCTGGTGGCCAACGCGATCCTGCCGCCGCTCGACGCGTCCGACCGGGAGGCCGCGGTCGTCGCCGCCTACCACCAGGCGGTGGGGCGGCTGGACGCGATGACCACCGCGCTGTCCCGGCCCATCCCACCGATGATCTCCACGGTGGACCGGGCGCCGGGCGGTGACGTGCGCTGCCGTACGCCGGAGGGCGGCTACCCGAAGGCGGTGGAGGAGGCGAAGGAGGCGATCCGCGCCGGCGAGTGCTTCCAGATCGTGCTCGCCCAGCGCTTCGAGCGGCCGACCCGCGCCGACCCGCTCGACGTGTACCGGGTGCTGCGCACCACCAACCCCAGCCCGTACATGTACCTGCTGCGCTTCGACGGGTTCGACATCGTCGGCTCGTCGCCCGAGGCGCACCTGAAGGTGACCACCGACGGCGACGGGCAGCGGCGGGCCCTGCTGCACCCGATCGCCGGCACCCGGCCCCGGGGCGGCTCGCCGGCGGCCGACGCCCGGCTCGCCGCCGACCTGCTCGGCGACCCGAAGGAGCGGGCCGAGCACGTGATGCTGGTCGACCTGGGCCGCAACGACCTGGGCCGGGTCTGCCGGCCCGGCACCGTCGAGGTGCCCGAGTTCGCCACCATCGAGCGCTACAGCCACGTCATGCACATCGTGTCCACCGTCGTCGGCACGCTCGCGCAGGACCGCACCGCCTTCGACGCGCTCGCCGCCACGTTCCCGGCCGGCACGCTCTCCGGCGCGCCCAAGGTGCGGGCGATGGAGATCATCGAGGAGCTGGAGCCGGTGCGGCGCGGGCTCTACGGCGGCACCGTGGGCTACTTCGGCTTCGGCGGCGACCTCGACATGGCGATCGCGATCCGCACCGCGTTGATGCGCGACGGGCGCGCCTACGTGCAGGCCGGCGCCGGGGTGGTGGCCGACTCCGACCCGGCGGCCGAGGACCAGGAGACGCGGAACAAGGCCGCCGCCGTGCTGGCGGCGATCGCCGCGGCCGAGACCCTGCGGGCGGCCCGGTGAACGTCCCGGCGACCGGTCCGGTGAACGCCGGCGACCCCGGCGCGCGGTCCGTGGCGGGCCGGCGCGAGCTGACGTACGCCGTGCTGCTCGGCCTGGCCGGGGCGGGCCTCGCGGTGTGGGCGGCCACCCGCGCCTGGGCGGTCGAGCTGACGCCCCGGCC
>JAEYGD010000179.1 GCA_023402505.1 Actinomycetes bacterium
GCCGGCACCGGGCGGGAGCGGCGGCTGGCGGTCCGCCCGGCACGGGGCAGGAGCGGCGGCTGGCGGCACGGGCGGAAGCGGCGACAGCGCACGGATGCCGGGAGAAGACACGGCCGTCGGCGGCCACAGGTGCCGGAGAACCGGTGGGCCGACGGGACACGGCGGCCGGTGGCACGGGTGGGAGACACGACGGCCAGTGGGTGCGGCGGCCCGCGACACCGGCGGCGCGACACACGGCGCCGGGAGGGTCACGCGGGTCGGACTGCCCCGGCCACGTCCGCGTAGATGTCGATGAGGCGCTTGGTCACCACGTTCGGGTGGAAGGTGCGTTCGTAGCGCAGCCGGGCGGTCGCCGACAGGGCGGCGGCGCCGGCGGCGGCCACCGGTAGGGCGGCGGCGAGCGCGCCCGGCTCCGGCGGGACCACCCAGCCCGCCGCCCCCGTCACGATGCCGGGCGGCACGGCGGCCGGCTGCGTCCGGGGCGGGGAGCCCGGGCCGGTCGCCGGAGCGACCGCCGAGTGGTCGGCGGCGGCGCCGGTACCGGCCGGTTCGCGCGGGGCGTCGGCACCGACCAGGTACGGGATGCCACCGAGGGCGGTACCGAGCACCGGCCGGCCGGCGGCCAGCGCCTCGATGATCACGGTCGGCAGCACGTCGTGCCAGGTCGAGGTGGCCAGCACCACCGCACTCGCCTCCAGCGCGGCACGTACGCCGGACCGGTCCAGTGGGCCGAGGAACGTCACGTCCGCCCGTTCCGTGGCGGCCGCCTCGACCAGCGGACGCAGCTCGCCGTCGCCGGCGATGCGCAGCGGCCCCAGGGCACCGTCCGGGTGCCGGCGCCAGGCATCCAGCAGCAGGTCCAGCCCTTTCTCCGGGCTGAGCCGGCCGAGGAAGAGGAAGCCGGCGCCCAGCGGCGCCGGGGCGCCCGGGTCGGGGATCGCGTTCGGCTTCACCACGATCCGCTCATCCGGGATGCCGTAGTCCCGCAGGTGGTCCGCGACGGCGGTGGTGAGCGCGATGAACCGGTCCACGGACCGCCAGGTGCCCCGGTGGACGGCGAGCGTCGTCGCCATCAGCGCACTCTGGGCGCGGGAGCCGCGGTAGCAGCGGTGCACGACCGCCGGGACGCCCAGCGCCCGGCCCCGGCAGTCCTGGCAGATCATGCCGTCCCGGAAGTACAGCCCGGAGGAGCAGACCTGACGGTAGTTGTGCACCGTCTGCACCACCGGCACGCCGTGCCGGTGCGCGGTCCGCACCACCCAGGGCGACAGCAGGGGGTACGGGTTGTGCAGGTGCAGCACGTCCGGACGGTGCTCGGTGAGCAGCCGGCCCAGCTCCTGCTGCGCGCGGGGCGCGTAGATCGGGGAGACCGGCAGCAGAGCCTTCGCCGACCGGGACATCGACTTGATCTCGTCCGAGCTGCGCAGGAAGGGCAGCACCTCTACCCCGGCAGCGGCCAGCTGGGCGATCTCCGCGTCGACGATGGTGTTCTCGCCGGACGGTTGGGCCTCCCGGTACCGGTTGTGCGCCACCACGATTTTCATGGGAATGGAGGCTACCGTTGGCTGGTGCCCGAACTACCGGAGGTTGAGGCGCTCGCGGAGTACCTGCGCCAGCGCGCGGTGGGCCGGCGTGTCGACCGCCTGGAGGTCACCGCGATCAGCGCCCTGAAGACGTACGAGCCGGCGCCCACGGCCGCCGCCGGACGGGAGGTCACCGACGCCCGGCGGCACGGCAAGTTCCTCGACGTGGTGCTCGGCGACGACCTGCACGTGGTGGTCCACCTCGCCCGGGCCGGGTGGCTGCACTACCGGGAGGCGTTCCCGTCGAGTGCCCCACTGCGTCCCGGGAAGGGTCCGGTGGCACTGCGCGTACGCCTCGACGACGGCTCCGGGTTCGACCTGACCGAGGCCGGTACGCAGAAGAGCCTCGCGGTGTACCTGGTGACCGATCCGGCGCTGGTGCCCGGGGTGGCCCGGCTCGGCCCGGACGCGCTCGCCGTCGACCCGGCAACCTTCGCCGAGCGGATCCGCGGCCGCAAGGGCCAGGTCAAGGGGGTGCTCACCGACCAGACGGTGCTCGCCGGGGTGGGGAACGCGTACTCCGACGAGATCCTGCACGCGGCGAAGCTGTCGCCGTTCGCGCTGACCAACCGCCTGACCGACGATCAGGTCGCGGCTCTCCACGCCGCCACCCGGGACGTGCTGGCCGACGCGGTGTCCCGGTCGGTGGGGCAGCGCGCCGCCGAACTGAAGGGCGAGAAGCGCTCCGGCCTGAAGGTGCACGCGCGCACCGGGCTGCCCTGCCCGGTCTGCGGCGACACCGTCCGGGAGGTGTCGTTCGCCGACTCCAGCCTCCAGTACTGCGCCACCTGCCAGACGGGCGGGAAGCCGCTCGCGGACCGACGGTTGTCCCGGTTGGTACGGTGAGTGACGATGCTCACCGGTCACGGAGAGGAATCGGCCCCGGCGCGACGAAGGTCGGAGTCGTGGCTCCACTACGCCCCCCATCCATCGGTATAGTGGCCCGGTCCCCGGCTCTCAAAAGGTCCGGAGCCGGCCAGATGCCACGCGCCACGTCCCGGACGCCACGTCCTTCCGGACCTCGTCCGGGTCCACTGGTCGCGTGGGAGACTGGGACGGTGGGCGACGCGGACCCTCACGCGGAGTGAGCGGCTCGGGTCATGCGGGAGGACATGGGTGAGGTGACGACAAGCCTCCAGCGCCCGGTAACCAACGAAGGCCGGAGCAAAATCGTGCGGCACGTCGACAGCTTCGAGATCCAGCCGCCGACACCGCCGTCCCACAACGGCGTACCCCGGTCGGCCTGGGCGCGCGCCCGGCGCCGGGTCTCCCGCTGGCACCGCCCGTACACGGCGGTCCTCCTGCTGCTGGACTTCGCCGCGGCGGCCTTCGCCAGCTACACCGCGATCCGGACGTTCGACCAGGCCCGGGCCGGTTTCTACAACGCCCACGACGACCCGACGTGGTTCTTCACGGTGGCGTTCGTGCTGCTGCCGCTGGGCTGGGTGGCGAGCCTCTGGTTCAACCGCGCCTACGACCGGCGCTACCTGGGTCTCGGGCCGGACGAGTTCAAGCGGGTGGTCCGCAGCGGCGTGGCGGTCTGCGCGACGGTGTCCTTCCTCGCCTTCGCCACCAAGACCGACCTGTCCCGGTTCACCGTCGGCACCGCGCTGCTCCTGGCGTTGCTGCTGATCCTGCTGGGCCGCATCCTGGCCCGGTTCGTGCTGCACGTGGTCCGCCGCAACGTCGGCCAGGCCGGGCACCGGATGGTGCTGGTGGGCACCCTGCCGGAGTGCCTGGAGGTCTACCGTTCGGTGACCCGCAGCCCGGCCGCCGGGCTGGTGCCGGTCGCCATCCACATCACCGACGGTTACGCGGCCGCGCGGGGCGTGGAGACGCCGGTCCCGATCTACGCGGGACGGGACATCCTCGCCCTGGTCCGCGAGGTCGGCGGCGACACGATCGCGGTGTGCGGGTCGGCCAGTTCCGAGCCGGGCGAGCTGCGCCGGCTGGCCTGGCAGTTGGAGGGTTCGGGCGTCGACCTGGTGGTGGCGCCGCAGCTGACCGACATCGCCGGCCCCCGGGTCCACATCCGGCCGATCGAGGGCCTGCCGCTGCTGCACGTGGAGGAGCCGACCCTGTCCGGGCCGGCCCTGCTGGCGAAGAACCTCCTCGACCGGGTGGCCGCCGGGCTCGGGCTGCTGCTGCTGTTGCCGCTGTTCATCGTGATCGCGCTCGCGATCCGGATCTCCGACCCGGGCCCGGTCTTCTTCCGGCAGCCGCGCGTCGGCCACGAGGGGCGGACCTTCCGGGTCTGGAAGTTCCGCACGATGTACGTCGACGCCGAGGACCGCCTGGCCGGCCTGGTCGACCAGAACGAGACCGACGGCATGCTCTTCAAGATCAAGCAGGATCCCCGGGTGTTCCCGGTGGGCCGCTTCCTGCGGGCCTCGTCCCTGGACGAGCTGCCGCAGCTGATCAACGTGCTGAAGGGCGAGATGTCGCTGGTCGGGCCGCGTCCGCTGCCCGCCGACGACGGCGACTTCCTCGGCGACGTACGCCGCCGACTGCTGGTCAAGCCCGGCATGACCGGCCTCTGGCAGGTCTCCGGCCGCTCCGACCTGTCCTGGGACGAGGCCGTCCGGCTCGACCTCTACTACGTCGACAACTGGTCCCTGGCGTACGACCTGAGCATCCTCTGGCGCACCGTCGGGGTGGTCCTCGCCCGCAAGGGCGCGTACTAGCGCGGAAGCGCCCCACCCGTCAGGATCGCCCCGTGGGTGGCAACCTCTCGACCGTCGTCGGTGTCGTCTCGCTGGTCACCGCGCTGGCGGCGGCCCTGTTCGCGGTGGTGCGCCTGCGCGGGCGAAGGGGCATCGCCACCGCGACCCAGCGGGCCACGTACGAGGTGCTGCACACCGCCGGGCTGGCCGCCGAGCCGCTGCGCGCCGGGCTCACCGCGGCGAACGCGGCGAAGGCCGTACGCCACCTGCGGGCCCTGGTCGGGGCGGCCGGGTTGGCGTTGACCGGCACGGCCGGGCTGCTCGCCCTCGACGGGCGCGGCGCCCACCACGAGGCGCAGCTGGTCGCGGCGGCCCGCCGGGTGGCGGCGGCGGGCCGGTCGACCGTGCTCGGTGAGACCGAGCTGCGCTGCGACCGGGTGGACTGCCCGGTCCGGGGGGCGGTGGTCGCCCCGCTGGCCGGTGTGGACGGGCGGGTGGTGGGCGCCCTCGTCGCCGTCGCCGACGGGGCGCCCGCGCCCGGTCTGGTCCAGGCGACGCTGGAGACCGCGCACTGGGCCGGCAACCAGCTCGCCCTCGCCGAGCTGGACTCCTCCCGGGAGCGGCTGGCCCGCGCCGAGGTCCGGGCTCTGCGGGCGCAGATCAGCCCGCACTTCATCTACAACGCGCTCACCGCGATCGGCTCGTTCGTCCGCACCGACCCGGACCGGGCCCGGGAGCTGATCCTGGAGTTCGCCGAGTTCACGCGCTACTCGTTCCGGGCGCACGGCGAGTTCACGACGCTCGCCGAGGAGCTGCGTTCGATCGACCGCTACCTGACGATCGAACGGGCCCGCTTCGGCGACCGCCTCCAGGTGCGGCTGCAGATCGCGCCCGAGGTACTGCCGGTGACCCTGCCGTTCCTCTGCCTCCAACCACTGGTCGAGAACGCCGTCCGGCACGGGTTGTCCCGCAAGCCCGGCACGGGCATGGTGAGCATCGAGGCCCGGGACGCGGGCACCGAGTGCCACATCACCGTGGAGGACGACGGAGTGGGGATGGATCCGGCCGCGCTGACCACCGGCATCGCCGAGCTGGCCGCCGCCCGGAGCGACCCGGGTGACGACCCGGGCGGCCACGTCGGCCTCTCCAACGTCGACGAACGGCTCCGCTCGGTGTTCGGGGACGGCTTCGGCCTGGTGGTGGAGACGGGGCTCGGTTCCGGTACGAAGGTGAGCATGCGGGTGCCGAAGTTCCATCCGGGCGTACGGGCGGGGTCGTGAGCGAGCGGACCGTGGCCGGCTCACGCCTCGTGGCGGCGGGGATCGGGGTGCCGGTGTGACCGGTTTTCTGCGGGTGCTGGCGGTCGACGACGAGCCCCCGGCGCTTGACGAACTCGCGTTCCACCTGCGGGCCGACCCGCGGGTGGCCCGGCTGCACACCGCCGGCGACGCCACCGAGGCGCTGCGGGTGCTCCGCGACGACGACGTGGACGTGGTGTTCCTCGACATCCGGATGCCCGGCCTGGACGGCATGGAGCTGGCCCGGGTGCTGCGGCGCTTCGCGCGGCCCCCGGCGATCGTCTTCGTCACCGCGTACGACGACGGGGCGGTGGACGCGTTCGACCTGGGCGCCACGGACTATGTCCGCAAGCCGGTGCGGGCCGAGCGGCTGGCCGAGTCGCTGCGCCGGGTGATGGGTTCGCGGGTGGTGCCCACGCACCCGGCGGCGCTGGCCCGGGCCGAGGAGGATCCGACGATCCCGGTCGAGCTGGCCGGGAGCACCCGGATGTTGCCGCGCTCGGCGGTGCGGTGGGTGGAGGCGCAGGGTGACTACGCGCGGTTGCACACCGCCGACGGTTCCCACCTGGTCCGGGTGTCGCTGGCGACGCTGGCCGAGCGCTGGGCGGACGCCGGCTTCGTGCGGATCCACCGCTCCTATCTGGTGCAGTTGAAGCTCATCGCCGAGCTGCGGCTGGTCAACTCGGGCTACGTGGTGGTGGTCGACTCGGCGGAGCTGCCGGTCAGCCGGCGGCACACCCGGGAGTTGAAGGACAAGCTGGTGCGGGCGGCCAAGCAGGACTGGAGCCGCTGAGCCTCCGGGGGCGGTGGGGCTACGGCGTGCCGGTGAGCATGGCGACGAGGGCCGCCCCGAGCATCGCCGGCCCGTACGGGACGGGGGTGCGCCAGCCGGCGCGACGGGTGACGAGGAGGCCGCCGACCAGCGGCAGGTTGACGACGGGGGCGAGCAGCGCGCCGGTCGCCACGGCCGGCCATCCCAGCCAGCCGAGGTGCAGGCCGAGGACGGCGCCGAGCTTCACGTCGCCGAAGCCGAGCGGGGAGCGGGGCAGCAGGGCGAGCGCGGCGTGACCGGCGGCGCTAAGGGTCGCGGCGAGCAGGCCGCGTACCAGTGCCGGGGCGTCCGGTCCGGCGAGTGCCGCGAACGTCAGGAGCGCCGCGCCGCCGAGGAAGGCGGCCCCGACGAGCGGGTCGGGCAGCCGCAGCACCCGCAGGTCGACCAGGGCCAGTGGCACAGCGAGCGCGGCCAGCAGCAGGAACGCCGGCAGCGCCCAGGTCGGGCCCACGGCGACCGCGGTGACGCCGCAGGCGGCGGCCGAGAGCGGCACGGTGACCGGGCGGGCGGGGCGCGGTCGCCGCCCGCATTCCGGGCAGCACCCGGAGGACCGCCACCAGGGCGGGCTCGCCGTGTCGCAGCGGGGGCAGGTGTCGCGCCAGGCGGGTCTGGGCCGGCCGTCCGGCCAGGGCACCGCGTACCGGTCGACCAGGGCGGGGACCAGCATTCCCCAGCCGGCTCCGGCGACGGTGGCGGCGGCCACGAGGGGGAGCAGCACGGCAGGAGGGTATCCACGCCGGTCGACGCGTGCGGGCCGGCACCGGGATGTCGGGGTGACCCGTGGTCCGGGAAATCTCCGTTGGCGATGCTCGCCGTACGGCGTACGGTAGGTTGTACGACTTCCGGGAGGGGACGCTTGTGAGTGAGACGCACTTCGACGCCGGCGCCGAGTTCGACCGCCAGGTGGACCGGCTGGTGGAACTCGGCTACCCGGCCCTGGCCGGGCTCGACCCGGAACCCTTCCGTGACCTGGTGACCCCGCTGCGGGCGGCGGCCGTCACCGGCGCGGCCGACCGCCCCGCCCCGACCGAGGCGCGCGTGCCGTTCCTCCTCGTCGTGACACGTGAGCTGGTGCCGGTCGAGGCACGCGTCGCGCTGACCACGCTGGCCGGCAAGACCAAGCCGGGCAGCGTCGTCGAGAAGCACTTCCCCGACGGCGACCTGGCCCGCTTCGACCCGATCAAGGAACTGGAGGTGCCGGTCGGGCCGGCGTACCTCCTCTTCGACATCGACCGGGGGGAGGAGACGGTCAACCTCGCCCCCGCCTCGGCGATGGAGATCATCACCGGCCAGGGCCGGCTGCCGATCACCATCGACGAGGGGATCGCCTTCGTCACCCTGCACCCACCGGCGCTGGCGAGGAACAAGTGCTTCTCGCTGGTCGGCTCGCGGTGCGGCGACAAGCGGGTGCCGGCGATCTGGATCAGCCAGAGCGCGCCGAAGCTGGGCTGGTGCTGGTGGGGCAACCCGCACACCTGGCTCGGCTCCGCCTCCGCCGACCCGGTACGCGTCGGCCTCGACTGACCCAGCGGGTGGGGGCGGCCCGAACCGGCCGCCCCCACCGGCCGCCTCCACGGCCGCCCCACCGGCCGCCCCGTCAACCGGGCAGCGCGAAGCGGACCCAGCTCCGGCCGTCGGGCGTGAGCTGCACGTGGTCGGATCCCACGGCCGACATGTCGTCGCGGCCGTGGAGCCAGGCGCGCCCGGGCGCCACCCCGGTGCCGCCCTCCCGGTCGTACTCCCGCACCCGGCCGAAGTGGCGCCCGCCGTCCCGGCTGACCAGCAGGTACGCGGTGACGAGCCGCGGGTGCCGCTGCGTGTCGGCGATCATCAGGGAGCCGTCCGCACCGATGGTGAAATCACGGACGACCGGGGTGCTGGGCAGGTCGGTGCCGACGTCCGTCCAGCTCCGTCCACCGTCGGTCGTGTGCAGCAGGCGCGACGGGATGCCGGGCTCCATGGGCTCGGTCCCGGGTGGCGGATCGGGTTCGGTCAGCAGGTACGCCTCGGCCCCGCTGATCGCCGCCACCGCCACGACATGGCCGTCGGCCGGCGTGGACGTACGCCAGGTGGCCCCTCGGTCGGCACTGCTCGCCACGACCGACCGCCGACCCGCCTCTCCCGGCCAGTACGTCGCCCAGATCGCCCCGTCCGGGGACGGGTAGACGCTGAACGGCGGGTACGGCGAGGGCTTCGCGCCGCGCAGCCGGTAGACCGTGCCCGTCTCCGGGTCGGTCGCCAGTGGCTCGGGGATCGCGTCGCATCCCTGCTGGCAGAAGACCGGGCGGGCACGGTCCGGAAACCCGGCGACGGACACCATCGCCGTGTCGGCGTCCCGCCAGCTGTGGCCGTGGTCGGTGGAGAGGTGCCGCCGGCCGTCGTGGAGCACCAGGTAGGAACGCGCGTCCAGGACCGAGAAGCGCAGGTCGCCCACCTTCTCCCCGTCGTCCTTCGGCCGGCAGTCAGGCACCCGGTAACCCGCCGACGCGTAGTCACTCCAGCTCCGCCCGGCGTCCAGCGTGTGGGCGAAGCGGACGGTGCACCCGTGGTCGACCAACGCCACGCCGACCGCGTCGGTGTCATTCAGGACGAACAGCCGCGTCGTGGGGTTGTCCCGCGTGACGGTCGGCTCAGGGGCGGCCCAGTCGACGCCGGGGGGCCGTCCCGCGAGCGGCGCGACGGCCATCGCGGCGGTCGCCAGCACGACGGCCAGCGCCACCCCCGCCGTCCGCCGCCGGCGCCGCTCCCGGACGACGGCCCACAGGTCGTCGAGGGGTGGTTGGCGTACGGCGCGAGCGACCTTAGCGGTGTCGAAACCGGTGATCTCACCGTCGGACATCGACCCTCCCGGTGTGCGTGGCGTCGGCGTCCGGACCGGTGAGGCGGGCGGCGAGGGCCACCCGTCCCCGCGACAGCCGTGACTTCACCGTCCCGACCGAGACGCCGAGGGTGTGTGCGACCTCGTCCACCGGAAGGTCGACGAGGTAGTGCAGGGCCAGCGCGTGCCGCTGACCGGCCGGAAGCTCCCGCAGGGCCGCGAGCAGCGCCAGGTGTTCGGGGGCGGTGTCGGCGACCACCGGCGGTGGGCCGATGCGGTGCAGCAGCCGGTCGAGCAGGCGGCGGCGCCGGTACCGGCTGCGGGCGACGTTGACGGCGACCCGGCGCAGCCACGCCTCCGGGTTCTCCAGCCGGACGAACCGCCGGGGCGCACCGAGGGCCCGGGTGAACGCCTCCTGGACCGCCTCCTGCGCCTCGCCCAGATCACCGGTCACCGCGTACAGCTGCACCACGAGCCGCTGGAAGCATCCGGCGTAGATGTCGCCGATGATGTCGTCGTCGGACACCGTCACCTCCCTTCTTCAGCTCTTCCACTCGCGGGCGAGGAGGAAGGTTCCGGTCGCAGCGGAGCCATGGACGTTATCCACAGGGGTGACGCGTTCTCCACAGGTTGTCCACAGCCCTGTCCCCCGCGTCGACCGGCACGGGTGGGCCCCCGGGCAACCCGCACCCCTCCCCGCCGGTGCCTTGACAATCGGCGCGATCAGGCGAGACTGCCGGGGTGAACCCCGCCGAGGACGACGTCCGGACGTCCCCGAGCACCGATCCGGCCGGGGCGGCACGGCCTACCGCACCGGCCGCCCGGGCACCCGAGCCGGGCAGCGGCGCCACACCGGCCGGCGAGTCACCGCAGCGGACCCGCATCGTGCTGGCCGACGTGCTCCGGCGCGAGTCCCGCACCGAACGCACCCGCACCGAGCTGGCCCAGCAGACCCGGGTCGGCGAGGCTCTCGTACGCGGCCTGGTCCGGGCGCAGCTCGCGCTCGCGTTGCGGCTCTCGCTGGTGGTGGCCGTCGGGCTGGGCGGCCTGCCCTGGCTGTTCGCGATCGCGCCCTCGGTCGGCCGGGTCACCGTGCTCGGGGTGAACCTGCCGTGGCTGCTGCTCGGGGTGGCCTCCTTCCCGTTCCTGGTCGCGGTCGGCTGGGCGTACGTGCGGCTGGCCGAGCGCAACGAGCAGGACTTCACCGACCTGGTCCAGCGGCCGGAGCGTTGAGGTGGCCAACGAGTACGTGATCCCGGCGATCGTGGCGGTCACCCTGGTCACCGTCGCCATCGGCTTCTACGGCCTGCGCCTCGCCCGCACCACGTCGGACTTCCTGGTCGCCTCCCGGGTGGTGAGCCCGACGTGGAACGCCGCCGCGATCGGCGGCGAGTACCTGTCGGCGGCGAGTTTCCTCGGCATCGCGGGCCTGATCCTCAAGTACGGCGTCGAGGTGCTCTGGTACCCGGTCGGTTTCGCCGCCGGCTACCTGGCGCTGCTGCTCTTCGTCGCCGCGCCGCTGCGCCGCTCCGGCGCGTTCACCCTGCCCGACTTCTGCGAGCTGCGGCTGGGCTCGCGGTGGCTGCGCACCCTCGCCACCGTCTTCGTGATCTTCATCGGGTGGCTCTACCTGGTCCCCCAGTTGCAGGGCGCCGGGTTGACGTTGGCCACGCTGGTCGGCTCGCCGTACCCGGTGGGCGCCCTGGTGGTGGCGGCGGTGGTCACCGCGAACGTGGCGCTCGGCGGCATGCGCGCGATCACCTTCGTCCAGGCGTTCCAGTACTGGCTGAAGCTGACCGCTCTCGCCGTACCCGCGATCTTCCTGGCGTTGCAGTGGCAGGCCGACGCCCGTCCCGCGGTGACACCGCCCGACGGGCCGGCGTTCCGGACCGCGACCACCGTCGTGGTCGAGCATCCGGCGACGCTCACCCTGCCCGGCGGCGAGAAACGGGAGGTACGCCCCGGCGACGAGCTGACCTTCGCGGCCGGTGACCCGGTGCCGGCGGTGTCCGGGGTGGACACCGACGCGGCCGACTGGCTGCTGCCCAGCGCCGCCGGCGACGACGACCGGGGACTGTTCGCCACGTACTCGCTGATCCTCGCCACGTTCCTCGGCACGATGGGCCTGCCGCACGTGCTGGTCCGCTTCTACACCAACCCCGACGGCGCGGCGGCCCGACGGACGACGCTGGTGGTGCTGGCCCTGGTCGGCGCCTTCTACCTGCTCCCCACCATCTACGGGGTGCTCGGCCGGATCTACACGCCGCACCTGCTGGTCACCGGCCAGACGGACGCGGTCGTGGTCCTGCTGCCGGGCGCGGCCCTCGGTGACGGCACCACCGGCCGGCTGCTCGCCGCGCTGGTCGCCGCCGGGGCGTTCGCGGCGTTCCTGTCCACCTCGTCCGGCCTGCTCACCAGCGTCGCCGGGGTGATCTCCACGGACGTGCTGGGCCGCGGCTCGGTGCACGGGTTCCGGCTGGCCACGCTGATCGCCGGCACAGTGCCCGCGGTGCTCGCCCTCAACGTCTCCGGGCTGGACGTGTCGCAGGTCGTGGGCCTGGCGTTCGCGGTGGCCGCGTCGAGCTTCTGCCCGCTGCTGGTGCTCGGCATCTGGTGGCGGGGACTGACCGACCTGGGCGCCGCCGCCGGCGTGCTGGTCGGTGGCGGCGCCGCGATCGGCGCGGTGCTGGTCACCGTCCTCGGCCCTCCGCTGTCGGGCTGGCCGGCCACGCTCATCGCCCAGCCGGCCGCCTGGACGGTGCCGCTCGCCTTCACCGTGATGGTGGCGGTGTCGATGGCGACCCGCCGCCGCGTACCGGCCGGTGTCGGCGCCACCATGCTCCGCCTGCACGCACCCGAAGCCCTCCGCCTGTGAGGAAGGGCCCTTCCTGACGCACAGCGGCAGCGGAAGGGCCCTCCTCGACGGCGCTCAGCAGGCGTCGGTGCCGGCGCAGAGCCGCGCCGCCACCTTCCGCCCGAGGTCCCGGGCCGCGGCCGGATCGATCAGGTCCTTCCGCCACACCTCGCTCACCAGGTCGCCCTGCCGTACGAAGATGTGCAGCGCGACGTAACCCTCACCGAAGTCGGTGCGGACCAGCAACGATTCGTCCCCGGCGAAACCGCTGGCCGGAACGGCCAGCGTGACCGAGGTGCTGCCGCACGTCCGTACCCGGTCGCGGACCAGGTCCATGAAACGTCCGGCGTCCGCCGACGAGTACCGGCGCACCCGCTGGTTCAGCGGCTTGTCGAAGCCGCCCTCGTAGGCCCGGATGCGTTCGGCCCGCGAGCGCAACCCGAACAGCGGGTGGTCCGGCGACCGGCAACTGCCCGCGCTGAAGCCGAAGGTCCAGTCACCCAGGGTCTCCGGAGCATGGGGCTGGTAGCCGGACGGCACGTCCGCAGGCTGCAGCATGGCGGGCAACGGGACCGCCGGATCGGTGGCCGACGGGCTGCCGGTGGGCGGCCGGCTCTGTGACGGTGCGCCGCTCGCCGTGGCGGACGGCAGCGGTGGTCCGCCGGTCCGGTTCGGGACGGTCGATGGCGGTGGCGTCGGGCTGGGCGAGCCGGTGGCCGGGCCGGGTAGCGGCCGGCGGTTCGGCCCGTCGGCCAGGGCCGCCGCGCCGGTGACGATCAGCGCGACGGCCAGGACGCTGGCCAGCGCGGCGGCGATGCGGGTACGCCGGGTGCGCTGCCGCCCCCGCTGCCGCACCCGCTCGGTGGGCTCCCAGGTGAGATGGTCGGTGTCGCGGTACATCTCGGCGAAGATCGGATCAGGCACGGCTGGCCTCCTCCGGAAACGTGGTGTCGAGCAGGGCGGCGAGGGCCTTGCGTCCCCGGGCCAGTCGTGCCTTGACGGTGCCCTCCGGCACGCCGGTCTGCGCGGCGATGTCGGCGACGGACAGGTCGGTCAGGTGGTGCAGCACGATGGCCTGCCGCTGCTCGGCGGGCAGTCGCCGCAGCGCCGTGACCAGGGCCACGGTGTTCTCCGACGGTGGGCCGGTCGCCGGGACGACACCGTGCCGCCGGTACGCCGTCAGGCCGTTGCGGACCTTCCGCCACCGGTTGACCAGGAGCCGGTACCCGACCGTCCGTACCCACGCCTCGGCGTCGTCGTACTCGCCGATCCGGGACCAGCGCTGCCAGGCCCGCACGTACGCCTCCTGCGCCGCGTCCTGGGCCTCGGCGAGGTCACCGCCGAGCGCGTACAGCACCGTGACGACCCGGTGTCGTGTGCTGCGGTAGAACTCCTCGAACCCGTCATCCCCGTCCACCTCGTCCTCCCGTCGCGATCCTGCTCCTTCCACCCGCGACGGGACGAGCCGGTTGCGTGCGGCACCTCGGGTACGCCTCAGGTAGGACCGCCGATCATCCGCCAGCGGGAGCGGCCCGCTGGTCGGCGCCGGTTACGGTCGTACCCATGACTGCTGAGCACCCCGCCCTCGCGCTGCGCGGTCTGGCCAAGCGCTTCGACAGCAAGGTGGCCGTGGCCGGCGTGGACCTCGACGTGCCGGCCGGGTCGTTCTACGGCCTGCTCGGCCCGAACGGCGCCGGCAAGACCACCACGCTGTCGATGGCGGTCGGCCTGCTGCGGCCGGACGCCGGGAGCGCCTGGGTGCTCGGGCAGGACGTCTGGGCCGACCCCGCCCGGGCGAAGCGGCTGCTCGGCGTCATGCCCGACGGCGTACGCCTCTTCGACCGGCTCAACGGGTCGGAGCTGCTCGCGTACCACGGTCTGCTGCGCGGCATGGACCCGGCGGTGGTCGACCAGCGGTCGGCGGAGCTGCTCGACGTGCTGGCGCTCGGCGACGCCGGACGGACGCTGGTGGTGGACTACTCGGCCGGTATGAAGAAGAAGATCGGCCTGGCCTGCGCGCTGCTGCACGGGCCGCGCCTGCTCGTGCTCGACGAGCCGTTCGAGGCGGTCGACCCGGTGTCGGCGGCGCTCATCCGGGACATCCTCCAGCGGTACGTGGCCGGCGGCGGGACGGTCGTCTTCTCCAGCCACGTGATGGAGGTCGTGGAGCGGCTCTGCTCGCACGTCGCGATCCTCGCCGCGGGCACCATCAAGCGGGTCGGCACCCTCGACGAGGTGCGCGGGGACCGCTCCCTGGAGCAGGTGTTCGTGGAGGTCGTCGGCGGGCGCACCGCGACCGGCGAGGAGCTGGCGTGGCTGTCGCGGTGACCGAGCCGGCGGCACCGGTGCGGCGGGTCTCCGCCCGGCACTTCGTGCGGCTGAAGCTGCGCGTGATGGGCAACAACTTCCGGGGCCAGGGCTGGCGGATCGCCCTCTTCGTGCTGGGTCTGCTGGGTGGGCTGTGGTTCGCCGGGACCGGCTTCTTCCTCTTCGCCGCCCCCGGCCTCGCCGACGGCGACCGGTACGCGCTGCTCGTCGCGGCGTTCGGCGGCGGGCTGGTGGTGCTGGGCTGGCTGCTCCTGCCGCTGGTCTTCTTCGGCGTCGACGAGACCCTCGACCCGGCTCGGTTCGCGCTGCTGCCGCTGTCCCCCCGGACGCTGGTCACCGGCCTGTTCGCGGCGGCCCTGGTCAGCGTGCCGGCGGTCACCGTGCTGCTGGCGCTCTCCGGTCTGGTGGTCACCGCCGGCGCGCTCGGTGGCTGGCCGGCCGCCGTGGTGCAGGTGATCGGGGTGGTCGGCGGCCTGCTGCTCTGCGTCGCCGCCGCCCGCGCGGTCACCAGTGCCTTCGCCACCATGCTGCGCTCCCGCCGGGTCCGCGACCTGGCCGCCGTCCTGCTGGCGGTGGTCGCCGCGCTGATCGGCCCGCTGCAGATCGCCGCGACCGCCGCGCTGCGGGACGCGGACTGGGACCGGTTCGCCTCGGTGGCGACCGTGGTGGGCTGGACGCCGTTGGGCGCACCGTGGACCGCCGGCATCGACGTGGCGCAGGGGCGGGCGTGGGCCGCGCCGCTCAAGTTGCTGATCACCGTGCTCGCCGTGGTGGCGCTGCTGGCCTGGTGGTCCCGCTCGCTGGAGTCGGCGATGGTCGGTGCGGCGAGCAGCGGCCGGGCCCCGGCCCGGGCCGAGGCGACCGGCGCCGCCGTCGCACAGCTCTTCCCCCGGGCGCTCGGCTGGCTCCCCCGGGACCGGTTCGGCGCACTGGTGGTGCGGGAGGCGCGGTACTGGTGGCGGGACGCGCGGCGGCGGGCCAACCTGATCACCCTGGCGGTGATCGGCCTGTTCGTGCCGGCCATGGTCAACCTGGGTGGGGCGAACCTGATCGAGGGCGGCGGAGAATTCGGCGTCCCGGACACGTCGTCCCCGGTGCTGGTCAGCTTGTCCATGCTCTTCGTCGGTGTCCTCGCCGCGGTCACCCTGGCCAACCAGTTCGGCTTCGACGGCAGCTCGTACGCGGCCAACGTCGTCGCCGGAGTGCCGGGCAAGGTGGAGCTGCGGGCCCGGATGGCGGCGTTCTCCCTCTACGTGCTGCCGCTGGTCGTGGTCGTCTCCGTGGTGCTCGCCCTGATCCTGGGCCGGCCGGGCTGGATCGGGTTGACGGCCGGCAGCCTGCTCGCCACGTACGGGGTCGGGCTCGCCGTCAACACCTTCCTGTCGGTGCTGGGGGCGTACTCGCTGCCGGAGACGAGCAACCCGTTCGCGATGAACTCCGGCGCCGGGGTGGCCCGCAGTTTCCTGGCCCTGCTGTCCATGGTCGCCTCGGCGGCCCTGGCGGTGCCGATGGTGGTCGCCGCCGCGCTGCTCGGCGACGTGTGGCTCTGGCTGGCCCTGCCGGTGGGCACGGCGTACGGGCTGGGGGCGGCGCTGTTCGGCGCGTACCTGGCCGGCGACGTGCTCGACCGCCGCCAGCCGGAACTCCTCGCGACGGTCACGCCCCGCCGCTGACGGCACCGGGCTGCCGTTGCCGGGTGAGGCACAATGCCGGGATGCCTGTTGTGGAGGCGGTGACGACCGTACCGGTCCCACCCGAGTTGGCCTTTGCCGTGTCGCAGACCACCGCTCCGGTGCGCTACCGGTGGGACCCGTTCGTCCGCGAGCAGCACTTCGTGGACGGCGCCACCCGCCCCGGCAAGGGGGTACGGACCTTCACCCGCTCCCGGCACGGCCTGGTCATGGTCAGCGAGTACGTCTCGTACGCGCCGCCGACCAACGTCGGCATGAAGATGGTGCAGGGCCCGTGGTTCTTCGAGATGTTCGCGGGCGGGTGGCGATTCGCCCCGGCGGCCGAGCCGGGCCACACCGTCGCCACCTGGCGGTACAGCTTCCGGTGCCGGCCGGCGTTCCTGCGCCCGGTCGCCGACCGGATCGGGATCTGGCTGCTCGGGCGGGACATCCGCCGCCGGATCGCCGGGTACGCCGCCGGCTGCGCCGACCCGGAGGTGCTGGAAGCGGCCCGCCGCTTGCTCACCACCGGCTGAACCTCGGCCGCGTCGGCCGACGGCACATGATCAGATGATGCGCTGCCGGAAGGAACGCCGGGTTCAGCCCGGCAGACCATCATCTGATCACCGCGGCGACCCGGTCAGCGGGCCTTTCGCTAGGTGATGAAGGCGGGCCACCTGGACACCGTTACCGCCCGAGTCCGTGGATCGAGTCGACGTGCGCCATCGCGGCTCGGCAGCGGTCATGGCGTCACCTTCAGCTTCCGAACGAGTTCCAAAGCCACCGCCGACCCACGTGCTGCCCGACGGCGAGCGGCACGATGTGCAGCCGGCCGCCGCTGGTGACCGGGGCCGCCAAGGGCGCCGTGGCCGCCGTCGTCGCCGCGCCCAGCGCCACGGGCGCACCGGTTGTCGCGGCCGTCATCGCCATGCACCCGCACCCGCACTCGCACCGAGATCCCGAACGAGGGCTGTCCACCGGGCCGGAGAAGTTACTCGCCGTCACGTCCCCTCCGGCCTACACCCCTTCGTTCTTCCCCTTTGCTCTGCACCCTCATACGCACCACTCACTCCGCGTAGCAACCCGCACCCGGCCTTCGATCGCCCCCACTCGGCATCCGTCCAGCTCAGCACGGTGGTGCGTATAGGGGTGCAGAGCAAAGGGAAAAATACGTCTCTGCGAGGTCGGCTCGGCCGTCACTGTCCGCCACCGCACGGTCGAGAACGGTGGCCACTCAGAGCCACCGTCATTCGGAGCCGCCAGCATCGGTCGCCGGCACCGTCCGGGCCGCCGGGTCGGCGCGCGGAGGGCACGCGTGAGCCGGCCGCACGTGGCGACGCGCCCGCTCTGGCGGTGCCGGGCCTGCGGCGCGCACTGGCCCGGCCAGCCGGCCCGGCTCGCGCTGCTGGCGAAGTACCGGCACGACCGCCGGGCCCTGCTGGTCTATCTGGGGACGCTGCGGCCGAGGCGGCGGCCCGGCTCGCGCAGTTCAACGGGCACGTGCCGCCGGCCGGGCTGCACGAGCGCTTCCTGGGCTCGGCGCGGGCCCGGGACGGCAGAATGTTCCACGTGAATCATGAACCGGGCGCCGAGATCCACCACACCGACCCGTTCGCCGTCCCCGCCGACCTGCGCTCCCCCGTACGCCGGTTGCGGGGTCGCCTGGCGGCGCCGGTGACCCTCTGGACGGCGCCCGGGCCGGCGGGCCTGACGGTCTCCTCGACCCTCGTCGCGGAGGGTGAGCCGGACCGGCTGCTCGGCCTGATCGACGCGGAGGCCGACCTGTGGGCGGCCGCCGAGTCGGCCGGCCGCTTCGCGGTCGCGCCGCTGGGCCCGGCACACCGGCAGCTCGCCGACCGGTTCGCGGGGCTCTTCCCGTCGCCGGGCGGTCTCTTCGCCACCGGCGCGTGGACCGAGACCCCCTACGGCCCGGTGCCGTCGGACGCCGGCGGCTGGGCGGGGTGCCGGCTCGACACCGCCCGGGAGTACGGCTGGGGCCTGCTGGTGGAGGCCACCATCGAGACCGTCACCCTGGCCGAGGAGACGGAACCGCTGCTGCACTACCGGGGGCGGTACCGCGAGCTGACCTGAGCCGCCCCGGCACCGGCCGGTGACCGGTCACCGGAGTGACCGGCGTCACTCGGCGCAGCCACGGTGCCGTTCGGCGCAGCCGACGACCGATCCCGATCTCACGCTTCCCGGGTCGGGAGTGCGCTCCTTACCGTGCGCGAAACTCCCCGAGCCTGTGAAGGTGGTGATCCACAGATGTCCACGGACACACCCGCGTCCGCCCCGGCCGAATCGGCGGCGGAACGCTACCTGGCCGTACAACGGTCGGACGAGTTCGCCGGGTTGCGGCGCGCGCTGCGCGGCTTCGTCTTCCCGATGACCGTCGCGTTCTTCCTGTGGTACGCGCTCTACGTGATCCTCTCCGCGTACGCGCGGGACTTCATGGGCACGAAGCTCGTCGGCAACATCAACGTCGCCCTGGTCTTCGGGCTGCTCCAGTTCGTCTCCACCTTCGTCATCGCGTGGCTCTACTCCCGTCACGCCGACCGGAAGATCGACCCGATCGCCGACCGGATCCGCGCCGAGATGGGGGAGGTGACCCATGACCACGGTCCTCGCGGCTGAGGCGGGCGACACCACCGCCCGGAACCTGACCATCACGCTGTTCCTCGTCTTCGTCGCGGTCACGCTCGCGATCACGGTGTGGGCCAGCCGGCAGACGAAGACCGCCACCGACTTCTACGCCGGCGGGCGGTCCTTCTCCGGTTTCCAGAACGGCATGGCCATCGGCGGCGACTACATGTCGGCGGCGTCGTTCCTCGGCATCGCCGGCATCATCGCCCTGTACGGCTACGACGGCTTCCTCTACTCGATCGGCTTCCTGGTCGCGTGGCTGGTCGCGTTGCTGCTCGTCGCCGAACTGCTACGGAACTCCGGCCGCTACACGATGGCCGACGTGCTGGCCTTCCGGATGCGCCAGCGCCCGGTGCGTACGGCCGCGGCGGTCTCCACCATCACCGTGTCGATCTTCTATCTGCTCGCCCAGATGGTCGGTGCCGGCGCGCTGGTCGCCCTACTGCTCGGCATCAAGCCGGGCACGACGTTCCTCGGGATGGACGCGGACGCCGCCAAGATCGCCACCATCATCATGGTGGGCGCCCTGATGATCATCTACGTGACGGTCGGCGGCATGAAGGGCACCACCTACGTGCAGATCGTCAAGGCGTTCCTGCTGATGGGCGGCGCCACCCTGATGACGGTGCTGGTGCTGGCGCACTACAAGTTCAACCTGTCGGCGCTGCTCGGTGACGCGGCGGACGCCTCCGGCAAGGGCGCCGCCTTCCTCGAACCGGGCCTGCGCTACGGCGTCGAGACGCCCGGCGACGCCCTCAAGACCTTCTACAGCAAGATGGACCTGCTGTCGCTCGGCATCGCGCTGGTGCTCGGCACGGCCGGCCTGCCGCACATCCTGATCCGCTTCTACACCGTGCCGACGGCGAAGGCCGCCCGGAAGAGCGTCCTCTGGGCGATCGGCATCATCGGCACCTTCTACCTGCTCACCCTCGCACTCGGCTTCGGCGCCGCGGCACTGGTGGGCGGCGAGGCGATCACCGCGCAGGACCGGGCGGGCAACACCGCCGCGCCACAGCTCGCCGAGGCGCTGGGCGTGGACTTCTTCGGCGGCGACCTGGGCGGGGCGGCCCTGCTGGCGATCATCGCGGCGGTCGCCTTCGCGACCATCCTGGCGGTGGTGGCCGGTCTGACCCTGGCCTCCTCGTCCAGCCTGGCGCACGACTTCTACGCCAACGTCATCAAGGACGGGCAGGCGTCGGAGCGGCAGGAGGTGACGGTGGCACGGATCTCCGCCCTGGTGATCGGCGCGATCTCGATCGTCCTCTCGATCTTCGCCCAGAACCTGAACGTCGCCTTCCTGGTGGCGCTCGCCTTCGCGGTGGCCGCGTCCGGCAACCTGCCGGCGATCCTCTACAGCCTGTTCTGGAAGCGGTTCAACACCTCCGGAGCGGTCTGGGCCATCTACGGCGGCCTGTTCGCGGCGGTGTTCCTCGTGTTCTTCTCCCCGGTCGTCTCCGGGGCGCCGACCGCGATGTTCCCCGACCAGGACTGGCAGTGGTTCCCGCTGTCCAACCCGGGCCTCCTCTCCATCCCGTTCGGTTTCCTCTGCGGGTGGATCGGCACGGTCATCTCCAAGGAGCGCGACGAGGACAAGTACGCCGAGCTCGAGGTGCGTTCGCTCACCGGCGCGGGCGCGCACTGAGCACCGCGGGCGGGCCGTGCCCGGTGCACGGCCCGCCCGCCGGGCCGCTCGGTAGGCTGACCGGCATGAAGGTTGTGCAGCGCTTCGGGCCCGGTCACCGCATCCTCGTCACCGGCGGCGCGGGTTTCGTGCCGTCGCACCTGGTGGACGCTCTGATCACCCGCGGTTGCACGGTCGTGGCGGTAGACAACTTCGTCACCGGCTCCAAGGAGAACGTCGGCCACCTGGCGGACACGCCGACCTTCACGCTCGTCGAGGCCGACATCTCCGACGGGCTGCCCGCCCACCCGGCGCTCGCCGAGCGGTTCGACGCGATCCTGCACATGGCGTCGCCGGCCAGCCCCACCGATTTCGAGAAGCTGCCGGTGGAGATCCTCCGGGTCGGTTCGGTCGCCACCCTGCACCTGCTCGACCGGGCGGTCGCCGACGGCGCCCGGTTCCTGATGGCCTCCACGTCCGAGGCGTACGGGGACCCGAAGGAGCATCCGCAGCGCGAGACGTACTGGGGCAACGTCAACCCGATCGGCGTCCGCAGCGTGTACGACGAGGCGAAGCGGTTCGCCGAGGCCGCCACGATGGCGTACCACCGCAGCCGTGGCCTGGACGTCGCCGTCGTCCGCATCTTCAACACGTACGGTCCCCGGATGCGGCCGGACGACGGGCGCGCCATCCCGACGTTCATCTCGCAGGCGCTGCGCGGCGAGCCGATCACCGTCCACGGCACCGGCAACCAGACGCGCTCCATCTGCTACGTCGACGACCTGGTCCGCGGCATCCTGCTGCTGCTCGACTCCACCGAGACCGGCCCGGTCAACTGCGGGACCGAGCACGAGATGAGCATGCGGCAGCTGGCCGAGACGATCGTCTCGCTGTGCGACAGCCGGTCCGAGGTGACCTACATCACCCGGGCTGCCGACGACCCGGAGATGCGCCGGCCCGATCTCACTCTCGCCCGGGAACTCCTGGGGTACGAGCCCCAGGTGACGCCCGAAGACGGGCTGCGACGCACGATCGAGTATTTTCGCGAGCGCCTAGGGTAGCCGCGGGGTGGGCGACCCCCCGCGCCGCTTCAGGGCGACGGTGGCCGCCGCTACGTACCCTGAGTTACATGTCAGCGACCATGCCCGCCGGTTTCCCGCTCCCGCACCTGCACCGCAGCGCCGGGCGTGCGCCGGTGCCGGGCTCCGGTTCCGGCGCCACCGGACGTGCCCGGGCCGCCGGGACCCGCTGGTATCCCCAGGCCGGTGACGAACCGGTGCCGGGCGGTCCCGGCGGCCCCGCCGGTCCCGGTGGTCCGGGCGACTTCGGCGGCGGCGACCGTGGCCGGCCCGAGCGGCGCGGCCCGCGGCCGCGCTGGGGCCGGATCGCCCTGGTGGCGGGTGTCGCCGTGCTGGTGCTGGCGCTGCTCGGCGCCACCGGTGCCTGGTTCTACGCCCGTGGGTTGGACGACGATCTGGCCCGCACCGACCCGTTCTCGGAGATCACCGGGGGCCGGCCGGCGAAGGCGGTCGACGGCGCACTGAACATCCTGATGGTGGGCAGCGACTCGCGGGACCCGGACGCCCCGGTGAACGAGGCGAGCAAGTGGCGCGCGGACACGATCATCGTGATGCACATTCCGAGCAACCACCAGGAGGCCTACCTGGTGTCGATCCCGCGTGACCTGTACGTGCCGATCCCGCAGAGCGCCAACGCGGACTGCGGTTCGGCCCAGCGGGGCAAGATCAACGCGGCGTTCGCCTTCGGCGGGCTGCCCCTGGCGGTCCGTACCGTGGAGTGCTTCACCGACGT
Source organism: Actinomycetes bacterium (assembly GCA_023402505.1). Classification (GTDB taxonomy): domain Bacteria; phylum Actinomycetota; class Actinomycetes; order Mycobacteriales; family Micromonosporaceae; genus Micromonospora. The sequence continues at coordinate 22,123 of JAEYGD010000179.1, forward strand.
CCACCTCGACCACGTCATGGCGATCGACTTCGCGGGGTTCAAGGAGGTCACCGACGCGCTGGGCGGGGTCGACCTCAAGGTGGAGCGGACGATCACCTCGATCCACAAGCCGTACCGGACGTTCACCAAGGGCGTCAACCACATGAACGGCGCCGAGGCGCTGGACTGGATCCGGCAGCGCAAGCAGTTCCCGAACGGCGACTTCGACCGGATGCGGCACCAGCAGGAGTTCCTGCGCGCGCTGATGGACAAGGCGGCCAGCACCGGTACGCTCACCAACCCCGTCAAGCTCAACAACTTCCTCAAGGCGGTCACCGCCGCGGTCACCGTCGACGAGGGTTTCTCCCTGCTCGACATGGCGGTGCAGTTCCGCAGCCTGCGCGGGGAGAACCTGACCTTCGTGACCAGCCCGCACAACGGCAGCCAGACCATCAACGGCGAGTCGGTCGTGGTCTCCGACCGGGAGAAGGCGCTCGCCATGTACAAGGCGATGTCCGCGGACACCATGGCGGACTGGGTCAAGGCGAACCAGAAGAAGGACGGCGGCAACTGAGTCCGCGACGGCTGGCGTCGACGAAGGTCCCCGCCGACGGCGGTTGATCCTTCGACACCCGGCACCAGCCGCCGACCGTCCGCAGTCGCCCTATCCGTTCGGCCGATTTTCTGACCGGACGGCCGGGATGGCGGCATTTTGACCCCTGGATGAACTCGCCAGGACGGGAAAGCGTCCGTACAGTGATCCCGCCCCCCGATCATCCAGCTGGAGCATGCATGCCGGTTCAGACCAGCGGCCGCCCACCGGCACTGGATACACCCCGCACATCGGCCCGGATGCCCGCGACCATCCCCGCCCAGCCCGGCGGTCGCCCACCCGCCGCACCCCCCGCCCGGAAGCGCGGCCGCAAGGACCCGCTCTGGGCGCGGATCACGCTGATCTTCGGCGCGGTCCTGATGCTGACCAGCGGTGTCGCGCTCGTCGGCGGCAAGGTGATGATCGACCAGGCGACCGGCAACATCGACCAGCGCAACCTGCTCGGTGACGCCGGCAAGTCGGACGCGGAGGGCGGCGCCGACCTCAAGGGCCCGATCGACATGTTGCTGCTCGGGGTGGACGCGCGCGCGTCGTGGTCCCCGGACGACGTACGCGCGGACAGCATCATCGTGCTGCACATCCCGGCGACCCACGACCAGGCGTACCTGATCTCGATCCCCCGGGACACCGAGGTACAGATCCCGGCGTTCAAGAAGAGCGGCTACCGGGGCGGGGTCGACAAGATCAACGCCGCGTTCCAGGCGGGCGTGCGCAACGGTGGCGGCTGGGAGGGTGGCGCCCAGCTCACCGCGCAGACGATCAAGCAGCTGACCGGGGTCAGCTTCGACGGGGCGGCGATCATCAACTTCGGTGGCTTCAAGCGGATCATCGACACCCTCGGCTCGGTACGCATCTGCGTCAGCCAGGAGGTCAAGTCGCACCACATGGTCTACGTCGACGGCAAGCCGATGTGGAACGCGGACGCGAAGAAGACCGGCAAGCAGATGACCCCCGTGATCCACAAGAAGGGCTGCCGGGAGATGGCGGGCTGGGCGGCGCTGGACTACTCACGGCAGCGCTACGGCCTCAAGGACGGCGACTACGACCGGCAGCAGAACCAGCAGCAGCTGATCAAGGCGATGGCGAAGAAGGCGACGCAGAACGGGACGCTGAGGAACCCAGCCAAGATCAATGAGCTGATCAAGGCCGCTGGCGAGGCGTTCGTCCTGGACACCGGCGGCGTGCCGATCGCCGACTTCATCTTCACCATGCGCGGGGTCGGCGGCAGCGATCTCACGATGCTGCGTACCAACGGGGGCACCTTCAACGGCAACGGCAACAACCGGGAGGCGCTCAGCGAGCAGACCCTGGAGATGTTCCGGGCCATCAAGGAGGACCGGCTGGCCGATTTCGTGGTCGCCAACCCGGAGGTGCTCTCCACCCGGAAGTGAGCGGTCCGGGTCAGGTGAAACCCGCCCGCCGGGGGTGGTCCCGACCGTAGCCTGACGTGAAGAGGATTCGCGTACGGGTGGCGGGGAGGAACCACGTCCAGGTCGGGGGACGGACGGGAGCGGGCCGGCGCGGGTGTCCGGTCCGGACGGCCCCGCTGGCCCCGCCTCCTGCTCGGCCTCGGCCTCGCCCTGGTGCTGCTGGCCGGGCTGGCCGTGGTCGGCCTCCGAATGCTCACCGACCGCTACGACCGGGCGGTCGTCAAGGAGCAGCTGCTCGACGCCACCGCCCGCCAGGACCGCACCGACCTGGACGGGCCGCTCAACTACCTGCTGGTCGGCACCGACCGCTGGCGCAGCGGCGACGCCGCCGACCGGCGGTCGGACACCATCCTCATCGTGCACGTCCCCGCCGGCGGGCGGGAGGCCTTCCTGGTCTCGATACCCCGGGACCTGCTGGTCGCCATCCCCGCGGCCCCCGGCTACGGCGGCGGACAAGACAAGATCAACGCGGCGTACGAGTACGGCGGCGGCGGGCTGCCGGGCACCCGGCTGCTCTCGGCGACCCTGGCCCGGCTGACCGGGATCCGCTTCGACGGCGCCGCCCTGATCGACTTCTCCGGGTTCCGCGAGGTCATCGACCTCCTCGGCGGCGTACGCATGTGCGTCGACACCGAGGTCCGCTCGATCCACACCGGTCGCGTCTTCACGCCCGGCTGCCAGCAGATGGACGGCGGGACCGCCCTGGACTTCGTCCGGCAGCGCTACGACCTGCCCGGCGGCGACTACGACCGGCAGACCCACCAGCAGCAACTGCTGCGGGCGGTGCTGGAACGCACCTCCGAGACGTCGCTGCGGACCAACCCGGTGAAGCTGGACCAGCTGATCCGCGCCGTGGGCGGGTCGCTGACCGTGGACACCAACGGCGTACCCCTGGAGGACCTGGTGATGGCGCTGCGCAACCTGCCGGCGGACGCCCTGCGCGGCGTGCAGGTGCCGTCCAGCCCCCAGACCATCGGCCAGGTGTCGTACGTGGTACTCGACAACGGCGGCGCCGGGCTCTTCGAGGCCGTCCGGGGCCGGCGGGTGCCGGAGTGGGCGCGGGCCAACCCGCGCTGGGTCACCCGGCTGTGACCAGCCGAATCCGGTCGGTGCCGAGGTCCCGTGCGAGCCACGGCGCGGTCGAGGCCCTAGGCTTGGTAATCGTGTTCGGACCCCGCGTACCCACCGTGACCGTCCCCGAGATCGCCGACGACACCTACCTGCTCGACGTCCGTGAGGACGACGAGTGGGCCGCCGGCCACGCTCCGGGCGCCCACCACCTGCCGATGATGGAGCTGCCGTCCCGGCTGGCCGAGGTGCCCGACGACCGCGACGTGGCGGTCATCTGCCGGTCCGGCGGGCGCTCCGCCCAGGTCGTCGCCTACCTCCTGCGCAACGGCTGGGAGCAGGTGCGCAACGTCGAGGGCGGGATGGGCGAGTGGGCCGCCGCCGGCCGCCCGGTGGTCGGCGAGGACGGGCAGCCCGGCCGGGTCCTCTGACCGGAGCACGCACATGGGCCGTCCCCTGGTCTTCGCGCACCGCGGCTCGTCGTACGACCTCCCGGAGCACACCCTCGCGGCCTACCTGCGCGCGCTCGAGGAGGGCGCCGACGGGCTGGAGTGCGACGTCCGGCTGACCCGCGACGGGCACCTCGTCTGCGTACACGACCGCCGTCTCGACCGCACCAGCAACGGGCGCGGCCTGGTCAGCGCCCGCACGCTCGCCGAGCTGGAGGCCCTCGACTTCGGGTCCTGGCACCCGGGCTGCGCGCCGGCCGACGGTGACGAGGTGCTGGACGAGTCGCACACCCGGCTGCTCACCCTGGAACGGCTGCTGGACGCGGTGCACACCGCCGGCCGGCCGGTCCGGCTGCTGATCGAGACGAAGCACCCGTCCCGCTACGGCCGGGACGTCGAGCGACGGCTGGTCGCGCTGCTGCGCCGGTACGGGCTGACCGAGCCCCGGCCGGAGCACCCCGTCCAGGTCACCGTGATGTCGTTCTCGTTGCTGGCGGTCCGCCGCGTCCGCGAGCTGGCCCCCGCGCTGCCGACCGTCCTGCTCCTGGAGGTGGTGCCGCGCCGGCTGCGGCTGGGCCGCCTGCCGTTCGGCGCCCGGATCGCCGGCCCCGGCATCGCGCTGGTGCGGGCCCGCCCGGACCTGGTGCCCGCGCTGCGGGCGGCCGGCAACCAGGTGTACGTCTGGACCGTCAACGAACCCGCCGACCTGGAGCTGGCGCTGACGGCCGGGGTGGACGGCATCATCACCGACCGTCCCGCCCGGGCCCTCGCCCGGGTCCGGGGATGAGCGAGCGCCGGAACGGGGATGTCCGGAAATCCCGTCGGCGGGGCACACTCGGGGGCATGCCGGAGCGCACCGACTTCCCCGCTCTCATCGCCGGCCACACCGTGGTCATCGAGATGATCAATTCTGGGGACGCCGGCCTGCCGGTCCTCACCCAGCTGCTGCGGGTCACCCAGACCGCGCTGGACGCGTCCGGGATGGCGTTCGTCGAGTTCGCGCCCACCGGCGGACGGGTGATCGCCGCCACCGGAGCGGCGGAGTGGGCCATCGGCCGCCCGCTGCCCGCCGACGACCCGGACACCACCTGCCTGCTCTCCGGTCCCCGGGTGCGCCAGGTCCACACCGACCGCCTCACCGGCAAGCTCGGCGGCGAACTCGCCGACCGGGGGCTGTGCCGGATGGTGGTGTCCCGGGCCGAGATCGGTGGGCTCACCGTGGGCAGCCTGCACGCCCTCTACCCGGCCGAGGGCGACGTTCCCGGCCCCAACCAGCACGCCGTGGTCGGCTACGTCGCCAGCTGCATCGCCCACATGTACGGCGACCAGAGCGGCCTGCCCGTACACGGCGACGGTCCGGTCGTCGCCGCGATGGCGGACGGGCTGGCCGTGGTGGACCGCGACGGCCACGTGCGGCTCTGGAACCCGGCCGCCGCCCAGGTCACCGGCCACCCGGCCGGCGAGGCGCTCAACCGCCCGCTGCCGTTCCCGCTGCCCCCGCCGGGCCAGGTGCTCGACCACCGGCTGCCGGACGGCCGCTGGCTGCGGATCACCTCGGGGGAGCTGCCCGGTCCGGGCACGCTGCGGGTGGTCACCTTCCGCGACATCACCGACCAGCAGCGCCGCGACAACGACCGGAACCTGTTCGTCGCGGTGACCAGCCACGAGCTGCGCACGCCGGTCACCGTCATCAAGGGGTACGCGGACACCCTCACCGACCACTGGGAGTCGCTGACCGACGCCGACCGGCGGATGGCCGCCCGGGTGATCGGCCAGCGCGCCAACGAGCTGGCCCGCCTCGTCGACCGGCTGCTCTCCTCCGCCACCGAGGCGGGACCGGGCGAGGTGCCACCGGCCCCGTACGACCTGGGTGACGCCCTGCGCGCCGCGGTGTCGGACTTCCCCGCCGAGCTGCGGCACCGCATCACGCTCGACCTGCCGGCCGGGCTGCCGAAGGCGCTCGGCCACCGCGCCAGCCTGGCGACGGTGCTGACCGAGCTGTGCACGAACGCCGGCAAGTACTCGCCGCCCGGCACGCCGATCACGGTCACCGCCGGTGGCGACGGGCAGACCGTCTCCTTCCGGGTGGCGGACGAGGGCATCGGCATCCGGCCGGAGCACGTGGAGCGCGCGTTCGACCGGTTCTGGCAGGGCGACTCCGGCGACCGCCGCCGTTTCCCGGGCGCCGGGCTCGGTCTCTATCTCGTCCGCCGGATCGTTGAACAGCAGAATGGATGGGTATCCCTCCGGCCGAAGGCCGGTGGCGGTACGGTCGCAGAGGTGCGGCTGCCCCGAGGTTGACCGGTGGCGGGGGTGTGGAGGGGCGACGGTGTCGACGGAAAGTCCCGAACGGGCGTGGTGCGTGGTGGTGCCCCACCACGGGACGGGGGCACGGCAGGCGCGGCACCGGCTGGCCGAGGAGCTGGCCGAGATCGTGCCGGCGACCCTGCTCGCGGATCTGGTGGCGGTCCTCGCCGAGCTGGTGGGCAACGCCGTACGGCACGCCGACCCGCTGCCCGGCGGGGTGATCCGGGTGGCCTGGCGGCTGCGCGCCACGCCGGCCGGTCCCCGCGTCCAGCTCCGGGTAACCGACGGCGGCGCTTCCGCCGGACCATGCCTGCGGACGGCCGACCCGGACGCGATGGACGGCCGGGGCCTGCACATCGTCGCCGGCCTGTCCAACCGGTGGGGAGTCGACCGGGACGGCCTCGGCCAGAGCGTCTGGGCCGAGTTCGAGCCCGCCGGGCTCGCCCCACCCGACCTGGTCGTCGCCTGACCGGCGGGCCGGGGGCGGCGGTGGAACGCCGGGTCCTCCCCACGCCGGCACGCGCCGGGCTCTAGGCTGTCCGACCGTGAGCAAGCGTCGAAAGAGCCAGCGGGCCGCGGACACCGGGAAGCGCGAGAAGGTACGGGACATCTTCGTGGCCCGACCCTTCGAGGGGCTGACCGACGAGTCGGAGTGGATCGCTCTCCGCGAACTGGTGCCGGCCGCCTCCGCGCCGCTGCGCCTCGCCCCCGACCTGGTGGCGGAGTTCGGCGAGCGGGAGGTCCTGCTCGCCACCGTGCTGCCGATGGCGGCTCCGGCCATGACCAAACCGGACGGGCGGGTCTTCATCGGCCTCCAGCGCCACCAGCAGTCCGGTGACGTCTCCCGGGACCTGGCGGACGCGCTGCTCTGCGCCCTGCGTACCGAGCCGGGCGGTCAGGTCGCGGTGCCGCCGCTGCCCGGCCCGGGTCCCCGCCTCCAGGACGTGCTGGTCGACGGGCCACTGGACATCACCCTGCACGAGGGCTTCGAGTTCTGGCTCGACCCGGGCGCGGCCGACGACCCGACCGTGCAGGCGTCCCTGGAACGCGCCAACGCCGCCATCTACCCGACCGTCCGGCTGTCCGCGGCGCGCGCCGCGTACGGGTGTCAGGTGCCGGAGAAGGCGCACGTGCGCTGGGTGCTCGCCGACGACGAGGACGCCGCCCTCGACGCGCTGGCACGGCTCGGCTCGGCGGGCACGCTGACGCTGGGCGAGCAGACGAAGTTCGCCGGGATGTTCCGCGCGCACGGCCGCCTCGTACCGGTCTGGGACCTGCCGGAGGCCGTTCCGGCGGCCGAGTGGGAGCAGCCGGTGGCGGACTTCGCCAAGCGCTACGCCGAGGCGCTCGCGGACCCGGCCCCGCTGGACGCGGCGGCCCGCCGGGCCCGTCACGGCCTTCTGGGCCGCCAGCTCACCCTCCGCTGAGGGCCGCCTCCCCGCCACGCAGCGGGTCGCGGATCAGGGGGCAGGACATGCACCGGGGTCCGCCGCGGCCGGAGCCCAGTTCGGAGCCGGCGATCGGGATGACCTCGATGCCGGCCCGTTCGAGCTGGAGGTTCGTCTCCGTGTTGCGCTCGTAGCCGACGCACAGCCGGGGCGCGAGGGCGAGCGTGTTGTTGCCGTCGTCCCACTGCTCCCGCTCGGCGGTGACCGGGTCCAGGCCGGTGTCGATCACCCGGAGGTGGTCCAGGTCCATCGCGTCGGCGGCGGCCCGCAGGAACGGCGCCGGCCCGTCCACCCGCGGGTCCTCGCCGTCGGCGCCGGCGATGACGGTGTACGCCGACAGCGTGCTTGCGATGTTCGGGTACATGAGCACGGCGTCGACGTCGACCATCGTGCAGACGGTGTCGAGGTGCATGGTGGCCCGCTCCTGGGCGATCGGCACGACCAGGATGGTGTGCGCCAGCCCGGCGGCGAAGACCTGGCGGGCGAGGCGTTCGGCGCCCGCCGGCGTGGTCCGCTCGCCCACCCCCACCGCCAGTACGCCGGGAGCGAGCAGCAGCACGTCGCCGCCTTCGAGGTGTTCCATCCAGGGGTGGTAGACGAACCCGGTGCCGGCGAAGCGGGGGTGGTGGCGGTAGATCGCGTCGGTGAGCGTGGTCTCCCGGCGCCGGGCCGGCATCGCCAGGCTGGTGACCGCGACCCGGTCGCCGACCCAGACCGACGAGTCCCGGGTGAAGAGCAGGTTCGGCAGCGGGTCGATGACGAAGTCGTGCCGGTCCATCAGCGTGTAGACCAGCCCGCCCGGCCGGTCGCGGCTGATCCGCAGCTCCTCGTGGGCCAGGCCGGCGACGAGCACGTCGGCCAGTGCGGCCGGGTCGAGGTACGCGAGGTGGTCGGCGACCCGGGCGCGCAACTGGTCGCCGAGCCGGGGCGAGCGCAGCACCTGCTCGGTGAGTTCCGCCCGGGCGTCGGCGACGGCGAGCGTCTCGGCCAGCAGCTCCGCCAGGTAGAGCACCTCGACGCCGCGTTCGCGCAGGGCGTTGGCGAACGCGTCGTGCTCCTCCTGCGCGCGGCCCACCCAGGGGATGGCGTCGAACAGCAGCGAGTCGTTGTTCCGGGGGGTGAGCCGGGCCAGTTCGGGCCCCGGACGGTGCAGCATCACCGTGCCGAGGCGACCGACCTCACTGTCCACGTGGTGGGTCACTCTGGCAGCCTAGGGCAGGGTTTCTCGGCATCCGGCAAAACGACTGTGGATGAAAGTGGCATTCATCCACAGTCACTCCGGCGCTCCAACTTGCCGACCCCCCCGGCTGGCAACGTAGGGTAGTGGGGACATAACTTCGAGGGACCTTTTGCCGGAGGTCGCGATGACTGTCTTCCCCGCTCGTCGAGCCGTACCGTCCGCCCGGGCACTGCCGCCCGTCGCGGTGCCGCATCCCCGGGCGGAGGCCCCGGGGGCTCTCACACCCGCCCGTCCGTCCCCGTTGGAGTGGGCCCGACGCCTGCGGGCGGAGCGGGGGGCACGGCGGCTGGAGGCGGCCGGCGCGCGGGCGCTGGGCCGCCTCGACCACCTCGGTCCGGCCTGGCACGTCATCGAGTGGCCCCGCACCGACGCCATCGACCTGTTGCGCGAGCACGGCGGCGACGACCGCGCCGGCTTCCTCGCCATCGGCCCGAGCGGGCTCTACGCGGTCACCATCGCCGACCACGGCCGGGCCCGGGTCCTGGTGGCCGGTGACGTCGTCCAGATCAACGGCAAGCGCCCGCCGTACGTGGCGGAGGCCCGCCGCGACGCCAAGCGGGCCAGCAAGGCCCTGAGCGACGCCGTGGGGCTGCCGGTCCCGGTGACGCCGGTGCTGACCTTCGTCGGCTCCGGCGTCATCAGCGTCTACGGCCTCCCGAAGGACTGCCTCATGGCCACCCACCGCGAGTTGGACCGGCTGCTCGTCGCCGCCGGCAACCGCATCAGCCCGGCCACGGCGGAGAAGCTCTCGCGGGTCGCGCAGCACCCGGCCACCTGGCTGAACGGCAGCTACCGACCGGCGGCCGACTACCGGTGGTACGAGGAGGGCCGAACGGCCGCTGACAAGCCGGTCAGCCGGCGGTAACGTCAGCCGCGACGCCACGCGACCCGGGTCCGGTCGGCACCCCGCCGGTCGCGCCGTCACCGGCCGCCCGGGCGGGATCCGAACCACTACCACCGGCGGCCCGGTGACCTCGGCGCGGTCAGCGGCCGGCCACGGGACCAGCTAGCGTGGACAGACCGTCGGTGTACATAGGAGGCTCGGTGGCCCACGTCGAACTCTCGCTCTCGGAAGTGTTCGTGCCGACGGCAGGGACACCCACAGAGCAGGGGTCCGACAACGTCGGCCGGTGGTCCGCGACCGTCTCCCGGGCGGACGAGCCCTGCCTGTTGATCGACGCCGACACCCGGGTGGTCGCCGTCTCCGCGTCCGGCTGCGAGCTGCTCTGCCTGGGCGCCCCGCGGGACGTGATCGGGCAGCCACTGCTCGACGGCGGCCTGCGGCTGCTCGACTTCACCGCCAACCGGGGCGAGCTGACCGAGCCGGAGATCGACAAGATCCCGCCGCTGCTCGCCCTCTCCTCCGGTCGTCTGGCCCGCGGGCTCCTGCGCATCGAGGGGATCTCGCCCGACGTGCCGGACGCCACCGTCGACGCCATCTCGACCCCCGTCCTGCGCGACGGGGCGGTCGCCGGTTCGCTCACCTTCTTCTCCGAGGTCTGAGCTGGGCGGCGTGTGGTGTGCGCCGCACACGTGAAGCTGGGGTGGTTGCCGGCCCAGGCCGTAAGGTGCCTTCATGCTGGATATCGCTCTGCTGCCGGGTGAGTACGCCGTCTGCCGCCTCGCGGCCGGCTCCGCCCTGCCGCCCGACCTGTCGGGCGGGCTGAGCGACGGCGACGTCGTCACGATCAGCTGGACAGTCGACGGCGTGTCGGTGATCTGCCCCGCGACCCGGGCGCCCGAGCCGGCCGAGACCGCCTGGCGGTGCCTGCGGGTGGCCGGCCCGCTCGGTCTTGCCGTCTCCGGCACCCTGGCCGCGCTCGTCGACCCGCTGGCCGAGGCCCGGGTCACCGTGGTGGCGTTCTCCACCTACGACACCGACTACGTGCTGGTCCCCGCCGTACGCCTCGACGAGGCGGTGACGGCGCTGGACCGGGCCGGGCACCGGGTGATCACCTAGGGTGCCTTCACCCGGCCGCCGGATGCTCCTACGATGGGCTCGGCCCGCCCCGGCCGAAACGACCTTCGTCGATGCCCTGAGGATCGTCCGTGCCGCCCACCCCACCGCGTCGCGCCGCCGACCGCCCGTTCCCCCGCCGACACCGGCTGATCGCCGTCGCGGTGCTCGCGGCGGTGTCCGCGGCGGCGGGCTGCGGCGCCCCACCCGAACTGCGCGATCCCACGCCGACCCGGGCCGCCCCGACCGCCGCGCCCACCCCGGCCGGCACTCCGACCGCCGTTCCGAACCCTCTGCCGACCGGGCTGCCGACCGGGCTGCCCGGCCTGCCGACCCCGACCGCCACCGGCGGCCTGGTCGCCGTCGCGTGCACCGCCGGCCCCTCCGGCCAGCGCGTCACCGGCCTGGTGCGCGGGCGTGACGTGCTGCCCCGCGACGCGCGGGTCCGGGTCCGGACCGGGCCGCTCTGCGCGGACGACTGGCACTACACCGTCCTCGACGTCACCGGCTACGAGCCGCTCCTGGTGGTGACCCGGGGCAGCGGAACGGCACCGCGCCTGGTCACCGCCGGGACCGACGTCTGCACGGTCGAGGTCCGGGTCGCCGCGCCGGTCGGCATCCGCACCCTGGCCTGCGACGCCGGCCCGCTCACCGGGCCGGGTGCGTAGGCTGTCGCCATGCCCGGAACACCGCCGACCCGCTTCGTCTACCTGGGGCCCGAGGGCACCTTCGCCGAGCAGGCGCTGCGAACCATCCCCGCCGCCGAGCGGGCCAGCCGGACGCCCGCCCGCAGCGTCGGCGAGGCGCTGGAGAGCGTACGGGCCGGGGAGGCGGACGCGGCGCTGGTGCCGCTGGAGAACTCGATCGGTGGCGCCGTCGGGGTGACGCTGGACGAGCTGGCCGAGGGCGACCCGCTGGTGATCACACGGGAGGTGATCCTGCCGGTGGAGTTCGTGCTCGGCGCCCGTCCCGGCACGCGCCTCGACGGGGTCCGCAGCGTCGCCGCCCACCCGCAGGCCTCCACCCAATGCCGGGGCTGGCTGCGGGCGCACCTACCGGACGCCGCGGTGGTCGACGTGCTCTCCAACGGGGCGGCGGCGGCCGGCGCGGCGGGCGGCGAGTACGACGCGGCGATCTGCGCCCCGATCGGTGCGACCCGGCACCGGCTGGAGGTGCTGGCCGACAAGATCGCCGACCATCCGGACGCGGTGACCCGGTTCGCGCTGCTCTCCCGGCCCGGGCCGCCCCCGCCGCCCACCGGGGACGACGTCACCTCGCTGGCCGTCTACATCGCCCACGACCGGGTGGGCGCGCTGCTGTCGGTGCTGATGGAGCTCGCGGTGCGGGGCGTCAACATGACCCGCATCGAGTCCCGCCCGACGGGCGAAGCGCTCGGCCGGTACGTGTTCTTCCTCGACTGCACCGGTCACGTGGCCGACGTCCGCCTCGGCGAGGCGTTGCAGGGACTGCGCCGGGTCTGCGCGGACGTACGGTTCCTCGGGTCGTACCCCCGGCACCGCTGGACCGCCGCGACGGGTGACCGGCCGGTCCCCGCGCCGGCCGGTCTCTCCGACGCCGACTACGCCGACGCCGCCGCCTGGCTGGCCCGGCTGCGCCGCGGCGACCTCACCTGAGCGGGCGCCCCGCGCGGCGACCTCACCCCAGCGGACGCCCCGCGCGACGGCGGAGCGCCCGGGACCTCAACTGAGCAGGCCGCCGAGGAGGCCGCCCTGCTGCTCCTGCGTGCCGCTGCCCATGACCGGCGGCTCCTCGGAGGGCTGGACGACCACGAAGCCCTGACCGGCGAAGCTCATCGTGAACGCCTCGCCGGTACGCCTGCCGAGCAGCGTGCCCAGGCCGAGCTGCTCGGCCCGGTGGTAGCCGGTCTGGAGGCTCGCCGACCAGCACACCGCCGCCTGCGGGTCGACGTAGGTCGGCGCGTCCACGTTGAGGACGACCGGCGTGCCCTTGGTGGTGATGGCGATCCGTCCCTGCCCGGTGAAGACGCAGTTGAACAGCCCGGACGAGGACGCCATCCCGGCCCCGCCGACCATGCGGATGTCGTACTGGAGGGTGGAGTCGAAGGCGAGCACGCTCGAGCCGTTGATGGACAGCGCGTCACCCGGCTCCAACTCGATGAGGTGCACGTCCTTGGCGAAGTCGGCCAGGAAGACGTCGCCCTGGCCGGTGACCTTCATCAGCGGCACGCCCTCGCCGGTGAGCTTCTGCTTGAGGAACTTGCCGAGCCCGCCGGAGCCGAGTGCCTGGAACTGCACGTGCCCCTGGTAGGCGACCATCGAGCCGACCCGGGCCATCGCCTCGCCGTTGAGTTCGATCTTGAGCATCTTGGAGTTCTGCAGCCGCATACCGGGCTGGGCGGACTCCTTCTCCAGGTTCTCCGAGGAGAAGAGCTCGCTGCGCATGGACGTGCCTCCTACAGTTCACGGGTGCCTTGCGCCCGACGGTAGGGGAGCACCGCAACGAGCGGGCGCCGACGCACCGCGGCGACGGCGGCTCAGCCCCAGCCCAGCTCGTGCAGGCGTTCGTCGTCGATGCCGAAGTGGTGGGCGATCTCGTGCACCACCGTGACGGCGACCTCGTCCACCACGTCGTCCTCGTTGTCGCAGATGCGCAGGATCGGGTTGCGGTAGATCAGGATGCGGTCCGGCAGCACCCCGGAGTAGTCCCAGCCCCGGTTGGTGAGCGCGTGCCCCTCGTACAGGCCGAGCAGGTCCTCGCCGGGGGGCGGGTCGTCCTCGACCAGGATGACCACGTTGCTCATCAGGCGGAGCAGTTCCTCCGGGACCTCGTCGAGCGCGTCGCCGACCAACTCCTCGAACCGCTCCCGACTCATCTCCACCGCCACACCCCCCATTCTCCCCACCCACCCCACACCCCACCCACCCCCACCGCCGCCCCCCAATGC